>CAZGLN010000047.1:1727-17594 GCA_964526545.1 uncultured Chthonomonadales bacterium
CCATCCCGCCGCCAGGACGACCACCAGGGTGGCAAGATTCGGCAGATAGTCGAGAGTCCAGAAGAGACTGCGGAAGCCGGAATGCAGGCTGAACACCGTGCACACCGCGAGGAGGCCCACCCACGGCCGGAGCCATGCGGAGGCATGACCAAGCAGAGCGTGACCGGATGCAGATTGATTGACGTTGCCGCGCATGGAGATGAGCTCGCCGGCCTGGCCGAGCGGGACAGGTAGGCTCGCCCCCGGCGCAGCGGATGGGAACACACGGCAGGATCCGAACCGATGCCGAGGCGATGAGAGCGGTCTGCTCCGCCCCTTACGCACCGTGTCAGCCGGAACTACGTACCGTGCAGCTGCCTACCCATTCGCCGCGACGAGCCTGCGTTCCTGTCCACAAGGATGACCTTGAACAGCGAGATCCATCATGCACGCCTGCTGTGGGCGTGTGCTCGAGCCGACCGGCAAATCCGCCACGGAGAGCCTGACTCCTAAGGCGCAGGGCACTCCACCCGGCGAGGCCCAACCCCAGAGTTGCCGGCCAACCACTGGTGCTGCCAGGTCGGCAGGGATGCCTGTCGGCGGCGCGGAACTTCCGGGCGTAATGAGCCGCATATTCAGGTGTTTGCCCATGGATTTCAGGTGATGAGGCGCGCGGCAGGTCTCCTGGCCGATTACGGCGCTCTGCTCATACTCGCTTCGCTCTCTCTCTACTTCGCGGCAGCCACCCCTGGCCATGTCTTCCTCTCCACTCGCAACCTGGTTAACGTCGCGCACCAGGTCTCTGCAAACCTGCTTCTTGCCATCGGTCTCACTTTCGTCATCCTCACAGGCGGCATAGATCTCTCCGTCGGCTCCCTGCTGGCGCTTGGTGCGGTGCTCTCTGCGGATTGCGCCCTCCGTCTGGCCGATTCGGGAAGCGCAGGCATATGTGCCGCGGTCCTATTGGCGGCAGGCGTGGGTGGGCTTCTGGGCGGTTGGAACGGACTGCTCATCACGCGTCTGCGCGCTGCGCCGTTCATCGCAACCCTCGCTATGCTGGCGATTGCGCGCGGAGCGGCGCTCAAGTACACCGAAGCGCGGCCCATCAGCGGCCTGCCAGACCGCTTCAATGCCCTGGGCGGAGGCGCGGCAGGGGAGCTGCTGGGGATACCTCCCGCGGTGTGGGTGGCGGGGTTGTTGCTGCTGGCCGCGCACGTGGTGGTAGTGCGCACGGCCTTCGGCCGGCTGGTGTGCGCGCTCGGCAGCAACGAGGAGGCGGCGCGGCTGGCTGGCGTGGATACGCGCAACGTGAAGCTGGCGGTCTACGCGATATCCGGCGCACTCGCCGGCCTTGCCGGGGTCTTTCTGGCGGCCCGGGTGAACTCCGGAGATCCGCTGCTTGGCGTGGGCGCGGAGCTGAACGCCATCACCGCGGTGGTTTTGGGGGGCACGGCGCTATCCGGCGGGAGGGGAAGCATGCTCGGCACACTCCTCGGCGCCCTGGTGATGGGTGTGCTCGATAACGGGTTGGCGCTGCAAGGCGTGCAGGAGTTCGACAAGCAGATGCTGGGCGGCGGCGCGCTCCTGCTGGCGATTGTGATGGATCGGCTCAAAGCCAGATACCTGCTGGCCCAACGGTAAACGGTTGTGCGCCATGCCCGGACGGAAGTCTTCTTCGCCCGTCGAAGCGGGTAGGGGAAATCCACCCCGCCGGTGTGCCTTCAGGTTTCGATGATCTCCACGTTGGCGCGAGGCACCGTCACTTCTCGCCCATCGTCCAGGCGTGCCTGGAGCACGCGCACCATCGTCTCCGATTCCACTTGTTGGAGCTCGCTGGGTAGGGCGGAGACCACCGCAAGCTGCCCGAAATAGGGCTCGCGGATGATGCGAATGGGTGTGCCGATGTCGAGCGTGCCGGAATCCCTCGAAGCGCTTTCGGTGGGCGCGGATTCGCTAAGGGACACCACGACCTCGGGCCGGATGACGCCAGCACGTATCTGCGTGGCCCCGTTCATGCTGGCAATCCGGCCCTGAAGGGACTGCAGCAGTTTGAAGGTGCGCTCCGCCATCCGGATACGCCCGAAGCCTTCCGTAACCATCAGGGTGAAGGGTATCGGCTCCTGGCCTGTGATGGCCACACCGATATCGTAACTCGGATCACCCAGCGCGGATCGCAGATACTCGATGAGGTCACGATCCACGATACCGCCGGCAACAATGCCCAGCACCCCCAGCTCCGCGGCGCGATGCAGTGCGCGCTGCGTTACGCAGGAGCCGCCCACTACAATCTTGCCGGCGTGCTCGGGAAGCATGTTTGCCTCGTCCAGAACTTCCTCGGGCGAGCTGCTTACTACGGCTATCTCACCACGCCGCTCGCCGCCCACCCCGAAGATTCCCTGAATCAGCGCTCCCTCACATGCCACCACGACCCCCTCGTCGGGGATAATCTGCGTGATTTCGCCGTGGATGTAGGCGTCCTTTTCCACGGGTGTCGGCGGCTGGCGTATGCCCAGGTTCCCGGTCTGCTCCGAAATGAGCTCGAGACAGCCGGTGACCGGCGACTTGATCTCGGTCTTGAACATCCCGAAGATGCCCTTTGTCCTCGCCAGCACATCGCCTTTGCGCACCTGCTGGCCCTTCTCAACCAGCAGGAGGGCAGGCAGATCCTGAGGCTCCACGCCAAGGAGCTGCGCGAGCTTCACGGTCTGCATGGTCCCAGGCAGCTCGGTGCGTGCCACGATGGTGTCCGGCGCCACACGATCGCCTACATTCACGAGGACTGTCCCCTTGAGCGGCAGCCTGCGTGTCTTCTCGATATGGGTGTTTGCACTGACCTTCAGGCCAGGAGTGTAGGCGCTGCCCAATGCTCCCTCCTCTAGAACCTGCGGCCGGCAAGGCCGCCGAGCTCCTCCTCCGACTTGAACGAGGGCATCAGGTTGCCCCGAATGAAGGAGCCTGTGGGCGAATCGAGCGCATGCTTGCGGGTCAGCTTCGCCGCCACGTCATCCCAGTTAGCGAAGGGTTGATGGCCGTTCATTGGACTGCCATGTACCTCGACCACAATGGGTGCGCGCTCCGGCCGCCCGAGCCGCTCCAGGTTCTCATTGACTGTTTTGTCTTCGGTGGTCTGTGTGAGCGAAAGCCCGCCGAAGAGATCGTTGTAGATGTAACTGATACCGGTCGAACCATCCTTCGGACAGTGGAAGAAGCGGTCTCGCTGCCGTGTGTCGCCGGTGATACCCCGCATGTTCGCCAGCGCGTGATCCGCCCAATGCTCCGCCGGAGGATATCCACCGTCCCAATCATCGGAATAGGTGCGCAGGGCCTGCGCGATCTTTAGAAGGTTGCCCTGACACACCTGGAACTCGCGATTCTCTATGAGCCGCAGAAAACCTGGCCGCAGAAACAGAACCAGGGTAAGCACGACTGTGCCGATGACCACGAGCTGCATGCGGGCGCGCTCTCGCGCTCCCAGACGCCACGTGGCACGCCGCTTGCCGGGGGTCTGAGCGCTCATTGCACGACCGCGCCGCGCCGCACAGCCTCGGTTCGGCGGTCCGTGCAGGGCTCCGCGCACTGTGCCAGATAGTGATAAACGAGCGCTCCCGTCATGCGCCTCACGCGCCAGGCCTGGCCGAGGAGTTCGCGCAGTTCGGCGTATGTGAAACGGCGGAAGTAGATGCCGCCGCCATGCTCGCCCTCGCGTTGGCCGAACAGCCGCATGAGGAGTGAATACTTGTACGCTGAGAGCGCCATCACCGCATGCGGAGCCGCCACACGTGCCAGCTCCTCGACGGCAGCGCAGCGACTCTCCTATGTCGGAACGTGCTCCAGGACCTGGCAGCTCACAATGCGGTCGAAAACGCCGTCTCTAAACGGCAAACGGCAGATATCCGCCTGCACGAGCGCTGCGTTCGTAATCCCCGCACCGGCCAACTTGGCAGCACACACTCTCAGCGATTCCCAGGAGTAGTCCGCGGCAATGAGGTGGCAGCACCGATTGGCGAAGGCCACGCTCATCCTTCCCGTGCCGCAGCCAGCCTCCAACAGAGTGTCCGTCGAATGCAGATCGAGCATACGGAGGGTTGCGGGCACTTCCACCCGGCCGAACAGGTTCAGATGCCACATCCGGTCATACCGATCAACCTGCTCATCACGTGCCCGCATCTCGGCCCGCTTGCGCGCGACCTCGGCACGCTCCGCCGCAGGCACGTCCGCAGCCAACTCCTCGGGCAGCATCCTGGCCACGCCCTGATCAACGGGGTAGGAGCGCCCGCAGACGCGGCATAGGAGAGCATCCTGCCGAGCAACCTGCAGGTCGCCACGGCATATGGTGCACACCAGCAGACGGCAAAGGAAATCTGGCAGTTGGTTCATTCGGAGCGCAGGCCCATGGCGGCAAGCCACTCACGCAGTTTGGCGATGCGCTTGGAGCCATCGGAGGGCAAGGCGAGAGGGCGCCCGCGGGCGTCTATGATGAGGCCCACCATGCCGCCCGTAACCTGAACGGTTCGCGGCTTCCCCTTGCCAGCCCCAACATCGAAGCCCTTAGCGGGCTGGATCAGCGCCTCCGTGCGGAGCGGTTCATTGGAGGGTGGGGCCTCATGGCCCACGGTGGCTGTTGAGCTGGATCCCTGTCCCACTTCGCGGTAGCCGAGCGGGAGGACGCGGATGGAACCAAAGGGAACCGACTCGGTGCGCCCATCCACTGTAACCGTTACGCAGGGCTCGCCCTCCCGCGCGGTGCCCACAGGCGCAATGCAGGTGCCAAGATAGACAAGGCAGTCGTTCTCGAACACCTGTGTGGCTGCTTCCGGCTCCACGGTAGAGAGCACTCCCAACTGCGGCATCATAAAGATGGAGTCCACGGTGAGAAGGGTTACTCCCTCCGGCTGATACGCATCCATCATCATGAGTGCGGACTGGGCGCGCTTGGGCGCATGCGAAAGCACGCCGCCGCTGCCCACTATCATGTCGAGGGCCATCATGTTGACAAGCGTGCGGCCGGTCCCTTCCTGCGTAAGCGCCTCACCGATAGTGCGCTGCACCTGGATGCCGGTGAGTCCGCGGGCCAGCGACTTGTGGTGATCGAAGGCCAGCCGAAGCGCCTCGCGCGCCACGGCCTGCTCCACCTGAAGATCCTGAAGGCGCTGCGGGATGGTGGTGGGCCGGATCATTTTGTTTCGCAATTGGTTGCGCAGCTCGGCCTCGTCCATCTCGAAGGGCAGCCAGCGCCGGATGTTCTCCACCTTGGCTTCCGTAAGCACGTTGCAGATGGAGTAGCTCATCCCCAGGTTGGCCGAGACAGTCCGGTTGAATATGCTCTCGCCAGCGTCGTTGCGAAAAACGGAGAAGACGTCCGTGGTTGCTCCGCCGATATCCACGCCGAGAACGGTAATCTTCCTCTGCTCGGCGATGGTCTGCATGATCTTGCCCACGGCGTTAGGCGTGGACATGATGCCTGTGGAGACCCAGGACGAGAGCTTGCTGTAGCCTGGAGCCTGCTGCATCACGTGCTCTAGAAAGAGATCGTGAATGGCTTCCCGAGCGGGCAAAAGGTTCTCCCGCTCGAGGGTGGGGCGGAGGTTCTCCACCTGGCGCAGAGCCACCCGCCCTTCAAGAAGCTGAGCCACCGGCTCAAAGGCGTCCTTGTTGCCGGCATAGATGACCGGCAGGTTCAGGCCGATGCCCAACCGCGGCTTCGGGTCCGCCGCAACCAGCATTTCGGCAAGCTCGATGAGGTGCGTAACGGTGCCGCCATCCGTGCCGCCGGAAATCAGGATCATGTCTGGGCGCAGTTGGCGGATGCGCTCTACCTTCTGGTACTCCTTACGGCCGTCATCCACCGCGATGACATCAATGATGATGGCGCCCGCTCCGAGTGCGGCACGTTGGGCGCTCTCGGCGCTCATGGCCTTCACTACGCCGGCAACCGTCATCTGAAGTCCGCCGCCGGCGCTGGATGTGGAGAGGTAGAGGTCCACGCCGGTCCGACTGTCCTGCTCGGGGCTTAGAATTCTGCCATCCGGTCCGATGATGGTACGGCCGGAGAGCTCCTCCACCTCGCGTACGGCGTTAAGCACGCCGACCGTAACATCGTCAAAGGGTGCCTCTACGGTGGTGGGCGCCTCACCGCGCACTACGAGCCGATACTGCTCGCCGATGCGCTCAATCAAGATGGCCTTGGTGGTGGTGCTGCCGCAATCGGTTGCCAGAATAGAGCGTACTTCAGGCATTCGGGGTATTATCTCCAGGGGCAAGCGTGCGATCTGGCGCGATAGTGTAGCACACGAGTCCCCTTGACACGTTCGCGCCCTGCCGATATACTGGTTGCGTTCCGCCTCTTCGTTCAGCCATTGGGTGCGCCTTCTCCCTACTACCCGCTCTCATGCAGTCCAGCCTGACTGACGAACGCGTCCTCGTCCTCGATTTTGGCGCGCAGTACACGCAGCTCATCGCACGCCGCATCCGCGAGTGCAACGTCTACTGCGAGATATGGCCGTACGACACGCCGGTTGCGCGGATACGTGACAGCCGCCCTGTGGGCATTGTGCTCTCAGGAGGCCCCGCCAGCGTCTACGAGTCGGGAGCGCCGAGCGTTGACCCTGCCATCTATGATCTTGGCGTGCCGGTTCTGGGGATATGCTACGGGCAGCAGCTGATGGCACTGCAGTTGGGCGGCGTGGTGGAGCGGTCGCATCATCGCGAATATGGCAGCGCGGATCTGGAGGTGCTGGAGGCAGACTCGCTGTTTCCACCCGGCGACTCGGTATTGCGGTGCTGGATGAGCCATGGTGACAGGGTGGCCGCACCTCCACCAGGCTTTACTATTCTTGCGAGGACGCCCAATGCACCGGTGGCCGCCATGGCGGATATCGGACGCAGGTTGTTCGGCGTGCAGTTCCACCCGGAAGTGGCACACACTCCCTTCGGAACGGAACTTCTGCGGCGGTTTCTCGTAGATGTGTGTGAGTGCCGGCAGCTCTGGACTCCCGAGAACTTCATCGAAGAGCAGCTGGCCAGCATTCGCGACAGGGTGGGCGATGCCCAGGTCGTATGCGGAGTATCCGGTGGTGTGGACTCGTGCTGTGTCGCGGAGCTCGTCCACCGTGCCATCGGCGATCGCCTCACGTGCATTTTCGTTGACCACGGCCTTCTTCGGAAGGGCGAAGCAGAGCAGGTACGGCGAGACTTTGCTGAAGCGTTCGGTATCCGTCTGGTCTATGTGGATGCCAGAGAGCGCTTCCTGCGGCGTCTAGCTGGCGTAACGGATCCCGAAACCAAGCGCAAGATCATCGGCGAAGAGTTTGTGCGGGTTTTCGAGGAGGCGTCCGATAATATCCCCGAGGCGAGGTTCCTGGCGCAGGGCACCCTCTATCCCGATGTGATAGAGAGTGGGACACGCACTGCTGCCAAGATCAAGACGCACCATAACGTGGGCGGATTGCCCGCGGACATGCGGCTGGAAGTGATCGAGCCGCTGCGCTACCTCTTCAAGGACGAAGTTCGCAGCGTGGCGGAAGCATTGGGCCTTCCGGAGGCAATAGTCTGGCGCCATCCGTTTCCTGGACCAGGTTTGGCCGTCCGGATCATTGGCGAGGTGACGGCGGATCGCGTTGCCACGCTCCAAGAAGCCGATGCGATCTTCATCGAGGAGTTGCGGCGAGCGGGTCTGTATCGCGAAGTCTGGCAGGCATTCGCGGTACTCGCTCCCGACCTGCGAAGTGTTGGGGTGATGGGCGACAGCCGCACGTACGCGTGCCCGGTTGTGCTCCGCGCTGTAACCAGTGAAGACGCAATGACCGCAAACTGGGCGCGTGTTCCGTATGAGGTGCTGGAACGTTCGAGCAGTCGTATCGTCAACGAAGTAGCGGGCGTGAACCGCGTTGTCTATGATGTGAGTTCGAAGCCGCCGGCAACCATTGAGTGGGAGTAGGCTTGGCGCACCGAACCGATACAGAATGTCCGGGACGTGTGGTCCTGACGGAAGAGCAGATTCGCGTCCGCGTTCGGGAGCTTGGCGCCGAGATCTCCCGGGACTATGCTGGAACGAGCCTTGTCGTGATCGGCATCTTGACGGGCGCAGCTCTCTTCGTGGCGGACTTGGTGCGCAGCATCACTATCCCGGTCGAAATAGATTTCATCGCGGCAGCATCTTATGGCAAGCAGACAGAGAGCAGCGGCGAAGTCCGCATCCTGAAGGACCTCGGCCGATCGGTTCATGGCAGGGATCTGCTCATCGTGGAGGACATAGTAGACACGGGGCTCACGCTTCGGTACTTGCTGCAGATGCTTCTCGCTCGAGGACCCGCGAGCGTAAAGTCGTGCGCGCTGTTGGACAAACCCAGCCGCAGGCGCGTTGAGGTAAGAGCGGACTACACTGGCTTCACCATTCCGGATACGTTCGTCGTCGGATACGGCCTGGACCATGCAGGTCTCTATCGAAATCTCCCTTACATTGCGGAGCTCGGCCCTCAGGGCTAATCCCTCTCCGCTGGACACTCACTAACCGTGCCAAACAACACCCCTTCGTCTCGCCGCCGGCCGCCTTCGCGCGGTCCCCGCCGCAACGATTCCAGCTCACACGTGGAAGCTACCTTCCGGCGTCCCGCACAGGACGAGCGCGCAATGCTCGTTGCGGAGTTGGAGTCCAAGACCACGGAAGACCTCATTCAGCTCGTCAAGGAGCATGGACTGAACGGCGACACCTCGGCTCGCCGCGAGGACCTGATCCAGCGCCTTGTGGAGGCTGCGGGCGAAAAACCTATCGCATCCGCCACGGGAACGCTGGAGATACTGCAGGAAGGGTGGGGCTTCCTTCGCCGACACAACCTGACACCCAGTCCGGATGACATCTACGTCTCGCAGACGCAGATCAAGAAGTTCGGCCTGCGTACGGGCGACCTGGTTACCGGACAGGTGCGGCCGCCCAAGGACTCCGAGAAGTATTTCGGCCTGCTTCGTGTGGAGCGGGTGAATGAGCTGGAGCCCGACGTGGCGCGGGCCAGAACCAACTTCGACGACCTCACGCCCATCTATCCCAACGAGCGCATCGTGCTGGAGACAGCGCCAGACGAGATTGCCGGCCGATTCATTGACCTCATTGCGCCGATTGGAAAGGGCCAACGAGGAACTATCGTCGCGCCGCCGAAGGCCGGCAAGACCACGCTGCTCAAGACCATCGCCAACGCAGTAACCACGAATCACCCCGACATGGTTCTACTGGTTCTGCTGATAGACGAGCGGCCGGAAGAGGTTACGGATATACGCCGCAGCGTGCGGGGAGAGGTCATCAGTTCCACCTTCGACGAGACTCCAGAGAACCACATGCGAGTGGCAGAGATGGTCCTGGAGCAGGCAAAGCGTCTGGTAGAATGCAGAAAAGATGTGATTATCTTGATGGACAGCCTGACGCGCTATACCAGAGCGTCTAACCTCACGGTTACGCCGAGCGGGCGGACGCTCACCGGAGGACTGGATCCGGCGGCGCTCTACCGGCCAAAGCGCTTCTTTGGAGCGGCGCGCAACATCGAGGAGGGCGGCAGCCTCACGGTGCTGGCCACCGCACTCATCGAAACCGGCAGCCGCATGGATGATCATATTTTCGAGGAGTTCAAGGGCACCGGCAACATGGAGCTGGACCTCGATCGCAATCTGGCGGATCGCCGCATCTTTCCCGCGATCGACATCATGAAATCCGGAACCAGGCACGACGAATTACTGTACGATGAAGAGAGCCTGCGACGCATTACGCAGCTCCGGAGGCTGCTGGCAGGATTGTCCGGGGTTGAGGCCACGGAACTCCTCATTGACCGACTGCGTCACACAAAGTCGAACAAGGAGTTTCTGAAGATGGTCGATAGGACCATGAAGAGCTCCGATTAGCCGGCGTTTGCAGAGCGCCAGCAAGGACGAAGACGGTGGGGCACGATTTTAAGGACATATTCGGTGACTGGGAGCCGACGGGTCCCGATGACGGCTCGAACGACCGTGACGAGCGGGACCTCGAGCCCGAGAACAGAGGGCCGCGTGACCTGCGAGAGAAGGAAGTCAAGGTAGCCGGAGTGTTTGAGCACAGCGACTCCTCCGGCATCACTCCCTCCCAGTTCTTCGTGCTGCTTCAGGACAATCTGGGCCGCAAGGTGCCCATCTGGATAGGAAAGTTCGAGGCTCTCGCAATCTCCATGTCGCTGGAGGGCGAGACCTCCGATCGCCCCCTGACGCATGACCTCATCCGCCTGATGCTGGATAAGCTAGGGGTAACCGTTGAGCGGGTGGTCATTGACGACCTCTGGCAGGATACGTTCTACGCCAAAATCACCCTGGTCCAGGGTGATGTATCGCATGAGGTGGATTGCCGCCCGAGCGATGCCGTGGCGATTGCCGTAAGGACGCGCGCTCCGATCTACATGGCGGAGAGCGTCATCGAGTCCGTGGAGCAGAAGCTCTAGGTACTTGCACTGCCGCGCCCTCTATATGCTCTGCGGAACGACGCGAGGCGTTCGGACTGAGCCGACTGCTGATTCGTCCCACCATCAAGAGACTACGGCTGCATTCCAGCCGCATAGGGATCAGCAACCAATGACCATCAACCGGCGAGACTTCGTGGTTGCCACGGCCGCGCTGGGAAGCGGCGCGCTGGCAGTGCCGCGGACCGGGCAGGGTGCATCTGCCGACGTGAACCCATTCCGAGAGGTGCGCCTGGGCAGATGCGGTGTGCGCGCATCGTTGATCGGCATGGGCACCGGCATGCACGGCGGCAACCGCCAGTCGAACCAGACGCGCCTGGGCCGCGAGGCATTTGTGAAGCTGGTGCAGTACGCCTACGACCGGGGCGTTCGGTTCTTCGATTGCGCCGATATGTACGGCACCCACACCTACGTGGCGGAAGCGCTAAAGGCAGTGCCGAGAGACAAGTACGTCCTCTGTACCAAGATCTGGTACCACGCGGGAGCGCTGCCGGAGCCGGATCGTCCGGATGCAGATGTCTGCGTCGAACGGTTTCGGCGCGAGCTGAACACGGACTACATTGACCTGGTACTTATCCACTGCCTTACCGAACCCAACTGGCCGGAACAGATGAAGCGCCAGATGGACATCCTCGCTGAACTCAAGCGCAAGAAGGTCATCCGTGCGCATGGCGTCTCGGTCCATTCACTCCCGGCCATGCGCGCCGCTGCAGCGAGCCCCTGGGTGGATACGGTGCATGTGCGTCTCAACCCGTTCGGCGATTCCATGGACGACCGCAATCCCGAAACCGTCCTCGCGGACATCCGCCGCCTGAAGCAGGCCGGCAAGGGCGTGATTGCCATGAAGCTTGTCGGCGAGGGCCGCTACCGCAACGACCCAGACCGCCGAAACCAGGCCATTCGCTACGTCCTTGGTACAGGCGCGGTGCACTCCATGATCGTAGGCTTCGAGAAGCCGCAGGAAGTGGACGACTTCTCGGAGCGTGTGCGCCTCGCCATGGCCGAGGGCCTCTACCGCGCCTAGGTCCCTCCCGCAGCCCGCATCACCACCCCCATCCTCACGCGCTCGTGTTTTACATAATGAACATTATCGGACGTTATATGCCGAGAGAAGCGGGATCGGCCTCTTCCGTGAGAACGCTTGCGTGCGGGGACAGCGCGGGGTGCCCAGGAGCCTACTTGTAGATAGCAATCCGCCGCCCCGTATCTCTTGCGGGCATGCTTCCGGCGGGGTCAATCGGTTTGGCCTCACTGCTATGCCGTGCAGCTCCATGCAGAGGCCCTTTTGCGCTCGTTCCACCCGTAGACCTGAAGATCAGCCTGCATGGGTAATGAAGCGTCCAAGTAACGAGGCCCCAGGACCATCGGGTCCTGGGGCCTCGCTGATAGACTCCGCGCGAAAGCGCTGCCCTTACGAGCCGCCCTGCAGGGCTTGCAGTCGCCGGTTCAGCTCCTCGAGGCTGTCGGATACCGACTGCAGCGCCGCGGCGTCGCGATGAGGTCGCGTCCGCCAATAGTAGAGATACGACATGAGCGCGATACTGGCGGCTACCGCGACGATGGTAACAAGCGTAACGGCGTGACGCGAATCTTCCTGGAGGTTCGTCTCCATCCCGGGAACCAGTCTGCCTTCCTATCCTAGGTGGATCTATCCGCGGTCCTAAAGTGTGATACGGCGCTCGCCGTCACCACTCTCGTTAAGCGAGCTAAAAATCCGCTTGACGAACGCGGTCAACTCAAGCGGATTGAACGGCTTCGTGAGGTAGCAATCAACACCGGACTGCCATCCGCGGAAAACATCCGCATCCTGTGCCTTGGCCGTCAGCATTATTACGGGGATTTCGCGAGTCTCGGGGTTCTTCTTCAACTGCTGCAACACCTCGAAGCCATCCATGTAAGGCATCATCACGTCGAGGACGATGAGGTCGGGCCGCTCGGACGCTACTTTCTCGAGGGCTTCCTTACCATCATAGGCCGTTACGACCTCGTAGCCCTGCCTTTCGAGGTTGACCTGAACCAGGCGAACAATCGCTCTCTCGTCATCGACGGCCAGAATCTTCTTAGGCATGCTCGAACGCTACTCCCTTCGCGCTTCCGAGCCCCAGGGGAGCCGCCGGACCGCGCATAGCTAACTGCGTGGACTGGGGAACGAGACGGAGACTTCCGCAGACGGGAGTATATCACCAGCCTGCTCACGAAGTCAACCTGTGGCCGCCTCGCTGCTTGCGATGGGCACCCGCACCTGAGCGCACAACGCCGCCGCCCGTTCCACCTCCCACTGGCAGAGCGTGTCCTCACGGAAGCGTGCGTTCAGGCACACCAGGAGGCTGCCGACAACCTGTTCGGCGAGCTGCTCATCGCTAAACTGCTCCAATGGGTACAGGGCCGGGATAATCGGAGTGCGAAAGAGACCTGACGGATCCAGTAAGTCCCGGCGATGACGGATGGAAGTCTGCTGCAGAACGGCTTCGCGTTCGCGGCACTGCGCGCTGCCGACGAGCTTCGCCTCACTCTCCGCAACCAGCATATCGGCCTCCGTGCGCGTGGAGAAGCAGTCCTCGCTTCGTGCATCAGCCAGCGACCGCTTGCCCGCCACCAGGTGCACGCCCATCTGTGCAAAGGCGTTCCGCAGGCCCGCGCTGGTAAGCCGATAGAGCCCCATTACGTCACGCGCATCGCGTGGCAGCTCAGCCTGTCGAGCCGCAATCGAGAAGACCTGGTCACCGCCGTGCAGTATGGCGCGCCCTCCCGTAGGCCTCCGAACCACCGGTATGCCAATCGCCCTGCAGACATCCACTCTCAGTGCCTTCGAAGCGCGCTGCAGCCGCCCAAGCGAGATCGCGGCGTCGCGCCATCGGTACAAACGCAGGGTCGGTGGAACCATGCCAGCCAAGACGGCCTCGAGAATCGCCTTGTCCACGGCCATGTTCCAATCGGCTGGCTCTTCGTCGTGGAGTATCAGGCGCCAGACGCTCAATGATTGCCGCTCGGCTACTGCTGTGGCCGCCAGCGCACGTCCAGATTCTTGGCGGCCGCCGTCTCATCCAGGCGCGACACCGGCGTAACATGCGGTGCGGACCGCACGATTTCGGGGTTGCTGGCGCACTCCTGCGCTATCTCGATCATCGCGTCACAGAATGCATCGAGGGTCTGCAGCGACTCGGTCTCCGTAGGCTCAATCATCAGCGCCTCGGGAACGATAAGCGGGAAATAGTTCGTCGGCGGATGGAAGCCTTTGTCCATCAGCCGCTTGCTGATGTCGAGCGCGCGAATTCCGTGATCCTGCTTCTGCTTGGAGGCCGAGAGCACGACTTCGTGCATGCAGAGGCGATCCTGCGCAACTTCGTAGTGCTCCCGCAGCCTGGCTCGAATGTAGTTAGCGTTGAGGACCGCGGTTTGCCCCACCTCCCTCAGGCCGTCCGGACCGAGACTGCGAATGTAGGCGTAGGCGCGTACCGCGATGAGGAATGCACCGTAGAAGGAGTGGATCTGCCCAACCGTCTGAGGACGGTCGTAGTTCAGATGGTAGCGTCCATCCGGCGACAGCGAGACCACCGGCACGGGCAGGAACGGTTCGAGTACCGGCTGCACGGCGATGGCACCGCAGCCCGGTCCTCCGCCTCCATGCGGCGTGGAGAACGTCTTGTGCAGGTTAAAGTGCATCACGTCGAAGCCCATGTCGCCCGGCCTGGTTACTCCAAGCATGGCGTTCATGTTGGCTCCGTCGCAGTAGACCAGCCCACCGGCCGAGTGCACCAGATCGCATATTCTCAGGATGTCTGTCTCGAACAGCCCGAGCGTGTTCGGATTTGTCAGCATGAGCGCCGCGCAGGTGTCATCGAGCGCGCGTTCTAGAGCCTCCACGTCGGTCAAACCGCGTGCGTTGGCGGGCAGCGCCCGTACGCGGAAGCCCACTCTTGCCGCGCTGGCTGGATTGGTGCCATGCGCCGACTCGGGAATCAGAATCGTGCGCCGATCCGTCTCGCCGCGCGCGAGATGGTAGGCTTGAATCATCATCAAGCTTAGCAGCTCGCCGTGCGCGCCGGCTGCGGGCTGCACCGTTGCGGCCGCCATGCCCGCTATCTCCGCCAGCATGGCCTGCAGGTCGTAGAGAAGCCGCAACGCACCCTGCGCGGTCGCCTCGCTCTGCAGAGGATGCAGCCGGGCGAAGCCGGCCATACGTGCGGCGCGCTCATGCACCTTCGGGTTGTACTTCATCGTGCAGGAGCCGAGCGGATAGAACCCGAGGTCTATGGCATAGTTGCGGTGCGAGAGTCGTGTAAAGTGCCGTACCACGTCAAGCTCGGAGACCTCGGGGAGCGGCAGGGAGTCGCGCAGGTGCTCTCCACCCAGAAGCTCGGCGGGGGATCTCCGCGGCACCTGGGATGTAGGGGCACCCACCCCACGCCTGTCGGTCTGGCTCATTTCAAAGATCAGCGGCTCGCTCAACACGCTACCCTTTCACAATGGCGCGTACGGCCTCGATGTAACGATCCAGATCGTCCCTGGTCTTGGTCTCCGTAACACAGATGAGCAGAGAGTCCTGCAGCTCATCGTAGTAGGGACCCAGCGCAAGTCCGCCCAGGATCCCCTCCTCCAGCAGCTTGTCCAGCACGTCCGGCACGTGCACGCTCAGCGGGAAGCGCGCGACAAACTCATGGAAGTACGGGGCGCGGAACCGCGGCTCCACGTGAACCAGATCCGAGAGAGAGTCACAGACATAGTGCGCATTCTGGAGGCAGGCTTCCGCAACGGCCCGCAGCCCATGCTTGCCGAGCGCGGCAAGGTGCACGGTGGCGGCCAGCGCAAGCAGCGCTTCGTTGGTGCAGATGTTGGAGGTCGCCTTCTCGCGCCGGATATCCTGTTCACGCGTGCGGAGGGTCATGGTGTAGCCGCGGCGCCCTTCCGTATCCGTCGTTGCCCCAACGATGCGCCCTGGAAACCTGCGCCGAAACTCTTCCTTGCATGCGAAGAAACCGAGCAGAGGTCCGCCAAACCCCATTGGGTTGCCTAGGCACTGCCCCTCGCCTACAACCACATCCACTCCGTAGTCGCCAGGCGGCTTCAGCAGACCCAGGGAGATAGGATTTACGCTCACCACCGAGCGAGCCCCTACCCTCTCCACCTGCTGCTGCAGGGTTCCAATATCCTCCAGGCATCCAAAGAAGTTTGGATGCTGCACGACTACGCACGCCGTATCCTCATCAATGTGCCCGTGGAGCACGTCCATATCGAGCACGCCATCCTGGTAGTCCAGGGTCTTCAGCCGGTATCCGGCGGTGCGCAGATAGGTCTCCAACACGCGGCGGTAGTGGGGATGCACCGAGCGGGAGACAACGACCGTGGATCTCCCTGAGCCGTCCGCAAGCATGAGCGCTGCCTCGGCAATGGCCGTGGCAGCGTCGTACATGGAGGCGTT
>CAZGLN010000047.1:17604-18663 GCA_964526545.1 uncultured Chthonomonadales bacterium
AGATCCATGCCGGTGAGCAGGCAGACGAGCGACTGAAACTCGTAGATCGCCTGCAGCATGCCCTGGCTCAGCTCCGGCTGATAGGGTGTGTAGGACGTGGCGAACTCACCGCGCGATGCCAGCGCATCCACCACCGAGGGCACAAAATGATCGTATATGCCCGCCCCCAGAAAGCAGAGAAGCTCATCCGCGCTGCGATTGCGGCCCGCCAGCTCCTGCATGTGCCGCAGAAGAGCGTGCTCGTCCAGTGCGGCGGGCACTTGCAGGTCGCGCGAGAGCCGGATGCCCTCCGGCAAGTCGGCGAAGAGATCGCTCACAGTCTCCACGCCGATGGCGGAGAGCATCTTCATGCGCTCCGCCTCGGTGTGCGGCACGTAACTCAATGGCCGCTCTCCTCTATGGCCGCCGCATATCCTTCCGCCGTCAGCAGGTCGGGCAGCTGAGCACCCTCCGCGAGTCGGATCTTGATCATCCAACCCTCACCGTAAGGATCACGGTTTACCGTCTCGGTCGCGTCCGTGATGGCCCGGTTCACCTCGATGACCTCTCCGGCTACGGGGCTGTAGAGATCCGAAACGGCCTTGACGGATTCCACCACGCCGAACATTTCGCCTTCCGCCAGGACCCGACCGGGTTCGGGAAGCTCAAGGTACGTAATGTCCCCCAATTCATCCTGGGCATGATCGGTGATGCCTACAGTGACCACGCCGTCCTCCAGGCGCACCCACTCGTGTGATTGGGTGTACTTCAGGTCCTCAGGTATCGTCATGACGCTTTCACCTCGTTGGTCTGAAGGCTCGAGTATTGAGCTGCTCGCAGGGCGAACCCGATCGCGACAGCCCGGGTCCCGCGGGCTCAGGAGCGAAGAAGCAGATCCTTCTTGGATACGACAACGGCGGCGTGCCGCTTGCCGCGGATATCCACTTCCACCTGCGTGGAGGGACGATGGTAGGGCGGCGCCAGGTAAGCCATACCGATTCCACATCCACGAATCGGTGAAAACGCACCGCTTGTCACTATGCCTACCTGGCTGTCGGCATCGTGCAGAGTATACCCCTG
>CAZGLN010000048.1:0-2223 GCA_964526545.1 uncultured Chthonomonadales bacterium
GAACGGCAGCGTAACCCCGATGGCCCCCATATCCGTGATGAAGCGGGTGAGCACCAGCGGCGAGGTAACCCACGCGAAGGTGCCGAAGAAGCTGCGTACGGGCAGGCAGAGGATGCGCTGGTCGGTGAAGACAATCTTGCCGGCCGCGTCCTGGGTGCCGAACAGTGCGTTCTTGGCGGCATCGTCCTTCGCCCCCGGGTAGGCATCGCGGATGACTCCCTTGATGCTGCTGCCGGGAATGATGGGCCAGCCGGTGGCCTTCTCGCGGGCGATGGGAAGATCAATGACTGCGACGGTCTGGCCCGTGCCGGAATGGACGGGCGTGATGGCGTGCAGGTAGACGATGCTTGCTTTCATCCATTCACTCCTTCATTGTTCCAAATGCCCCAAACGGCCAGGCCGTAGCCGTCGCGGCGGTCCTGCTCGTTATCACTCACGGGGGAAAGCCAGGCGCCCGCGGCGAGCTGCGAGGTATCGCCTTGCGCCTGGAAGAAGTAGACGGAGCCGGCCGGAGCCATCCAGCGCAGCGCTTTCGGCCCGTGCGCCGCGTAGTCCCAGCCGCTGATTGCCTCTCGGCGGGATACGCAGGCGGCCTTCAGAGTGAGCGTGAGGCCTTCGGCTCCCGGAGGCGCTCCGCCCGCCCAGCCCGGCTTCCAGCCGCCGGAGAAGATGGCGGGGGTGATGAGCACCATGCGCACCAACTGCGAGCCGGCCAGCGCCTTGGCGAGCCCCCCCGGGCATGCGGGCCATTCGCCTTCGGCCGGCGAGGCGGCGGCTACGCGCCTCTCGCCTCCCAGGAAGAGCGGACCCGATACACCCGCGGCGTGCTCCACCCGCGCCAGGTACGACCACTCCTGCACGGAGGACTTGCCCTTCGCGCGTCGCACCTCGAGCGGGCTTACGGAGGCCGTGGTGTAGAGCATGCCATCCTTGGCAACGCCCTGCTCGCCAATCATCACGTGGGTGCGCTCCTCCACGGTCGGGTTGCCGATATTGGCGAAGCACGCGGGCAGAGGATCGAACCCTTCGCCGGTCGGCGCCTCCAGCCAGCGCATCAGGTCCTCCCAACGCCAGAAGCGGTAGCCGCGCTCCGGCTTCTCCTGCCGCGTAACCTGCATGGGCAGTACGCCCTCCGGCATGTTGCAGCCCGCGCTGGTCTGGCGGGGACGCAGGCACATGCATTGCAGCGGCTTCTCCTGGTCGTTGCTCTCGCGGTAGATGACAGCGTCGGCAGGGGCGGCCGCCACGGGCTCTCCCTCGCCCAGCATCACCACGGGACCGTGTACCGGTATCGCCAGGGCCTTCTTGGATCCGCCATTGCGCCAGTCCCACCCCTCGGCGTTGCCGATGGCCGTGCGCACCGCGCCGGCCACCACGCCCGGGGGAGGCACGGGCAGGCTATCCGCGCGCTGCGCCCCGAGTTCGTTGGTGAAGGGGCGCCCGTCGCGGAAGAGCAGCGGATCCACTCCGCGTATGCGAATGGTCTGCGGCATCATTTCACCTCCGGTATCTGCGCCAGGAAGCGGCATATCACGAGCTTGGCCACCAGCCTCTCCAGGTCCTCGGGACTATTCACTCCGGATATGGCCTTCTTCAGGGAAGTGAGAAATCCGGTCTGCTGCTGCCCATCGTCCGCTCCGCCCTGCTTGCGCGCGAGGATTCGGAGCGCCTCTTCCTGTAGAGTCGCCGCGTCGAGCACGGCCGCGGGCTTGTCGGACTGCGCGGGCAGGGTCTCCCGAGCCTCACGCGCAAGGTGCCGCAGCTCGTAGGGGAAGCCGTGGGAGAGGCCTTCCTTGCCGCGGAACGCTGCGGTCCAGTCTTCCCACGTCTGGATGCTGTGCTCGTCCGACCATGGCTCCGCCGCAATGCGCGGCTCGCCGCCGCGTGTGTGGAGCGCGACGGCCAGCGAGTTGCGCTTCTTCTTGGCCTCGCGCTCGGCGGCGCGGGCGCGCTCCAGGCTCACGCGGAGCGGGTCCAGGTAGTGCACGATGGCCACCCCCACGGAGAGCGTGCAGCCGATGGTGTGATGGAACTTGTTTGCCAGCCCCGCGGCGCAGGCCACTGCATTCTGGGCCGGCAGCAGGGCCATCACGTCATCTCCGCCGGAGTAGACGCAGTGGCCTCCGTGATCTTTGACGAGCTGCCATGCATCCTTTGCGAAGCCGCTCAGCTCGCTGCTCAGTTCAATGTGCCTGTCCGGCTGCTTCAACTGGCTGAGACGCT
>CAZGLN010000048.1:2244-14446 GCA_964526545.1 uncultured Chthonomonadales bacterium
AGGATGGCGTAGTAGGCGGCCCAATCCGGCGGCGCCTTCCCGAGCCCTGCCCGCTTGAGCGCCTTCTCGGCAAGCGCCTGCGCCTCGGCGGCCTGCTCCTCCTTCATCTCACCGGACTTCACGGCATCGTCGCGGCGGCCCGGATAGAGCAGGTCCTCGGCATCCACGCCCTCGATCGGCTTGGCGAAGCTTCTGAGCGACTGGGTCTCGGCTGGGGCTTTCGCCTCAAGCAGTTTCATCAGAACTGTGGCGGCCAGCTCCGTGGTGGACTTCGCAGGGTTCGTCCTCCCGCGGACTCGCTTGATGAGCGAGACGGCGTCCAGGTGCTCCGCCGGCTTGAGGAAGAGCGGACGGCCGGCGCATTTACTGGGCTCGCGGATGACGCTGTCGCGCGTGGGGTCCAGCGGGCTCTTGGGCACCCCGGCCTGGCTTATTGGCTGCTGGAAGTCGCGGAGGGTCTTGCGTCCCGCCAGCAGCAGCTCCACCTCGGCGCGGGCCGTGGAGTAGTGCTCATCGTCTGCCAGTGGAACCCACGCCGCGTAGAACTCCAGGAAGGTCTCCACCTGCGGCACGGCGAGCTGGGTGTTAACCCTGTCTGGTCCGGCCAGCGAGAGGGCGTCGTGCCAGGCGCTCTTCAGTACCCGCTGCGCTGCGTCGCGCGCCGCATCGGCAATCTTGGCGGGATCGCCCGCGACCCTGGCCAGTATCTTGTTGGGACCGTCTGTGACAGCGCCGTTGACCAGTGCCGGGAAGATGAGCCGGCTGTGCGAGTCCGTCACCTTGATGCTCTCGGCGGCCGCCTTGGCTATATCCACCAGCAGCTGCGAGCCCGCGGAGAGATCCGCGGTGCGTCGTGCGGCCTCGATGAAGGGCTGCACGGGCCCTATGGAGAGTGCAAGCAGGTGGTTCATGGGAGCACCTCGACTTTGCTAGACCAACGTGCGCATGCATACTCCAATAGGGCGGTCCGTGCGTCCTTTCCGCGCAATGGCTCGCAATTGTCACGATCCTTCTGCGACATTTCAATCCATTCCCTGGTAACCCGTGCATCACCAAGACTAAGATCACCCATCTCCCAGGCGTGCGGAGCATTGAGCACCGCTATCATGGGCCTGAAGGTGCCGTCCAGCCAAACCGCCTTACTGATTACCGGAGAGGCGAAGCGTTTAGCATCTTTGGCGGTGGGCTGAAGAGTGTACTCGTCTGGATCCCCGACATCCTTGAAGTGGAAGACGATAGGTAGCCCCAAGTCAGCTCTTGGAAAGCCACGTTGAACTGGATGGCGTGGCGGATGCGCGTACTGGCGCCTGCCTTCGATCCTTCGGATGGAATCAGGCTCTGGCCACTTAGACCGTCCGGGCATGGGTGCACGTCCAGGCTCTCGCATCTGACGAAAGGCCGCGTACAAAGTCACTGCATCGTTCCAGGCGCTAATTGGGTCGTTCGTGGGTTTGCCCAGCACACGTCTCGTTCCAGAGATCACGGTCAGCAGCGGCTGACCTGGAGCCCGTGGCTCGGCAGCATGGGTCAACGGAACTTTCGAGTCGAGCATCAATGAGCCGCAACCGCGTCGTGTCCGCGATCCAAGCCCCCCATACTCAACCCATGCTTTCACGGCGCCAAAAACCTGATCCATCTGGCACTCTCTGATGCTGATAACGAGGTCAAACGAAGCCGATTCTATGGCGGTGTCTGGGGGGCGAAGTATCGCCGCTGCGCCCTTCGCGAGCTGACCCTGAAAAGGGTGGAGTGCATATCGAGGCCACTGCTTCTTCAATTGTGTAGCAAGACTCTTGTACCGTTGGGGATTGTTTGGGTTCTTTTCAAAGCGGGCCCAGACAACAGGCTCACCTACCTTGGCACTCAGAATGGTTATGCCCACCTGCCCAGGCGTCTCCATAGTGCCCCACAGTTTCTCCTCGGCCTGGAGCAACTCCGCCGCATTCCGGTGCCTGCCGCCGTAGAGCGCCCGCCACCAGAAGCGGAGATGGCCGCGAATAGACGCGGCGCGGATGGGATTGACCGTATCCACCTCTCTCGGCTCGTAGCCGCCGCCGAACATGGGCGTGATGAGTTTGAGGTGCAGGGTGATGGTTTCGCCGCCTGGCGGGGCCTGCCAGTCAGGCGGGGACGGCACGTTGCGCGACATCCGTGTTGCTCCTTTCGTCGCTCGACGGGAGGGGCGCCTTGGCCCGCTCGGTTCTACTTGCTTGTTGTCATCAGCCGGCAGATGTGTGACAAGCGGACGCAAAAAAATCCCGGGTTGCCATAAAGTCTGGGGTAACCGGCGTTACAGCCGGTCCAGAATCATCGTTCCGCTCGACGGGGATGCGCCGAGCGCTGCCATCGCGGGCAGGGGGCTGCTTCAGCCTTCGTCGTCGGGCTGGCTGCCGTCGCGAGAGCGCCGCAGCCGTTCCTCCAGCGCGGCAAGCATCTGGCGAAGAGCCTCCAGGTCGGCCTCGGTGGGCATCGGCATGCCTGCATCCATCAGATCGTCGGCCTTCTTCGCTCCGTCGGCCACCGCCTGCAGGCCGTCGGCATAGGTATCTATGGACCAGAGCACGGCATGCATGCTTCGATTGAACTGCTCGTAGCTCAGGTCGTTCTCATCAATCGGCATGGCAACCTGCACGACTACCGAGCCGGATTCAGGCTCGTAGG
Source organism: uncultured Chthonomonadales bacterium (assembly GCA_964526545.1). Lineage (GTDB taxonomy): Bacteria > Armatimonadota > Chthonomonadetes > Chthonomonadales > CAJBBX01 > CAZGLN01. Next base: position 4,906 of record CAZGLN010000048.1, read on the forward strand.
ACCACCAGGAGAGCGTAGACCGTGCATTGATGGCACTGAGTGCGAGAGTCAGCTCCAGCAGGCACTCCCTGGGAAGCTCATTGCGGGGAGCCACGAGAACACCAGGGGCCATGATGCGGAGCACACCCTTCTCCACAATGGGATCAATCACTACCTGGTGGCCCTTGCCCTCGCGGTCGCGGTAGCCGGTGAAGATCAGCCCTTCCCGCTCGCCTTCCTCATTTCGCAGTTCGTATTTAGACCAGCCGAACTCCTCCAGGTGCTGCCGAAGCACTTCCAGCGTTACCGAAGTTGCCATGGCTATTTCGCCTTTCTCCCTCGTCTGGTACCGCGTGACAATATCTCCACCTGCAGCAGGTCGCCCTCCGGCGTAATGCGCACCTGGATACCCTCGTCCGGTGCATGCTTTGCCAGAATAGCTTCGCCAATCTTGAGGTATATCTCCTCCTCGCTATGCGAGAGGTCCGGCCTCTGGTTGCCAATTCTCCTGAACCAATCCGACATTCCCTCTCCCCATTCAATGGAAATGCCCCGCAAGGCATACCGCCGCTCGATGGTCTTCAGCATCTCCGAATAGTCCACGGCATGGGGGGACGCATTGGTCGGTGATCCAGGCTGCGAAACCACCAATGTGCAGAGCCGCTCGATATCGGCCGGTACTCCTGGCGCGGCTCTTCCGGCGCGGGTGGTGCGCCGCGCGGTTGCGCGCAATCCGATGCTGCCCTCCGCGCGCGCCTCGCGCCCGCGATTCGCGGTGAGTACGGCCACGCAGTCACACAGTTGGATCTGGCGGCCGGTGCCATCGGTGAGCGCTCCCGACCCAAGCGCGGAAGCGATTGTGGAAGCCACCGACGGGTTGCAGAGGTCCACATCCTGGAACAGGAGCACACTCCGCGGATACTGTATTAGGGCGTGGATCGGGAGTGTATCGCCGTGTCCCACATAGCCGGGTGGAGAGCCGATGAGGCGGGAGACATCCGCCGGGTGCGTCATATTGCTGAGTTCGTAAGTGACGACCCGCTCCGGTGATCCGGCCAGTTCCGCGGCAATCGTCTCGCAGAGCGCCATCGCCAAACCAGCGGCTTCGGCCTGCAGCAGCACGACGGCATTGGGGCGCTCTGGATGCCTATCCAGTCCGGAGGTTGCCACGCGGAGCTGGCCCATCAACTCCCTGGTATCGGCATCCGCGAGAAGACCCTGAGACCGGATGGTCTGTTCGAGTGCCTCAAGCCGCGCGCGTATATCGGAAGGGACCCCGGTGAGGCGCTGCACCACGGTATCAATGTCCCCGTTCTGCACCCGCTTTCGTCGCGCCGCGACGGCATGGGCGACGGCCTGCTCCAGCACGTCCACCGCCTTATCAGGAAACTGGCGGTTCGGCATGGTTTCGGCGGCAAGCGCGACGACGCGCTCCAATGCGGAGTCACTCACTTCCACATTGCGGACCGCCTCCAGACGATCCCGATGCTTTCTCAACACGGCCAGGGTCTCGCTGCGGCCCATCTCGCCCACGCGGATGGGCTGGAACCGCCGTTCCAGGGCCGTATCGCGCTCAATGTACATCCGAAACTCGTGGTCCGTGGTTGCGGCAATGCAGGCGATTTGGCCGCGGGCAAGGGCGGGCTTGAGCAGCGTCACCAGGTCCTGGGCCTGGCCCATGAGCGAATGCGCCTCGTCCACGAAGAGCACCACATCCGGCGCGGAGGCCTCCTTGATGATGTCCCGCACGCGAGCGATATACTCCTGCAGCGAATCCGCGCCGGCGATCAGCAGCGGCGGCTGCAGCGAATAGAGGGTTACGTTGCGCAGGAGGTCCGGCACGTCACCGGAGACGATGCGCTGCGCCAGTCCCTCGACGATGGCGGTCTTGCCCACTCCCGCGGGTCCCACGAGAGCCGGGTTTCGCTTGGTCACGCGGCAGAGGGTCTCGATGAGGAGGTCCAGCTCCTTCTCGCGGCCAACAATGGGGCCCAGCTGCCCGTTGCGGGCCAGCGCCGTGAGGTTCAGCGTGTGCTGCTCCAGCGTGGGTCGGCGATTGGTTGGACGCGGGGGCGGAGTGGCGGCCTTGCGCTCGGGCAGCGGCGCAGAGGGTTGGGAGCCGGATGCTTTCGCAAGGAGCTCCTCGCAGAAGGGCGCAATAGCCCATGCAAGGTCGTCAAGCTCCGGCGTGGCGCGGCCGTGCTGGCGGGCATGAAGGACGGCGCGGGCCACGGCACCCTGTGCGGTGAGCTCCGCGCCTGCATTTTCCGCGGCGACAGCCTCCCTCAAGCCGCGCCGCAGTTCAGCGAGCGCCCTCCCCGGGCCCAATATGGAGGCCAGGTTGGCATCCTGCTCCAATATCGCCAGCGCCCAGTGGGCCGCTCGGGGTGTTTGGCCCTTCGGCACCTTGTGGAACACTGCCGCGAGAACGGCCTGCAGCCCCGGCGCAATGCCCCCGGAATCGCCCTCTTCCGTCTTGCCCACGTCTTCGTGCCTCCTCTGCCGCGCCGCCATACCCTGCTCGGGCATGGGTTCGGCTCCTTTGGACATGGCCGCCCGAAAGTCCTGCGCGCAGTTGGGACTGGAAATTGCCAGGAGACCGGCCAGTTGGGCTCATGCTCAATTCACACTTGCCAATCTGGCGCAGCCTGACCTCACAGCAGGAATAGTCGCAGGGACACTAGCCTGTGCGATGAACTACGTGATGTTGGACTCATCTCCGGACCGTCGCCACGGAAGCGCACCCGGCTGCAGGAAGGCACAACGAGCCCTACACGCGAAAAAGTCGCCGTGCTATACTGCCGTCTCAGATGCTAAGGCTATCGTCGAAGAAGCCATGAGAGAGAGTCGTAAGTTTGCGGCTAACGTGAGGGTCGCGGTGTGCCACGCAGGGTCTTGAGGCGTCTTGAGTGAACACAGACGCCGAAAGAACACGGCTTCAGTGGACTTCCCGGCCCGCACTGCTGACCGCGGCATCCGATAGCGCTCAGGACAAAACCAGACCCGATTCGATTAAGGGGCATGTGTGCAACGATGGCTACTCAGCGATACTCTGTCACCCCACATTCCATAGAAACAATCCTGACGTGGGTCAAGTCCGGCGAAATCGCGATTCCCGAGATTCAGCGTCCCTTTGTCTGGGATGCGACGAAGGTTCGGAACCTGCTGGACTCGCTCTACCAGGGCTATCCCGTCGGCTACCTCATTGCTTGGCGCAACCCAACAGTCAGGCTGAAGGACGGCACCTCGGCCGCTGGCAAGCGGATCCTCATTGACGGACAGCAGAGGGTAACTGCACTCATGGCTGCTCTCCTCGGCTACGAGGTACTAACCAAGGACTACGAGAACGTTCGCATCCGAGTGGGCTTCAATCCGCAGGAGGAGCGCTTTGAAGTCGTCAACTGGGCGATACGTAAGGACCCTTCCTGGATAGCGGATGTTGCTGACGTCTTCTCCCCGGATGCCAGCCTGAGCGAGCTGACCGATTCCTACGCCGAGAGAAACCCCGGGGCAGACCGCAAGCGCGTCTCCCTGGTCCTGGAGAAGCTCCGCAGAATAACAAACAACCATGTCGGCGTGATCGAGCTGGCCGATGATCTGGATATCGAGACCGTTACCGAGATATTCATCCGCGTGAACTCGGCTGGCGCCGAGCTGTCTCAGGCCGATTTCGCCATGTCGAAGATCGCCGTGAACGAGACGTACGGCGGCAACATGCTGCGCAAGGCCATTGACTACTTCTGCCACCTCGCCGTTAAGCCAGAGTTCCTTGAGCAGATCGAGAAGCACGACAAGGCGTTTGTCTCCTCCGAGTTCTTGCCGCATATGCGGTGGCTACGAAATGTCAACGACGACATCTATGATCCGACCTATGCGGACATGCTGCGTGTGGCCTTCACTTCGGAATTTGGGCGCGGCAGACTGCAGGACTTGGTGGCGCTTCTGTCTGGTCGGAATTTCGAGACGAGGCAGTACGAGGAAACGATCGCAGAGGCCTCCTTCGGCAAGTTGAAGAAGGGCATCCTCTCCTTTATGAACAAGACACACTTTGACCGGTTCACCATGATCCTGCGCTCGGCCGGGTTTATAACGAGCCAATTGATAGGGAGCAAGAACGCCGTCAATTTTGCCTACATCCTCTACCTGCGCGGGCGGTCTGAAGAGATTCCCGCTGCCGATCTCGAACGGATAGTGCGGCGATGGTACGCCATGTCGGTGCTGCGTGATCGGTATATTGGCAGCCCGGAAACCCAAATTGACATTGACATCCGGCAGATCGCAGCGCACGGGCTTACCACATACACCGCTGACGTGATTGAAACGGAACTTCCAGAGAGCTTCTGGACCGGAATGCTTCAACAGCAGATGGATACATCATCAATAAAGAGCCCCGCATTCCTTTGCTACCAGGCAGCGCAGGTGAAGCTGGGAGACAAGGGTTTTCTCTCCCGAGACATCACGGTGCGGGACCTGCTCATGAACCGTTGCGACATGCATCACGTCTACCCGAAGAACCACCTGAAGAACCAGGGCCTATCACGTTGGCGCTACAATCAGATCGCGAATTACGTCATCGCCCAGAGCGAGATTAACATCGCGATCGGTGACAAGTCCCCTCAACGGTACTTCCACGAGCTGGCGGAGCAGGTACGAGGCGGCCCAAGGCGCTACGGCGGAATCACTAGCGAGGCAGAACTGCGCGCGAATCTGCGGGAGCACTGCCTGCCGGAGACGATGCTGGATGGGGTGATACCGGACTACGAGGAGTTCCTGCAGGAGCGTCGTCGGCTTATGGCGCTCAAAATCAAGACCTGGTTTCAGTCACTGTAGGCGTCGGCCGCCTCGGTTTCGTCCGCCATGGTGAAGCAACGGCAATGGCCCGGGATGGTTGGAACCAGGGCATAGAGCCATCCATTGCAGCAAACGCGCAGCAAGCACCTGGAGAAAACCTCGGATGCCACCCAAGAACAGAGTCTGTTTGTGGTATGACAAGGAAGCAGAAGCCGCGGCAAGATTCTATTCGGAGACATTCCCGGATTCCTGCATAAGTGCTGTCCATCGGGCACCTGCCGACTATCCCTCCGGTGAGAAGGGAGACGTCCTGGTAGTCGAGTTCACTGTAATGGGCATTCCCTGCATCGGCCTCAATGGCGGGCCCTACGTCACGCCCAACGAGGCCTTCTCGTTCCAGATTACTACCGCCGATCAGGCCGAGACGGACCGCTACTGGAACGCGATCGTAGAGAATGGCGGGGAGGCGGGCGAGTGCGGCTGGTGCAGGGATAGGTGGGGAGTATGGTGGCAGATTACTCCCATTCAACTCACGCAGGCTGTGTTCGGCTCCGACCCGGCGAAGGCAGAACGCGCATTTGCCGCCCTCATGGGAATGCAAAAGATAGATATCTCCGTGATAGAAGAGGCGTGCTCGGGTGACTCTTAGTACGATCGCGTCGCCGACGGGAGTGACTCGGCGATACGCTCCGATACTCGCAGGCAGACCTCGAGCCCGAGTCAGATGCGCTAGCGGGCCCGGTGCCTCCTGGGTTTCGAGAGGATTCCCCGTCTGCACCAGTCACCGCAATCGCCTATAGTCCGGTGCCTGGCCTTATCCAAAGTCCATGTACAAAGGCTGGATAACTGCCCTCCGGCATTGGCTAAGCACTATTGGTCTCCGCACCAGGTCTTCGCGTCTCCTCTGTCCTGAGGTTGGCTTACGAGTGCTGGTTGACGAGACCGGAGTGGAGTGCCGCCGGCCGGACGGGCTCGTGGAGCGCGTGACGTGGCGCGATCTGCGTGCGGTCACCATTGAGACGAATGACAGCGGTCCCCGAGGTTCGGACTTCTTCTGGATTCTCGAGGGTGAAGAGAGCGGCTGTCTCATCCCAATGGGCGCGCAAGGCGAGGCGGAGCTGTTGACCCGGCTGCAGAAGCTGCCGAACTTTGACAACCAGGCCCTCATCGCGGCGAGCGCGTGCGCCGAGAACCGACGGTTCGTCTGTTGGACACGGTCGGAGGCTTAGCGGAGGCACACCGGGTCCTGCCCGGCTGCGCTACTTCCCATATTGCGGCCGCTTGCCATGGCGGGCCTTCTGCGGCTGGAGAGGCTTGCCGGCAAGGGCACGGCGATAGGCGGCGCGGTGCCGATTGTGGTACTCGAAGCAGGATTCCAGACCCAGCTCCTCCGCGATCCGGGCTGTGGAAATCGCTGGATCAACTGGCTCCACGATCATATGCGCCGAGCCGGAGTCCCAGGCGCGCACCGCAACCTTCGAGCCGTAGCGCTCCTTCACGCGGTCCGGTATCCCGAAGTTGAAGTCCCAGTGCGCGACTATATAATCGAGATTGATGTCACGGACTGCAATGGGAGAATCCGCGCCCGTCTCGGCGAGGACCTCGGCGCAAGGATCTATAATTCGCGAGACGCCTGTGCGCGTGGAGGAGACGACCCAATAGTGGTGCAGAAACGCATAGACACGCAGCGGGAAGCCTCCCTCATAGGCGGATGGCCAAAGGACGAGTCGGGCGCCCTGGTCCGCCAGCTTCTGCCAGTTCTCCGGAAACCCGATATCGAAGCATATCTGGATTCCGATGCGGCCGAAATCGAGATCGAATATCGGCAGTGTCTCGCCCGGCCGCAGGCCATCCTCCAACACCGTATAGTCCGGTGAGGTAGTTACCGGGCACCGCTTGTTGTATACCCCGACGATGCCGCCGTCGCGCCCCAAAATGACAGCGGAATTGTACAGCCTGCCCTCCTGCCGGGTATGCAGCGGAACCACCACATAGCAATTCTGCTGCTTTGCTGCCGCGGCGAACATCGCAATCGTCGGGCCGTCCAGCGGCTCGGAGTCCTTCGCAGGCACGGTGCCGCAGCCCGCATTGGGGAAGTCCTCGGGCAGGCAGACCAGGTCCGGCTTTTCGCTCAAGGCCGTCTGGAGCAAGCTCATTAAATAGGCCCGGTTCTCCTCGGCGGTGCGGTGCAGCCGGCCATTTTGAGCAATGGTGACGATGCGTGCGCGTGTGGGCATTCTGCGGGACCTCCTCGTCTGAGCAAGGGTGGCGGATGCGGCCGGCGCGGCCACACCGGAGAGGATAAGTGCACGACGAGTTACCGTGTTACGAGTCATGACCGGCTCCAGTCCATTCTGCGCGTACCCGTTCCTCCAAACACTTGCGGCCAGATTGCGGCCGGGCAAGGCACCGCTATTCATGCAATCTCCGATGCGCCGCGCGGTAATACTCTGTGCGGGCTCCTCTCCCCTGAAGGACAGCTGTAGATGGGTATCCATCCTTTCAGTGTGCGAACTGGAACCAATTGCGGCCAGACGCCTACTTCGCCTCGTACACATAGTTGAAGCGGCCGCCTGGCGCGCAATCTCCATTGAGGTAGAACTCCATGATGTCGCCAGGCGTCTGCATGTTGTCCATCCACTTGAACTCCAACCGAATGGCTCCTGCCGTCGGCAGGCCCAGCGCCTTGCGAGGTATGGCTATCTCCATCTCATTGCCACGCAGCGCATAACGCACGCGCGCCGCCTGCTTCCAGTTCCAGCCGCCCTGGCTCTTCTCCAGCACGGATTGCCCGGCCTTCGGCGCAATGCGGTTCAGCACATAGTCGTAACCTTCCCAGCCATTGCGTCCGTTGCCGTCCGTGTTCAGGAAGAGCATCATCCAGTGGCGGCCGGCCGGCGCGGAAATCGGCTCACGCGTGCGCACGTAGAAGTAGAGATTCGCGGCGTCGCGGGCGACTTTCATGACTAGGAGATCGTTCCGGCCGGTCTGGTTGCGCAACTGCTGGTAGTCGTTCCATCCAGGGTGATCACGGCGGGCCTCATCCCTGGCGTCATCCAGGTATTCGGGCCGCACATCTCGCCAATCCGCGAAGTTGCCGTCAATTCGAATGGTCTTCGGTGTGGATGCCGCCGGCCGGGGCCGCACTCCCTTGTACCTTCGGATGAAATCCACCATCTGGTAGTAATAGGCGTCGCCATGGCCGCCCTTCATGGGCTCGATATCGCGGCTGAACTCCTGGTTGAACTGGTCCACGAACATTACGGGCAGCTTCACTCCGGAAAACTCCGCAAAGCGGCCGGCGATCCATTCGTTCCAGCCAGTGATGAAGACCAGCCGTGGGTCTTCCTGCAGCGCGCGCCGGGCCTGCTCGGCGAAGTTGAGGCCTCTATCTACGGCTCCCGGGGAGGTATCGCGCCGCCCCTGGTGCCAGGTGCGGCCGTGCGCGCCGGGCTCGCTCATGGAACCCAGCCGGCCCGCCACGGCGTTCTGCGCTACTCCTACGGACATCTGCTCCTTCTGCCCCTTGCTGTTGTGAAACACATGCTGCGGGTAGACCTCCAGCCAGGACCACATGTCCGGCCGGGTGGGTCCCTGGAAGTAGTCGGGCTGAGGCTTGCGGAAGGTGAAGAAGCTCTTGATTGCGCGGATCTCCTCGTCGTCTACGCCTATGCGCAGCGTGCGGTCGCCCGAGGTCGCTTGCCCGTCCGCCACCGCCGAGCCTTCTTTGATCGGGTCGCCGGAGTGGCTCCACCAACCGATGGTGCCGGCTGGTTCGGAGGCTTCCAGGTAGTAATCACCCGCGGGGGCGGGCGGCTCCAGCTCGAGAGCCAGCCAGGCGTTATCAACCACCTTGGTGAAGCGCCTGGAGGCGATGCGCTCTCCCCCCGGACCGCCACGGTAGAGGGTGAGTGTAACGGCGGAGTCGGTGGTGTTCCACGTGGGGAAACTGCCGGCGACGAAGTAGAAGGGCTCTGCGGCACGGAACGTCTGGCCCAGGGTGCGCCCGGGCTCCAGCCTCTCTGGATGTGTCTGCTGCGTGTTGCCGACGCCCGGATGGATGAGATCTGGGTCCGCCATGATAAGCGGCTTCCCCTCCCATTGGAACCAGAGGTCCTTATGGATGCCCGGCTTATACAGATCCCGCCAGAGTTCGCGCACCACCTTTTCCGGCTGCCAGAAGGGCGCAAGGAAGGCAACCTTCGGCGCGCGCGCGCCGGAGGCACGCGCTTCCGCGAAGACCTCCAGCAGCGCCATATACCAGCGCTTGTATGTGAACTGATTCGTTACGTCGAAAATCACCGCGTCCACGCCGGCATCCGTCAGCATCTGCGCATGCTTGCGCAGCACGTACCGGTCGTCCGTAAGGTAGTAGCCGAAGAGCGATTCGCCCCAGTGGTGGGGAGCGTGCAGCGGCCCCCAGAGCGGGCTGTCCGGCTTGTTCATTGCGTCCGGATCCTGCCGCAGAATCTTCGTGATGTCGTAGGGCCCCCCCGTGACGTGCTCGCCCAACCAGAGGAAGTAGAAGATGGCGACGGTGCGATCTATTCGGGGCGGCCCAACCTCTTCATAGGAGGGCAGTTTGCGCCCCAGGTGGTCCGTGGCGGCCCAGGTATCGGGCATGGTGTCTCGCAGGGGTGTCTGGCTCATGGCAAGCAGACCCAGCAGGATGGTCGCAAGGTGCATTTCCTCCCTCCAGGCTCCAGGTTCGCCGGTACCAAGGGAGGAGTCCTGCTGCGCGCGGGCTCCGGCCGTCCGGCTTGTCCCGCCC
>CAZGLN010000048.1:14467-17627 GCA_964526545.1 uncultured Chthonomonadales bacterium
TCGCCGTGGCCGGCGAGCGGGCTTCCATCATGTGATGGTCAACTAGAAAAGGAGGACATGCGCTACTTGATTTACGCAGCGCCCCGGGTTTTCGTTCCCCTGAAATCCACAGCCCGGAGGATGAGAGTTCCGCGTCGCCCGGCTCCTCCGTTGCCGACGGCCGCACAACGCCCCTAGCCTGCGCCCTCCCTCGGCCACTCCTCCGAGGCCAGCCACACCCGCTCCGCTTCCGGGCACAGCGTAACGCGGCATACACCGGGCCCCAGCTCCTCGCGTGCCGCCTCCCGCCAGGTCTCCCGATCCTCGCTCAAGAGGAGCCGCTCGGGGCAGGGATCCACACGCAGCTCCACCCGCTTTCCACGTGCCCAGAAGATGCCGACGCAGAGCCTGGGCACATCTTCCGCCGCTTCCGGCTCTACCCGCCAGAGGCCGCTCTCGTCCTGCGCGATGCCCGCGGCGCGCGCTCCCGCGAAGCGGGCCTCCACCCTCACGGGCGGCTCTACCAGGCCGTACGGGCACTCCTGCCTGCCGGTGCGCACCGCCCAGGCAGAATCGCCCCAGGAGTAGTGCCAGAACTCCTCGCGGCAGTTGGAGAAACCCGCGGCCAGCATGGTTTGGACCTGAATCCTTCGGTTGCGGAGGGCCTCCTCGGAGATACGGTCCGTCCAGGTATAGGCCGCCTCCCAGCGTTCCAGGGGCGAGCAGAGGTCGAGCGGCTCGCCATCCGGCCCGATGAGCTCCACATCCACCGCGCCGCCCGTGCAGTGTCCCGGCGGGGCCTTCTGATCATAGGGGGCGAAGTAGCGGTTGGTGGCCCGGCGCAGGGCGCTGAGCGGCCACTGCGGGTGCTCCTCGCGCATCTTCTGGAAGTAGGCGTCCCAACCGCGTGCCTGCATGGCCAGGGTGCGCAGTGCCGTGCCTACCCGGAATCTGTGCCCGGCGGGCAGCGTCTCGCAGGCGCGGTTGAGCATGTCGGCGACTGTGCGCCGCAGGTAGGGGCAGGCCTCCTCGCGCACGATGGCCAGCGGACAATAATCTCGAATGTCCACTAGCGGCTCGCCGGTCTCCACAATGCGCACACGGTTTAGGGCGGCGATGGGTTCTCGGGCGCCGATCAGCATCAGCGGAGGGGCAAGCGGGGGCGTTTCAGGCGGTACGGCAAGCGCATGCGGCTACTCGTCGCGGTCCTCTTCGTCGTCGAGGTCATCCACGGCGGCGCGGCAATCGGTATATCGGCTGATCTGCTCGCCTCGGAAGACGTGCGCTACGAAGTCATCCCTATCGAACCGCGGCATGTAGGACGAGACGATATCATCGTCCACCATGGCGAGAATCTCTTCCTCTTCCGCCATGTCCAGGTCCGTCTCGAAGAGGATAGTGGCGTGGATGGTGTCCTGCGCGTAGTGCAGGTCAATCTGGCCCACGCGCCTATCTTCTTCCCAGATGAGGTAGATCTCCGAGGTCTGGGTACGAACCAGCCTGCTCAGTTTGTAGTGTCCCACCGAAGGCAGCTCCGGCCGCGATACAACCTATGCGGCATTGCGCTCAGGAATGGGTCGGCGCGCGACGGTCTTGCCGTCTTCCGACTCGCCATAGCATACCTGAGAAGCCGGCTGTTCGATGGCGCAGGAGGCTCCCCCCAGAGTGAGCGCGACACCCGGATAGATGGTGCCTCTCACCACCACCGGGCCGCGCGCATGCACCTTGGACTCCAGGGACCAGGTGCGCTTCTGGCCGTGCAGCTCGCGAATCCGGTCTTCCATGGTCTCGCGCTGTTCCATGAGGCGCTGCACCAGCGCCCGCCGCTCGGGCGAAAGCGCCGACGGATTGCTCACGATGTGCGGCCGAAGCGAGCGGCTGATGCGCTCGATGTTGTACTGGCAGGTGCGCAGCTCCTCGTCAATCTCCTCCAGACGCACCTGGCTGAGGGTGTCCACGCCGGTAACCACGCGGGTAGAGACATGCTCATCGCTGCCGATGTCGTAGGCCACCACACCGTGCAGGGCCGAAATCGTTCCGCCGCAGAGTGCCGAGCCCTCTTCGGCTATCACGCGCCCGCGCACGTCCACCCGCGAGTTTGTCAATCCGCCGGCCACAATCAGGTCGCCATCCGCCGCGATGGTGCAGCGCGCGCCGCGATTCAGGAAGACATCGCCCGTGGTGCGGATAATCACCGCGGCCGCCACTCCCGCGATGGCCACCGGCCCGGCCGCGCGGATGCGCCCGCCACGCCGCATGCTTCCCGCCACCACCAGGCCGCCGGGCACCGTCAGGTCCGTGTCCAGATCGCCCGCGATGCGCACGAGCGGATGCACCGTGATGCGGTCCTGGCGAATCTCCAAGTAGCCGGTTGCAGTGGCGCAGAAGTGGGTGAGGTCCTGCGAAGCGGTAACGCCAGGCCCTGCCACCAGCCCGGCCTCTCTACCCGGAAGCTGCGGTGCGGGCTGGATGGGCGCGGTAAGCGTCTTGCCGGGCGCGCCTGGATGGGCCGGCACAACGGAGCATATCTGCTGACCCGCGGTTACGAATCGCTCGGGTTCCAGCGCGAAGAGGTCCACCTTGCCATCGGGCCGCATGGGCGGCTGCCTGGAGCAGACTCCGTAGTCCACATACCAACTGACCACGGCGTCGGTGCCATGCTCGGGCAGCACCCCTTGCGCCACAAGCACGTTGGGAATGCTCCTCTCGAGCACTTCGCTTTCGTGGATGGCTTCGAGAATCTCGTGATCGCGAATGCCGTAGACCACTCCCATGGCCTTGAGACGCTGTACTACCTGCTGAGCGGCAAGCGGCCGGCCGCCGTTACGGGCCGGATGAAAGGTTCCGTGCACCTGGGTGCGGTCGCGGCTGAATGTCAGCTCGACATCGGCGTCAACGGCATCGGATGGCCTGTTGCTGGACATGGAACGCTGCTCGGCTCGAGCCCTCCCGCGGCGGGCAGGCCCTGGTTCCGCCAGATGGCTCGCGCCTTCTCCCTCCGTGTCCTGTTTATCGGCCCGCGGCGCCTCTTGCTGGAGGTTTCGCGGTCTTGCGCCGCTTTCAACGGGGGAAAGCTTCGCGCACTCCGCCATCCACGGGGATGATGCAGCCTGTTGTCTTGGCGGATCGGTCGCTGGCCAGCCACAGCGCGGCCTCGGCCACATCCTCGGCGGTCACCCTC
>CAZGLN010000048.1:17639-18654 GCA_964526545.1 uncultured Chthonomonadales bacterium
TTCAGCAGATTGCGCTTGCGGTAGAACTCCTCCACCTCGGAGACCTCTATTCCCTGCGCCGCCGCGCGCCTCGCCTTCATCTCGTCCGACCAGAGACCCGCGGAAAAGATGGCGTCCGGGTTGAGCATGTTCACGCGCACTGCCATGGACCCGGCCTCGATGGCCACCACGCGCGCCAGCTGCAGCTCGGCCGCCTTGGCCGCGCTGTAGGCGCCGAACTCGGCACCGGCGGCCAGGGTGTTCTTGGTTACATTGAAGACGATGCAGCCGCCTATCGCCTGCGCGGCGAAGATCCGCAGTGCCGCGCGGGCGGCCAGGAAGTGGCCGGTGGCATTCACGTCCAGGCTGCGCTGCCAGTCCGCCAGGCTCAGCTCCTGGATTCGCGCGGAATGCGCGATGCCCGCGTTGGAGACGAGGATATCGAGCCCGCCGTAGGCGAGCGCCGCTTGCTGGAATGCCTCGGAGACGCTGTGCTCGTTGGTAACATCCATGGGAATGCCCACGGCAATGCCCGCGCCGTACCGCCGGCAGAGCTCGGCGGCAGCCTCCGCGCACCGTTCCGCGTCGAGATCGGTAACGACCACGTGCGCTCCCTCCCTGGCGAAACGCTCGGCAATGGCGCGCCCGATGGCGCCGGTCGCTCCCGTGATGAGCGCAACGCGGCGGGCCAGGTCCTTTTCAGGCGGCGCCAGGCTCAGCTTGTAGAGCTCCAGCGGCCAGTACTCCACGTCGAATGCGTCCGGTTCGGGGATAGACCTGTACTCGCCAAGAGCCGCCGCGCTGCCGATGACCTCGATGGTGTGCTGATAGATATCCTCCGGCACGCGCGCGGCGCGCGCATCCTTGCCGAGCGTCCACATCCCCACTCCGGGCAGAAGCACCACCCGGGGGCAGGCCTCCAGCATCTGCTCGCCCGAGCGGCTGTTGCGCTTGAAGTACTCCGCGTAGGCCGCCGACCAGGCCTGCATCTGGTCCTGGATGGCCCGGGCGCATTCCGGCGTGTTCTCCAGGTCCT
>CAZGLN010000049.1:0-13351 GCA_964526545.1 uncultured Chthonomonadales bacterium
AATCAGGGCGACGCGAACAGAGAGCGGCGGGCGCAGCACCTCCACCACTCTCGCTTCGCGGCGCTCATCCCGTGCGGGCGGCACGCTCGCCTGCTCCGCACCACCGGACACTTGCCCTATAGTCGTTAGAGCCTGCGCCGCGCGGCGAAATCCCATCGTCCGGGCAATCACAAGTGCACATACGGCAGTTTACCTTGCTGCTCTATGGCAACCTGGCTGCCGCCCTCCCATGGCAGTCCGCCTCGTCACGCGCAACCAGGCAAAGATGCTGACTGAGTTAACCGCAAGTCACGAGGCGGCCCGTGCGGAAACCGGACGCGGAACTGGGCACTTGCACGACGCTCGAGGGGGTGCGGGGCATCCGAATGCCAGGCGAGACACGACGCAGCCACTCTACAGGGGGTCCTCCGGCGGCTCCTCCCCTGCCCGCCCATTGGCCAGCGCATTCCGCCAAAATTGCACCACCCGACCCCATTGGCTTGCCCTGCGGACGGGCGGAAGCGCACGGATGAAGTCCTGGCCGTACCATTTGGTGATCAGGCGCGTATCCAGCACGCAAACAATCCCCCTATCCGTTGCGGTACGGATCAGGCGGCCAAATCCCTGCTTGAGTCGAAGCTGCGCCTGCGGTACGCTGTACTCACGGAACCAGTCTCCGCCCTGCTCTTTCACCTGGTCCGTCCGCGCGCGCTGAAGAGGCGAGTCGGGCGGCGCGAAGGGCAGCCGATCAATCACCACGCACACAAGGGCGTCGCCAGGCACATCGGCACCCTCCCAGAAGCTCTGAAGCCCAAAGAGGCACGCCCCGGGCTGCTGCCGAAACTGCTCCAAAAGCTGACCGGTGGGCATCTCACCCTGCTTCAACAACGGAAAGCGAAGCCTCTCCTTTAGCAGCCCATAGACTTCGCCGAGCGCTCTGCGGGAGGTAAAGAGCAGGAACGCTCTTCCTTGCGAGAGATGCACGAGCCGCTCGATCTCGTCAGCCACAAGTTCCGCGTACTCCGGGTCACTGGCCCGAGGGGGCTCCGGCAGGTGCGCGGGCACATAGAGCAGCGCCTGCGAACGGTAGTCGAACGGTGAACCCACCTGCGTTTCGCGCGTGTCGCGTGGGAGGCCCAGCCGGCTCCTCAAGTACGAGAAGCCTTCGGATGTGGAGAGGGTTGCCGATGTGAGTATGATGCCCTTCCCGGAGTTCCAGAGAGTAGTCGCAAGTCCCGAGCCCGGCGAGACCGGGGAGTATGCAAGCGTCGTCCGCAGGTCGCCAACCCTGCCGGCGGAGTGCATGGCGATGGGTTCCCGGCGGGCCCACCGAATGTATTCGGCCGACTCGTCATACAAGAGCGTGTGGAGATTCTCGCGCAGGCGGCCGGCCACTCTTCCAAGCCCCTCCAGGTGGTCCTTCGCTTTCTCGTCGGCTTCCTTGGCTCTCTCCACCACCGCGGCCTGAGCCGCCTCGATGGCCACGCAGAGCCTGGAGCCCACACCCAGCATCTCCTGTCTGTTGGCCGCATCCAGGATGTCGGAGAAGAAGAACTCCCGGCGGTCGGATTCGAAGAAGGCGAAGAGCTGGTCGTTGAGGTCCACTAGCGAGGCGAGCAGCTCCGCGTCCAGCCGTTTTCCCCGAATCCTTCGCAGCCGCTCCACCAGCTGCGGCACCGCGTTGTCGGCAATCTCCAGACTTGAGCAGGTAGTCGCTACATCCTCCAGGTGGTGTGCCTCGTCCAGGATCAGCACGTCGTATTCCGGGATGATGGTCGCCTCTGGCTCCTCGGAGCGCACAAGAAGGTCGCTCAGGAGCAGGGCGTGGTTCACCACGATCAGGTTGCAGGATGCCGCCACCCGCCGCATGCGGTAGTAGAAGCAATCATTGAAGAGGCGGCACTCCTGGGCCCCGCAGGTGTCTTGGTTGGCGGCAATCTCGTACCATGCCGGATAGGAGAACGGGAGCTCCGCCGCGTCGCCGGATTCGGTTGTCCGCGCCCACTGGCGGATTCGATGAAAGAGCGGATCCGCGCTATGGTAGAGCTCCTCTCGCTTTGCCTCCATCTCCTGCAGGCAGAGATACTGGCCGCGTCCCTTCATGAGCGCGGCCTTGATTCCGGCCTCTGGCAGGAGCCTGACCGCCAGGGGTATGTCCTTTTCCACGAGCTGAGTCTGCAGGGCAATGGTATGGGTGGAGATGACAACCTTCTTGCCGCGGCTGATGGCGCCCGCGGCGGGCACCAGGTAGGCAAGAGACTTGCCTACACCCGTGCCGGCTTCCACCAGAGCGATGGCGTGGTCGGCGATTGCACGCTCGATGGCGCGGGACGCTTCGAGCTGCTGCGGGCGATACTCGTAGCCTTCCAGAAGGGAGGAGAGGCGACCGCCAGGACCTAGAACATCTTCAATGGATGGAAATCGGGCTTTGGCGGACATTGGGTGATCCTGATTCGGTCAACTAGGAGAACACGGATGACGGAGAGCGCCCGCGCTTGGCGATCAGGGTCTCTCCGTGACTGCGCGCGATGCAAAGATAGGTTCCGCCTTGCCCAGGTAGCGCGGCGGCCGCCGGAGCAGGTTCAGCTCAATCCAGGCGGCCTGGAGCGCGAAGAACTCACGCACATGCCAGTACCGCTCCCGAAGGTAGTTGGTCCGATCCGCGGATACTCCCCGTGCATGGATGCCCAGCCGATTGGCCGTGTAGAGGGCCCGCGGCAGGTGGAAGGACTGAGTCACCAGTAGCGCGCTCCTCACCCCGAAGATGCTGCGCGCCCGGTACAGACTGTCGTACGTTCGGAAGCCCGCGTAATCCAGCACGATATCCTCGCGCGGGACCCCTAAGCCGATGGCTAGTCGCCGCATGACTGCCGGCTCGTTGTAGTCGCGATGGCTGTTGTCGCCGGTCATCAGCAGCTTGCGCACTCTGCGCGCATGGTAGAGGGCGGCGCCTGTCTCCACGCGGTCCCTCAGCACGGCGCTGGGTCCTCTGGATCCGTAGCCGGCGCCGAATATGATGGCGACGGGCGCCGCGGGGGCTGTGTTAGGGCTGAAGATATCCCGGGCGACGCTCTGCCGCAGCACAAGGTAGAGAACGAGCGGCGTGGTCACAGCGAGGGCCCCCGCCAGGGTCACTAGCCACATCACACGCGGCATGAGCCGCTTCCGCCAGGTTGCGCGCACGCGCAGGGTTCCCGTGGACTAGCCGTGCCAATCGAGGTCGGTAACCTCTTTGGCATGGCGGATGATGAAATCGCGGCGAGGCTCCACGCGAGTGGACATCAGAATGTCGAACAGCTCCTCGGCGTCGTACACGTCCTCGATGCGCACCTGCGCAAGCTGCCGCGCATCGGTCCTCATCGTCGTATCCGCCAGGTCCGAGGCATCCATCTCACCCAGACCCTTGAAGCGCGTAACCTGAACATCCTTGCGATGACGCAGCGTTTTCAGAATCTGGTCGCGCTCCTCTGCCGTACGACAGTAGTACTGCGTATCCTTGCCAGACCGCACGCGGTAGAGTGGCGGCTGCGCCACGTACACGTGCCCTTCGGTGATGAGCGGCCGCATATAGAGCCAGAAGAAGGTGAGCAGCAGAGTGCGGATGTGATCGCCGTCCACGTCCGCATCCGTCATGATGATGATCTTGTGGTACCGGAGCTTGCTTAAGTCGTAGCCGTTCTTCTTCGCGGGCGCCAGGGCGTGCTCCGCCGCACCCCCGTTTGCGTGATGGCCATTGGTGCTGTCGGCGGCGCCGTTGCCGTTCTCAGCAGCGCTCTCATCGCTTGGGCTTTCAAAGGAGATGCCGGTTCCCAGCGCCGTAATCATGGCGCGGATCTCCTCGTTGTCCAGCACCTTATCCAGGCGCGCCTTGCCCACATTGATGATTTTGCCCTTGAGCGGCAGCACGGCCTGTGTGCGGCGATCACGCCCGGATTTGGCGCTGCCGCCCGCCGAAGCACCCTCCACCAGAAACAGTTCGCATTTGGAGGGGTCCCGCTCAATGCAGTCGGCCAGCTTGCCAGGCAGGGAGTTGCTCTCCAGGGCACTGCTGCGGCGAACCGTCTCGATGGCCTTTCGGGCGGCCTCGCGCGCGCGCTGCGCCAATTGCACCTTCTCCAAAATGCGCCGCGCGACGGCGGGATTCTCCTCCAGAAACTGGCCCATCTTTTCGCCGACGATGGAGTTCACGACGCCCTCCACGGGGGCATTCGTCAGCTTCACCTTGGTCTGCGATTCAAACTGTGGACCAGGCAGTTTCACGGAGATGACTGCCGTCAACCCCTCACGCACATCCTCACCGCTGAAGTTGGCGTCCTTCTCCTTAAGCGCGCCGCTCTTACGGGCATAGGCATTAATGACGCGCGTTAGTGCCGTGCGGAATCCGGAGAGGTGCGTGCCCCCGTCCGGCGTGTTGATCATGTTCGCGAAGGCGAGCGTGGTCTCAGCGGCTCCCAAGTTGTATTGGAGCGCTACTTCGACGATGATCTCGTCACGCATGCCTCCAAAGGAGATGACCTTATGGATGGGGTCTTTCGTCTCGTTGAGATGCTCTACAAACTCCGCAATGCCCCGCTCGAAGTGAAACGTGACCGGTTCGCCGCCGTCCCGCTCATTTACGAAGACGAGGGTCACCTCTTTGTTGAGGTAGGCAAGCTCGCGCATCCTCCGCATGATGCGCTCGGGGTCATATTCGATGTCGCCGAAGATCTCCGGGTCCGCCTTCCACCGGACGGTGGTTCCGGTTCGCGTGGGCGGATCCGCAGGCCCCACAACGGTGAGCGGCTGAGTGGTTACGCCCCGCTCAAACCCGATGCGGTGGCGCTTGCCGTCGCGAAACACGTCCACGGTAAGCCATTCGGAGCACGCGTTGACGCAGGAGACCCCTACCCCGTGCAGCCCGCCGGAGACCTTGTAGCTTCCAGAGTCGAACTTGCCGCCCGCATGGAGTTTGGTGAGGGCCATCTCCACGCCAGGCATACCGGTCTGCGTGTTGATATCCACCGGAATGCCTCGGCCGTTATCCTCCACGGAGAGGCTGCCATCGGAGTGCAGAGTGACAACCACGCGGTCGCAGTGGCCCGCCATGGCTTCGTCAATGGCGTTGTCGCAGACTTCCACGAACAAGTGATGCAGGCCCTTGAGGTCCGTGCCGCCAATGTACATGGCGGGCCTGCGGCGCACGGCCTCCAGACCCTCCAGGAGCTGGAGTTGGTCGGCGCCGTACTCTGATTCAACCCGGGCGAGATCAGCTACCTCCTCAGTTACACCGCTTGAACCGTGCTCATCCGGTACCTGTGAAAGCCGATCTTCCGCCATATGGAAGCTGCTTACCTCCGCAATCCAGACGCACTGCGGGCTGAGGAGCACGCGTCTGGAGGATGGCAAATTGTAGCAGAAAAAGCAGAAGAATGTCAACAGAATCAGCAGGGAACGGCGCCGACCGCGAGATCTCGCGGAGGTCCCTCACAGGTGGCCGGTGAGCGCGCTCCAGAGAGCAGGAACCGTCTGGCCATGGTCGCCCTGAACGTAGAAGCTCTCGCCGCCATCGGCCACCGTGCGCACGAGGATGGTCTTCCACGGCCTGTAGTAGTAGCGCGGATCTGTGCGGGCAGGCTCGGCCTCAAACTCCTCGCCAAGATCGGGCAGGTCGAAAACGGCCGTGGTGAAGTGCGCGATCTCCCGACCCTCCTGCCGAGCAACGTTCCTTGCCATGCTGAGGGCCTTTAGATACACCTCCGGCCCCATGACCGCGCTCCCCATATTCAACAGGACGCCGCCTTCAAGCCCGAGGATGGACTGAGCGAAGATGAGAAAGTCCGTGTAGGATGCGGCTCCCGCCGCGGCGCCGTCGAAGCTGGGGTGCTGATGGATGATGTCCTGGCCGATGCATACATGCACCGTGATCGGCACCCGCAGCCGATATCCGGCGGCAAAGACGCTGATGGACCGATGCGGAAACTCCACCAGCGTGCCGTCCGGCAGCGTAAGTCCGCTCTCAATCGCCTCGCCCACCGCCTCACCGTACCCGAGGCCCCGCCGGTGGGCCTGCCTCGCAACCTCGTTGAGCATCCCAGTTTCGCGCCACATTCCGAACTGGCCGGTCCGGATATAGCGCGCCACGCTCTCCGTGGTTGCCCCGATCAGGCTCCACTCAAAGTCATGGATCGCACCCGCGCCATTCATTGCGATGTGCGTGATGAGGCCGCGCTCGAGCAGGTCTATCAGGAACCGCTGATTACCGCGTCGAAGCACGTGCGCTCCCATGATGAGCACTACGGCCGCTCCGCGCTCGCGCGCGGCGAGGATGCGTGAGGCGATTACCGGAATGCGCGGGTTGCGGTAGTCAGTCTGAACCGCCGCCAGTGGTCGGATGTCGTTTAGCGTCAGATCGTGCTGGCGCAAGGCGAGAGACTCGATTTTCAGCCGATCGCGATCGAAGAGCGGAAAGGGCATCAGGAAAACTCCACGGGACGGCCTTGCGCGCGGATGGCGGCAGCGGCACATGCGGCAAGGGCTCCGATTGATAGCAGCATCAGAAATAGGCCGATACGGAAACTCGTGGGTTGGTACCGGAATTCCACCACGGAGCGACCCGCGGGAATCGGAACGCGACGGAAGACGCCGTCGGCACGATCAATGGCTGCGGGGCGATCATTCACTGTTGCTCCCCAGCCCGGCAGAAGCACATCGGAAAGGACAAGCCAGTCCTTCGTGGGTGCTTCCACATCCAGCGTCACCCGTGTCGCGCGGTCCTCAACCCACCTGACGGCGTGCGCGGAGTCCGAGTGGTTCTCCAGGCGCGCCCTTCCCCTGGCGTCCGGTACAGCGACCACGGAGACGTGGCCGGTATCCTCGGCAAGTCCTAACGATGATCCTTCTCCCGCAAGCCTTAGAAGATGCGTAACACCCATCTGCTGCCAGAGAAGCGCAGACGGGCTCATGGCAAAAACCATGTTGCCGACCTCGGGCGGGCTGCTGTCGCGGCCGTTGGCCGTGTTCAGCAGGCGCTTGTAGCCGCGCCAAAAGAGCGAGTCGTATCCCTGAACATCGTAGAGGCCATACACCATGGCCGCATTCGGCGGGAGCACCGCCCTTGGCCCCTCGAATGACCAATCCGTATTGATGGGAGCGATCCGGTTATGACCGACCTCTGTGCGAAGCTTCTCGGTAAGTGTCGTAGATGGATAGACCTCGCCGCGCGGCGACGATGGAGTGAAGTTGAGGCCCACCGCCACCAGATCCGAGACGAGCAGGCCGGGAAGCAGCAAGCGCCTCCAGCCCACACGCCCCCAGCCCGAAGCCGCTGCAATCACAAGGACCGCTCCTAACAGGAGCAGGACGGTCTGCCGGGCCATATCGGCCGTATACGCTGGCATAATCTCCGCGGGCATCTCCAAGGCGTTCTTCCCGCCCAGCCAGAAAGCAGAGAGGAGGAGCCCAGCGGCCAGCAACACGGCGGCGGCGGCCGAGCGCACCGGCGTCGCCTCATCTTCCAGCAGCTTGTTAAGCCCGGCCCCGGCGAGCGCTGCCAGGGAGAATGCCCACAGCACCAACACCCGTCCCGGCGATCCGGACTGCGCGAAGCCGGGCACATAGTAGTAGATTATGGAGTTGAGCCTAGTGCCGAACGCAAGGCTCAGACTGACGCACGCGAGCGCCGCGAGAAAAGCAATAGGCATGGCAGGCTGCCTTCCGCGCACGAGCGCATAGCCGGCCAGCAAGAACGTGACGATGCCGACGTAGAGAGCGCCCTCGGCGTAATTGAACAGCGCGCCCGACTGACTGGTTCCCCGATAGGGAAGATCGCCACGCGAAGGGTTGCCGAGGAAGTCCGGCAGGAAGAGAGTGGCAAGCTGCCCGGTTCCCGCCGCGTAGCCGATGTAGGCGGCGTAGCCCTGGGAGGTCGCAGGCCCTGCCCTGTGCGACACCCGGGAGAACTCCACGGCGGGAAGCACCTGCGGTGCCGCTATCAGGAAGGAGCCGAGGATCGCGACGCCCAGAGGAAGCACGGAGAACTTCCATTGCTTGCAGCCCGCCCGCCGCGGACTCCACAGCTCGGCGAGTGCCAATGCAAGCGTTGCCGCCAGGACGTAGAACGCAATCTGCAGGTGCCCACCGAGCAGCGCCATTCCGAGGGCGGATGCTAGTCCCGCAGCTGCGGCAAGGCTTCCGGTTGCGAGCGTACGCCGAACCAGATGCGCGCTTAGGGGCAGCCAACAGGAGGTGCACAGAAAGGTCGGAAGCGACAACCACGCGATCTGCCACGTGCTGAGCGCGAAGGCCAGGCCGCCGGTTGCGCCTGCCAGATTCCCAACACCGCATCCGCGCAGAAACACCCACATGAACAACGCGGCCAGAAAGAGATGCAGCCACACCGTGGGGGCCGCGGCAACATCCGCGGGGAGAAGCCAGTAGAGCAGGTTGCCAGGGTAGAGCACCGCAGACTGGCTGTTAGCCAAAAACGGGGTTCCGCAGAACTGGTGCGGGTTCCACAAGGGGACCAGTCCGTCCCGATAGGTTCGGCCGGCAAAGTCGCGCCATGGATAGAACTGCCCGACGGAGTCGTACATCAGCGGGTTCCAGGGCGGCTTTGCGCTGTCAGGATAGGCCGCCGACCACGGGGCGAGATAGCGCAGCAGCCCGGCGGGCACCAGCACCTCGCCCATCACCAGGGCGCGCAGGGGAATGAGACCCGTAAGCAGGGCGAGCAGAAGAGGTGTCCAGAGTCCTGCCCGCCAGCGAGGCCGCCGGATTGCAGTGGTCATGGATTCTGTGTACCCCGCTCAACGGATGCCGGTGGGACCGCGCCAGGGAAGCCGGAGCCGGAGAGATGCCGGCCCAGAAACTGGAGGAGGCGGCGCCGATACTCCACAGGCTCGACACTCACGGCCTCTACGTGCCCCGCCTCCTCCACAATCCACAACTCGGCGTTGCCGCCCGCGGCTTGCAGCCGACGCACCTCCTCAACCGGACAGAGTCGGTCACGCCCTCCAGCAATAAGCAGGACCGGTCTGGTACCAAGTCCGGCCATGCTCGCCTCCGGTGAGACTCGGTCCGCCCGCTGGCCAATCAGCAGCTCGCCCCAAAAGCGCACGGGCCACGCCACAAGCCACGCCAACGGACCGAAAGCGCTCCGGAAGTGATTGCGCACGGCCCTGTCCAGCCGCGAGTAGGGGCTCTGGGCAACCACGGCTGAAATGAGCGGATCTCTGGCCGCCGCCATAATCGCGGCGGCGCCACCCATGGAGTCGCCGATGACCGCCAACTGGCATGCCCTAAGATCCGGAAGCTCCCGCACGTAGGCACTGGCCGCTAGCACATCCTCGGTCTCTCGCCAACCAAGCGTTATGCGGCTTCCGCCGCTCTCTCCATGTGCGCGGAAGTCAAAAGCAAGCGCCGCGTAGCCGGCATCCAGAAGAAACCGCGCGTTCTCTGCCATTGCCAGGCGTGAAGCGCGTATCCCGTGGCAAAGTATGACCACGCCACGCGGAGGCCTTCCTGCGGGCACGCAGAGCCATCCAGTCAGAGATGTGCCATCGCTCGAGCGGAATGTGACTTCACGCGCCTCGCCCGCCAGGCCTTGCGGAAGCTCGACCCTTCCAGGAGCAGGCGCCACATTGACCCATGCGAGGAGGTATGTGAGGACGCAGAAGAGGAGAACGGCGCTCAGAAGCAGCAAGAACACGCGGCGCAATCCACCCGGGCGATAGTTCCTCACCCCATCAGGCGCCGTAGAGCTTAGCCGAGGAGCGCGAGGTTCTTGGTCGCCACCTCGTTGCCAGGCTCCAACTGCAGCACGGCCTCGAACTCCGCCCTGGCCTCATCATACATGCCGAGCATGGCATACGTCAGTGCCAGGTCGTTGCGGACTCTGGTGTTCTCGGGAAGCAGCCGCGTCGCGGTTTGAAGGCTCTCCAGCGACTCGTCGAAGTGGCCGGTAAAGGCATAGATCCTCCCCAGGTGATAGTGCGCATCGCCGCAAGAGGAGTCGTCGGCAATTATCGCCTGTAGAAGGGCGGTAGCTTCCGCGTAGGCGCCGTTCTGCTCCAGCGAGATGGCGCGCTCTAGACGCTGGTCCACGGCCGTGCCCATGGTCAGTCGCTCTCCTTGGTACCGCGGCTATCCCAGGGGATTGCGCCTATCATAGCATGCTGGATGGCAAAAATCAAGCACGATGCGTTGAGCCCCGGCGGCCGCCGTCCGGTCCTCCCTGTTCAGCGATCCGTTCCGCGTGGCCCCGCCGTATGACCCAAAAAGCCCTTTCCTGCCGGACACAGTGACCACGGAGACCACACGGGCTCACCTGGCGTCCCAGAGCCTGCTGACGGGACGTTGCCAAGTGGCTGACTCCACCACTGCGGAAGACGGACGTGCCACGCCTTCGCGAACCTCGAGGCCGTGCAGAGCCTGCTGCTCAAGCGCTCTCGCCAACAGGCCGCCCGCGTCGGTCGCCCGAACTGCAGGTCTGCACCACAGCGCACACGCTGGACTGAGTGGCGCGCTGGTAAACCATAACCACCTAGGCCAGGTTCCCGCGCGGCAAGCCCGGACGCGCCGCCAGGCCGTATTCGCAAGGCTCAGCGAACGCGCCCACGTCGCGAGCGCACGCGAGCGTACGCTCGGACCGGCAGGGCCAAGAAGAAGAGAGCGACCCCAGCCAGGAATACTGTAGTGAACGCCGACACTGCAAGGAAGAGAACCGTCAATTTCCACCCCCGCTCAGGCAGCCCACACGCCGCCCAACCGTAACAGAACCACCGCTTGCCGTGTAGTCTGTACCGCGATTCACTTGCTTACCCTCGCTGTAGCAAGAAACGTGCCAAGCGATTGGACGGCGACCTTTTGGAACGGAATGTAATACGGAGGCATGACGGATGGACCAGGACCACTTCCCGCTGCAACGCATCCTCGGAAGCAGGAGGTTTACTACCCATCCGTGCGATAGAGAGCGAGGAGATGAAATTCGCTGCAAAGACTAGAGGACCTTCTCCGCCGGCACCGAGAAGACCTTCAGTACCACGCGGCCCTGGCGCTCCTCCTCGAGCCGGCGCAGGGCATCGCGTATTGCCTGTACCTCCTCTTCGGATGCGTAGACCAGGATCAGAGAGTTAAGCCCCGGCCACACGGGGGTTCCCTCCCGTCGGCCGCTTGCGCCGAACCCAACCGCTCCGGTAAAGCGCGTGTAGCCGGGCACATTCACGCTGTGCAGAAGCTCAAGTACGCGGCCGTCCACATTGGCCTCACAGAGTATGAACAGCATTTGCATGGATAGTTCTCCCGGCACGCACGCCGTGACTCGTCACCTCGGCAGCGGGTAAGTGAGCACAAAGCGGATGCGGTCCACTATGGGTGGATGGGTGTAGAACCAGAATACCACGGCCCGCGAGGGATGCAGATTTGCGTAGTCCCGCTGGGCAAAGGTAGCGAAGACCTCCGCGGTTGGCAGGCGCAAGCCGCTTACACGAACGCCAAACGAGTCGGCACGCCGCTCCATCTCGCGAGAGAGTGCGTTCGCCACAGGCAGTTGCAGCAGCATTAGGGCGTACAGAGCCGCCCATAGGATCGGCAAGGCCGCCGGATGCGCGGCGGAGCGTACGCCATAGAGCGGTCCCCACCTGGCCACCAACCAGGGCACGGTGGCGCCAAGCGCCCCAAGAAGCACGAACGCACCTGCCACCCCGAACAGGAACCGCCACCAGACGTGCCCTTCCGCCGCGTGGCCTAGCTCATGCGCCACCACGGCATCCAGCTGCTCCGGCGGCAGCGCCGCGATGGTCGTATCCCACAGCACAATCCTGCGTGAAGGGCCCAGTCCGCTCACGTAGGCATTCAGCTTCCGCGTACGTCTGGACATGTCGGCCTGAACCACGGATACGTTCGGTATGCCCGCCGCGGCCGCAAGTCGGCGCATGCGCAGCACCAGGGCCTCATCCTTAACGGGTGTGAAGCGGTTGAACAGAGGCTCCACCACGTAGGGATGCAGGAGAGTCATCATCAGCGTCCATGGGATCGAGAGCCACCAGAGCACGATCCACCATGTGCGCGGCCTCCGCTCGAGAAGCACGCAGGCGGCGAGATAGATGGGGGCCTCCAAGAGGCTCGTGAGGTAGGTCGCTGCCTGGTCGCGCGCCCACCCGAGGAGCGGCTGACTGGAAAATCCCATCCCCTGCTCCAGCCTGTAGGCCAGGAGTCGTACAGGCAGGTCCCAGATGCTGACCGCAAGAGCGAAGGCCAGGAAGACGCCCAGCAGGCGCAGCCACCTGGCGCGCAGCCTTCGTTGTGCAAACGCGCCCATCCAGGCGGAGAGGCCGGTAAAGTAACCCAGCAGAAGCCCAGCCAGGTGCCACGTCGGCTGCAGAAAGGCGAGTACCTCCCGCCACCGATTGTAGCGAGTCCGCTCGGGAGATGGCGCGGGCAGTTGGATGGCCGCGCCGGAGAGGGGGTCGCGTATGCGCAGGCTACCATCCGCACCCTGAACGACAGTCGGCCTGAGAATGCCGCGCTCCGGCTCGCGCAGACATCCCGCACCCATCGCCGCGAAGACAAATACGAGGATCGCGGCAGCCCGCCACGCTCGCACTCCCGATGAGGGGCGGCTGACCCTGTCTGGCAGAATGTCAGGGGGACTTGGGCTTGCCGTGGGCGATCTTGGGCCAGTAGGTCTCAAACCGGAAGTTCTCGCTGTTCTCCTTGTCATGACACCTTACGCACGAGTTCGGCGTTACCGGTTGCAAGGAGGAGGGGGCCTTGGTGCCCGCGCGCATCGCGTCCACATGGAGCTTGCCTCGGCCGTGACAGCTCTCGCACTG
Organism: uncultured Chthonomonadales bacterium; assembly: GCA_964526545.1. Classification (GTDB taxonomy): domain Bacteria; phylum Armatimonadota; class Chthonomonadetes; order Chthonomonadales; family CAJBBX01; genus CAZGLN01. The sequence continues at coordinate 12,789 of CAZGLN010000049.1, forward strand.
CACGCCGGCGAGGTGTGGAGTGCGCTGCATGTTAACAAAACCGCTGCGCGCCCCGAAACCTACCGTGTGGCACTTGAGGCAGTCGGGATCAAATTCAGAGTGCTTCTTCTGCAGCGTTTCAAACGCATGGATGTGCGCCGACTTCTGCGTAACTTGCGCGACATCCGCGTGGCACCCCACGCAAGCAGCGTCTCCGACATAGCGGTTCTGCGAACTTGCAAGGCCTGCTGACAGCATGCCATTCGCGGAGGCCTGCGCAAGGTCCATGCGGCGCAGTTCAGCACGGTACTCGTCCAGCAACCGCGCAATGTTCTTATCCGGAGGGATCTTGTCGGAGACTTTGATTGCCTCTGACGACTTCAGCTCGAGAGCCTCTCCATCGCGCTCAAGCACCAGGCGGCCCAGTATCTTCCCGTTTTGACCCACATTCATGCAGAGGGCGTGCCCTATCCGTTCTGCCGAATGGCTCGATTCGAGAACGTCGCCCCCGAACAGGTAATCAATCTCATGGAACCGCTCGGCAATCTGCCGCATTCCGATGTACATCAACAGTCCCAAGGCCA
>CAZGLN010000049.1:13361-17050 GCA_964526545.1 uncultured Chthonomonadales bacterium
CGTATTCGGTTTCGCGAAGGCCAGCACGATGAGCGTATCGCACCTTTCGCGCAGAGCGGGCACTGCTTCGGCCAGCGCCTCGAGCACGGGCCGCACCGTCAAACCCGCTCCCCTGGTCGCGGAGTCAGGCTCAACCACACCGGTAATGCCTATCCGCCGTCCCACGGCGGTAATCTGCAGGTAGGGCTCCACCAGCGGCTTGCCGCTCTGCGAGTCGAGCACGTTGCACGACACGAACGGCACCTTGACCTCCCGCAAAGCGGTCATCAGCGTCTCTTTGCCCAGATTCACATCGCGCGCGCCGAGATTTGCCGCGTCGTAGCCCATCCGGTCCATGGACGTGAGGAGGTAGCGCAGCTTCAGGAGATCGTGCGGCGACGAACCGCTGGTAAGGTTCCCAACATCCAACAGCAAACGAGCGTCACTCTTGTGGTCTGCTACGAGCGTTGCGCGGGCGCCTACCCCACCGGCCTGGTCGTTGCGGCAGCCGCATGGCTGGAGGTAACCACGCGTATCGCCCGACAGAAAGATCGTCAGTGTGCGCCCTGAACCTGCCAGAGACGCACATGCGCCCAACAGCGCGAGAGTGCCGATGGCGGCGAGCGCGAGCACCCCTCGCCTGGCAAGCGCGGCGCGCCCTGTGGCACGATCGGTTATGGCCCTGGAGTTGGTCATCAGTGCAGAAGGGCGTACGCCAGAAGATTGACGTTCAGGAATTCCGCCTGGACGATCTCGTTGCCGCCGCAGCAGCAGCAGTTCTTCGCGTTCGCGGTGTCATTCAGGCCATCCGCCGAGAAGACGAGAGCCAGCTTGCCATTCACGGTCATGCCCTCAAGGACTGCCGGTACCTTCGCCGTCCGATGACTTGTGCGGAGCGACTTTACGGCGTAGACGGTTCGAAACACCGGATGACTCAACGGCAGAGGCTCCAATCGCTTATCGGGAAACACCCTGGCGAATTCCCTTCGAAAAGATCGCACCCAGTCGAGGGAAGAACAGCCCGCGGAGGCCACGAGAAAGCCGCCGTTCATCACATAGTAGCGCAAGTTCACCCGCTCCTGGTCCGTGAGGGTGAAACCGCCCTCCCCTGTCATGATTGCGAAAGGGTAACGCAGAAGGCTGTTGATATCACCGAGATGTACGCGCGAGAAGACAGGGTCTACCTCTATCCGCGTTTCGGATTGGATGCGCCGGAGAAAACGATCGCTGAAGCAGACAGACGACTTATTCACGGCATAGACCAGGTTTGCGCAACGCACGCGGTTGTCTTGCGATGGGGTGGAACTGACTGACGCCGCGAGGGCAATCCACCAAACCCCGAGGACTATTCCAAGTATCCGCTTCGGTCTCATCGCTTCTCTCTGCTGATTCCGGCCAGCGATTGGAAATAGGCGTTGACAAGATCCCGATACTGGCTGTAGATCGGATCCCAATCCACGTCGCGGTCGGTTCGCAATCCTTCATTCGCGCCAGGCAGCACCTCTACTGCATGCGCGCCAACCTCCGACTTCACGTTCGGCGCAACGCCCGTGCCGATACTGGTCGCCCCATCCGCCGCTGCGCCCGCGATGTGGATGGAGTAACCATTCGCGCCTATTTTCGGCACGAATGCTCCGGGTCTGGTGCCCGGCCGGGGCGTTCCCTGGAAGGCGGCTCCTCCGGCCCCTGGCACACCTCCCATGGATCGCATGGCCTGTTGAATGTCCCGCTCCGAGAGCCTCCCCAAGCCGGCGGCTGCCCTCGCAGCCGCGGCGCGCAGGCTGGCCTGTGCACACTGTCGGCACACCGCACGGAGTGCTGCCATCCTGCGGGCCGCATCCGCGGCGGGCTCCTCGGCCTCGGCTATCCGGCCTGCTTGAAGCGCTTCTAGCGATCGCGCCATGGGATCGCCCGGCCGAGAAGCGGCTGCCGCATCCAGCAGAGTCTGCGCATCGCCGGCCGCCTGAGCGTCGTAGCCGAGCGCTGTGGCCGCCTCGCGCAGTGCCGCAAGATAGCCCTGGAGTATCCGCAGGTTGGCTTGCTGTGCGCTGGCCAATGCGGAGGGCTGCTCTGCTTGCGGCTGGTTGATGCCGCGATGCGCCCGATGTACGCGTTCGGCAATCCGGCGCTGCTCTTCCGTAACTGCCTCAACTTGCTCAAGGGCCGACGACATTGCCGTTGCCCGCTGCATCGCCTGTATGGCCGCGAGCCCCTCCTGCGCGCTCGCCGCTATTCGGGCAAGCTGCCGTGCCGCCGCGCTCATTGCCTCCTTGCGGGCGGCACCGTCCGGCGATCGCGCGGCCACCTGCATGCTTCCGCGAATCGCCGCACGGAGCTCCTGGGCAAGCTGACCAGCCCTTCGCTTCAGCATCAAGTTCACAGAGCCGCTGGTCTCCGCGTTCGCCATCAGAGAGTATTGGCCCAACAGGTGCCTTCCCCGGGCCAACAGGTCGCCCTGCGCCGCAGCCAGACTGCCCGCGGCTGCGGAGTTGGCCGAGGCATCCGCTCGCGCCGCGAGCCGGCCTTGATCTGCAGCCAGCAGCCTTGTCTGCGCCGCAGCTTCCGGCCATATCTCCAATGGGCTCGGAGGCCTCGTCAATCTCGCTCGCAGACGAGCCAGATCCTCCGACGATACAACCCACACCCAGAACCGTGACGTGCGAGCCTCCCGCGGACCCAAGGGGGAAGCATCGCGCGCGGCGGCCTCGACCTCATAGACGTCGCCGACCCTGGCTCCGTCCGTCTTCAGGTCGAGCACATGCGTCACGTCTCCGCTCGTTCCTGGCTCGCTGAAGACCCTGGAGACCTGCGACCTCGCGGCCCCATTCCGCCTGAGGAACAGGGTGAGGTCGGCAACTCCAAGGTCGTCCTCGGCCTCCGCATGCAGCCTCACCCGTGCCCCGGGGGCCACAAGCAGGTTGCCCCCGGGCTCCACGATGGCAACCGAAGGCGGAGTGTCAGGTCGCACGTGGACCTTGGAAGCTAGCGCCGCCTCGTTCGCCGTGCCATCCGTAGCCCGCAGCGCTACTTGCAACTCCGTGTCGTGCTCCAGTGTAAAGCGCGCCCTGGCCGTGTCGGGTCGGCTTCTATTCACCGTCAGACGAACCGTGCGGGAGGCACCGGCTGCCGAAGTCAGACGCAGAATGCCCTGCCGAACCGCCCGGTTGGTCTCAATCTCCAGCTCAAGCGCCGCTGCACGCGGCACGAAAACACTTTCGTGCCCTAATTCCACCGTGCGTAAGGGCTTTCCACCTGGTCGTGAGCGGATAATCAGCCTGGCGACGCGCACCTCCGGCGGATCGTGCACGATGATTTTGTAACTTCGAGACCTTCCGGTCTCGGCACGAAAGTAGTAAATCAGGTTCTCCCGCACGCCTTGCAAGCGTTGAAGATAGATAGAGCCGTCCGCAGGCGTGAGCGCAACGGCGGCAGCCCTGCCGACGGCAGAGCGAGTAACCAGATCAACCGAATCCGGCAGCTTGCCGCTTAGCCGCGCTTCCAAGGTTATGTCTGCGCCGGCCTTTACCACGATATCTCCGGGAGTTACACGGAAGTCAGTCAAGGAAAACGGCGGATAGTCACGCCAGGGAAGAAGGAAACGCGGCAGTTCAAATCGCACGACACGCGGAAAAGCCAGGCAGAAGAGCAGAGTAGCGGCGCAAGCGGATATCACGATGCGCTTGATTCGCGGTGGAGGCCGCCCATGGCCT
>CAZGLN010000049.1:17101-18537 GCA_964526545.1 uncultured Chthonomonadales bacterium
CGAAGCGGCCGGCAGCTCCCCGCTCAACCTCCGGCGATTTGGCAAGCTGAACCGCCGCGAGCAACGAACCCTCTGCTTCTGGCAGTTCGCGATCCAAAAGGGCGGCTACATGCTCGAGCTCGCGCTCTCTAACGTCGGGCTGCCTGGATTCCCGCAGCCGCTTTCGCAGTTGCGCGAAGAGAGTTATGGGCCCGAGTAGAGTGATGAGCGCGCGCAGCCACGCCGGAAGATCCGCGAGGATATCCAGCACCACCACGAGCCACAGAAACGCAATGGCGGTGGCGGCAATTCCGTAGACGGCTTCCTGCCGCGTCGCGACTCTCTGCCGTGCCGCCTCAACCTCAAACAGGCGCCTTGTTGTTGAGGAGAGCTCCATGGCGACTAATGTAACACACTACCCGTCGCCAACCTACTGAGCACGGCATCTTTCGCGTGGGTGGCTGCAAGCGTCAGGGCTTGCTGGACGGTTGGCTTGCGGGCTGCCTGGTAAAAACAACGCGGGCATAGCCCTGCGGCGTATAGCCGTGCTCGATAGCCAGCTCCCTCATGCCGTCAGCGCTGGTCAGGCGGCGATGTTCCATCCTGAGCCGCTCTATCTCCTGTTCCGTTCGCAGAATCTGGCGTTCGAGCTGCTCGTTCGTCTGCTGCTCCTGTCTGGCAGTGGCCAAGGGCCCTCCGGCCAATCCTCCCACGAGTACCATCGCGGAAAGAAACAGAACGAGTACGCACAGAAGCGTCGCACGACTGCAGCGCATGCGCCATGACATTCCGCTTACTCCCCCAGAACCTTACCGATGCCTGACAGACTTATTAGGCACTCCAGCCGCTGCTTCCTGCAGGAATCTCGTGCCCGAGGACGTCCTCTCCCACCCGATGCACGCGCAGAAGATTGGTATTGCCAATCGTGTTCACGGGAGCACCGGCGGTAAGAATCACAAGATCGCCACGGCGCGCCACGCCCATTTGCTGCGCCGCCTCCACCGCGCGCGCCACCATCTCGTCCGTGGTCTCGGCCGTCTCCACCAGAGCGGGCAGCACTCCCCAGCTCAACGTAAGGCGGCGATAGGTCGCGAGTTCGTGCGTTGCGCCGAGCACCGGCACGCTGGGACGAAGGCTGGCTATCAACTGCGCGGTTCTGCCGGAGGTCGTGGCGCAGAGCACGGCCCGCGCCTTTACCTTTCTGGCGATCTCGACCACAGCCTGGGCAACGGCATGCGCCGGCGTGGAGGCCCCGGCCGGCAGAACACGGCCGACCGAGTTCTCCCGTACCATCTGCTCGGCCACCAGGGCCAGGCGGCGCATGGTATTCACGCACTCCACGGGATATTCACCCGTGGCGGTCTCCCCCGAGAGCATCACGGCGTCCGTGCCGTCCAATATTGCGTTCACCACGTCGGTCGCCTCCGCGCGCGTGGGCACGGGCCGGCTGATCATGG
>CAZGLN010000050.1:0-9487 GCA_964526545.1 uncultured Chthonomonadales bacterium
ACGGATGGCCAGCACGCTCGCGATGGCCTCCACGGCGCCCGCGGCCCCGAGCAGATGCCCGGTCATGGACTTGGTAGAGCTGATGGCGACTTTGTAGGCATGCTCGCCGAAAACGGTCTTTATGGCCGCCGTTTCCAGCATGTCGTTCGGAATGGTGGACGTGCCGTGGGCGTTGATGTAGTCCACGGCTTCGGGAGCAACCCCTGCATTTCGCAGCGCCATCGCCATGGCACGCGCGGCGCCTTCTCCCTGCGGCGCGGGCGCCGTTACGTGATAGGCATCACCCGTCAGGCCATATCCCAGAAGTTCGGCCAGGATGGGAGCGCCGCGCGCCCTGGCGGTCTCCAGCTCTTCCAGCACCAGGATCCCGGCCCCCTCACCCATGACGAAACCATCACGCTCCGCGTCAAAGGGCCGGCTGGCACCCTCGGGGTCCTCGTTGCGCGTTGAGAGCGCGCGAGCGGCGCAGAAGCCGCCCAGTCCCATCTGTGAGATGCCGGCTTCCGCCCCTCCCGCGATCATAGCATCGGCATCGCCCCGCCGTATGATGTGATAGGCATCGCCGATGGCATGCGTGCCGGTTGCACAGGCGGTTACGACCGTGCTGTTTGGCCCCTTCGCTCCGAACAGGATAGACACCTGGCCGGAGGCCATGTCGGAAATCAGCATGGGAATGAAGAAGGGGCTGATGCGGTCCGGACCCCGCTCATACAGCACCCGCATCTGCTCCTCGATGGTGAGGATGCCGCCGATACCCGAGCCGATGAGTACGCCCACGCGCGTCGCGTTCTCCTCGGTGATCGGCAGACCGGCATGCTCCAGCGCCATGCGCGAGGCAGCGACGGCGAACTGGACGAACCGATCCATCCGGCGCGCATCCTTTCGATCTATCCAGGGCGAGGGGTCCCAGTCCTTGATCTCGGCGGCAATCCGCGTGGCGAAGCGGCTGGCATCGAAGCTCTCAATAAGCGAGACGCCCGATCTGCCGCTGACGAGGCCGTTCCAGTACTCCTCCAGCGAACATCCCAGAGACGTGACCACACCCATTCCCGTGATGACGACACGGCGGGCAGGCTGAATGGGGGCGGTTTCACTCATGGGCGATCTGCTCTCGGTGCGCGCTGCAATGCGCGGAACCTCCTAGCCAGCTGTCTGCTCCGCGCGGGTCTTCTCCTCAATGTAGGCGACGGCCTCGGCAACGGTGCGGATCTTCTCGGCGTCCTCGTCGGGAATCTCGATGTCGAACTCGTCCTCGAGACCCATAACCAGCTCCACCACGTCCAGCGAGTCCGCCCCAAGATCCTCAACGAACGCCGCGTTCTCCGTAACCTCCTCGGCGGAGACCTCCAGACGGTCCACCACCACCTTCTTCACGCGCTCGAAAGTTGACATCCTATTCTCCTCAACGTAGTGATCGTATCAGTCAGAGTTGCGCGACATTGTACCCGCGCCCGGTCGCGGGCAACTGCTGCTCCGGGGCCGCTCTCTTCGCCACATCCGCTACATGTACAGGCCGCCATCCACCTGAATCACCTGGCCCGTTATGTAGCTTGCGCCCTCCCCGGCTAGAAACGTAACGAGAGCAGCCACATCCTCTGGCGTGCCCAATCGGCCGAGCGGCGTCTGCGCCAGCACCGAGGACCGCACCTGCTCCGATAACCCGGCCGTCATATCAGTCTCGATGAAGCCAGGGGCAACGAGATTCACCCGTACGCCCCGCCCTCCCAGTTCGCGAGCAATGGCCTTGGTCAGGCCGATAAGCCCCGCCTTTGCCGCCGAGTAGTTCGCCTGCCCGGCAGCGCCGACTATGCCGTTCACGCTGCCAACATTGATGATGGAACCGCTCTTCTGGCGCATCATCACCTTAGCGGCGGCCCGGCAGCAGAGGAAGGCACCCGTGAGATTCACGTCCAGCACTGCCTGCCAGTCCTCATCCTTCATGCGCACGAGCAGGCCGTCTCGCGTGATGCCCGCATTGTTCACCAGCACATCCAGGCTGCCCAGGGCGGCCGCCTCGGCAAGGAGAGCATCCACCACATCGGCCCGCGCCACGCTGCCCGCCACGGCCCTGACCACGCGGCCCGTCTCGCCGGCCACCGCCTCGGCCGCGGCATGGGCATTCGCCTCCGTGGCGCTGTTGAGCACCAAGTTCGCGCCCGCACGCGCCAAATCCCTGGCTATCGCCAAACCGATGCCGCGCCCCGCGCCTGTTACCACCGCCACCTTGCCCTCAAGGGTCATGCAGGCTCCTCCGAAAGCAGACGTACCGCGCGCTCCACACCGGGCGCATCTGTCACGGCCAGGGCCTGGGCGCCTCGGTCAATGCGCTTCAGCAGGCCGGAGAGCACTTCTCCCACTCCCAGCTCCAGAAACAGCTCCACGCCATCGGCCAGCAGCAGCCGCATGGATTCCTCCCAGCGCACGCTGCCAGCCACCTGCATGGTGAGGTAGGGCGCTATGTCCACTCCGCTCCGGCAATACTCGGCGGCAACATTCACAACCACGGGAAATCGTGGCGTCTTGAAGAGTGCCTGCCGGAGATGCGCATGAAGGGCATCGCCCGCCGTTACCATCAGCGGCGAGTGGAACCCGCCGGATACCTGCAGCGGCACCACGCGCCGCGCACCCCGTGAGCGCGCCTCCTCGCATGCCCGCTCCACCGCGGCTTGCTCGCCGGAGATGACTATCTGGCCCGGGCAGTTGTAGTTAGCGATGGTTACCACGCCTATGGAGCGGGCGTGCTCACAGGCCTCCCGCACCTCCGCGGCCTCCAGCCCCAGGATGGCCGCCATTGTGCCGGGCTTCCTCTCGGAGGCCTCCTGCATAAGCTCCGCGCGTCGTCGCACGAGCTGCAGTCCCACCTCGAACGTCATGGCTCCCGCCGCGTGGAAGGCCGCGTACTCGCCGACGCTGTGCCCCGCAGCCGCGAACGGGTTCAGCTCCACGCGCGACGAGAGGGCGGCTAGGGCGGCGCAGCTCGTAACGTAGAGGGCCGGCTGCGTATTGATGGTGCGCCGCAGCTCCTCCTCGGGCCCCTCCGTGCAGAGTTTGAGCAGGTTGAAGCCCAGAATCTCATTAGCCTTATGGAAAAGCTGGCGCGCCTCCGGGTAGCTTGAGGCCAGATCGGCGCCCATGCCGACGGCCTGGGAGCCCTGCCCCGGAAAGAGAAGTGCATAGCGCATCGCGGCAGGATCCTAATCCCGGCTCCAGCGCACCACGTTGGCGCCCCACGTAAAGCCGGCGCCAAACGCCACGAAGACCAATACGCTTCCCCGCCGCACCCTGCCCTCGTCGCGCGCTTCGCAAAGCGCAATGGGTATGGAGGCCGCGCTTGTGTTTCCGTATCTCTGCACGTTGAGGAAGACCCTGTCCATGGAGAGGCCGATGCGCTGCGCCGCGGACTCGATGATGCGAATATTGGCCTGATGCGGCACGAAGAGGTCTACCTGCTCCGGGGTAATCCCGGCACGCCGAATGGCCTCGAGCGAGGCATCGCCCATCATGCGGGTGGCGAACTTATACACCTCTCGGCCGTTCATGTAGATGCGGTTCTTCTTCTCCTCGATGGCTTCGGGAGTTACCGGATGCCGCGTGCCGCCGGCTTCCAGCATGATCATGGGCGCTCCGGAGCCATCCGAGCCCAGGACGCTGGCGAGCACCCCCTCACCCGCCGGGCACGGCCCTATGACGGCCGCGCCGGCTCCATCGCCGAAAAGCACGCAGGTTCCTCGGTCCTCCCAGTTTGTGATCTTCGTAAGCACATCCACACCCACGACGAGCACGCGCTTCATGGACCCGGAGCGCACGAAGTTGGCCGCTGTCTCGAGACCATACACAAAGCCGGAACAGGCAGCGACAAGATCGAAGGCTCCCGCCCGCTTCGCGCCAAGCGCATCCTGGATGAGACATGCGGTTGAAGGCCAGATGTAATCGCCCGTGGCCGTGCCGCAGATAATGAGGTCCAGCTCCTGCGGCGCGGTCCCTGCGTCTGCCAACGCCCGCCTGGCCGCTTCCACGGCCAGAGTGGAACACTGCTCCTCGGGCCCCGTGATTCTGCGCTCGTGTATCCCGGTCCGCTCTACTATCCACTGGTGCGTGGTGTCCACCAGTTTTTCGAGCTCGGCATTGGTCAGCACGCGTTCCGGCACGGCCATGCCGATGCCCAGGAATCCTGCCCCTATTTCATGCTGCACGCAGCGATCTCCTAACGATCCAGGGTGATTTCCGCGCTTCCGTTGCCGGCCGGGTACTCCGCTGCCTCGCCAGGCAACGCCGCCACGGATCGGCGGATTTCGCCAACCAGATCCACTTGAATGGCCTTGCGTGCCACGGATATAGCCCGGGAGACGGCGCGTTGATCGCTTCGGCCGTGCCCAACCACGCACACACCATTCACTCCGAGCAGCGGGGCTCCGCCAAACTCGCGGTAATCCAGCCGATCACGCAAGCGCTGGATGGGCTTCCGCATCGGGAGAAGCCAGAGCTGCATCCAGCGGTGGCTTGTCAGCTCCTGCTTCAGCATGCGCAGCACGAGTTCCGCGGCGCCCTCGCCCGTCTTCAGAAGTATGTTGCCGTCGAAGCCGTCGCACACCACCACATCGGTCTCGCCCCGAAACACCCCGCGGCCCTCCACGTATCCCAGGAAGTTGGGGAGTGTCGCCTTCAGGAGCTTGTAGGCCTGCCGCGAAAGCTCGTTGCCCTTGCTCTCCTCTTCTCCGTTCGAAAGCAGGCGGATGCGCGGCTTCTCGATGCCGAGCACGAAGGAAGCATAGGCGCTGCCCATCAGCGCGAACTCCAGCAGCTGGCGCGGGCTGCAATCCACGTTGGCGCCGCCATCCACCATCACCACCTGCCCTCCAATGGAGGGCAAGGTCACGCCGATCGCTGGGCGGTCAATCCCCGGCAGCGGCCGAAGCAAGAAGACCGAAGCCGCCATGGCAGCACCCGTGTTGCCTATGGAGACAAAGCCATCCGCCTCGCCATCGCGCACCATGCGTGCCGCCACCACCACGGAGGCGTCCGGCTTCTTGCGATACGCCTCGCGCGGCTTATCCGTCATCAAGATGGTTTGGGAGGCATGCCGGACACTGAGATTGCCCGGAACCGACCGGTGCCGCACTAGCTCGGACCGAATTTCGGTCTCGTCACCCACGAGGATGACCTGATCGCCGGCGCAGGAGGTGCGCGCAGCGTCAATGGCGCCGCGGACCACCTCCACGGCGCCGAGGTCGCCGCCCATGGCGTCCACTGCAATCCGTACAGAGGCGCTCAACATACAGGGTTGTGGGCTAGGCGGTTGGTTTTTTCTTTATTTCGAGAACGGGTCGGCCGTCGTAGAAACCGCATGACAGGCACACATGGTGGAGCTGGCGCGGCGCATGGCACTTCGGGCACTCGCCAACGGCAGGAAGCCTCAGCTTGTAGTGCGTTCGGCGGAGCCGTGTTCTCTGGTTGGAATGGCGTCTCTTTGGTAGTGGCATCGTCTCTCCCCAGCCGCGGCAGGCGCACGCTGGTGGAGGGAGCCGCGCCAAACCGACAGCCTATTGGCGCGCCTGCTTGGCGGCGCGCCAAACCATTATGGCGCATCGCTATCGGATTTCCGCTCCAACAGCACGGCGAGACCCTTGAACGCGCTGGGGGCCACTGTTGCAGCGCAGGAGCAAGACTCCTGGTTGCGATCCACTCCACACGTGGGGCACAAACCCTTGCAGTCCGGAGCGTGCAGCGGCTGCATGGGCAGCTCCACGCTGATGGTCTGGCGCAGCAGTTCCGTCAAGTCCAGTAGGCTTCCGGCAAAGAGCCTTCCCGCGGCAGGGTTCTCGTCCTCTTCTTCCACCACGCTGGTAATCATCTTGCCTCGCGGGCCGCCCGGGCGCGATTCCAGCGGAAACTGCTCGTCAATGGCTACGTGCACACCCTCCTCAAAGTAGGTCAGACAGCGGCTGCACGCCTGTATAACCTGGGTCTCCACCTCACCCTTTATCAGCAGCACGCTGCCCGTGTTGGTGAAGGTGAGCGAGCCGACGATAGGCGCGCTGCACTCCAGGTCTTCATCCACTATCGGGGCTTCCTCGATGGGAAGCACGTGGCGCCGGCCCACAAAGGCCAGCAGCTCGGAGAGGTCTAGTTTCATGGGAGTGTGCCCGCGGCAGCGGCCCTACCCCTTCTCCAGCTGCTCGCGCCCCTGCCGCACGGTAACGATGGCCCGATCCATCACGCCCTCGAGGTTCTGGAGCACCACGCGGGCGTACTCATCGGCGCTTTCGCGCTGCTGCAGCGCATTGCGCTCCGCCTCACGCACAATCTCATAAGCCTGCTGATGTGCCATCTGCACGATGTGGCTCTCCGCCACCATTTCACGCGCGCGGGCTTCGGCTGCCTGCAGAATGGCCTGCTCGTGTTCACGGGCCCTCTCCAACAGGCGCTCCGCCTCCTCCCGGGCCGCCGCGATGGTTTCAGCTGCCTGCTCGCGCGCGCGGGCCACTATCTCGTCCGAGTCCCGCGTGACACGCGCGGCGTGCTTGACCGCCTCGGGAAGGTTCGCGCGAACCTTCAACACGATGTACTGGAACCGTTCGCTGTCGAAGCCGGCCAACACGCCGAACGGCAGGCGCTTCGCCCGCTCGTGCAGCTCCTCGAGCTCCTCCAACAGACGGAGGACGTCGGTGGTCTCCGCTTCGGAACGAACGAATGACTGACTGAGCGGCAAGGATCGCGAGGGCGCGACTGCGCTGCTAGATCTTGGTTCGGAGGCGTTCTCTAACACTTTCTGGCACCAGTCCTTCCACGGATCCGCCCAGTCGGGCGATCTCCTTGACTATACTCGAACTTAGGAATGAGTACTCGGTGGATGTCATGACAAAGACGGTCTCCACCTCCGGACAGAGCCGGCGATTCGTGTGGGCCATCTGCAGCTCGTACTCAAAATCCGAGACGGCCCGCAGCCCGCGGACGACGGCCGTGGCCCGCATCTCGCGCGCATAGGTTGCCAGCAGACCGCTGAACCGGCTTACCCTCACATTGCGGAGATGCGCGCACGATTCCTCCAGCATATGTACCCGTTCTTCCTCGCTGAACATCGGCTCCTTGGCGCTGTTCACCGCCACCGCGACCACCACGGACTCAAAGAGACGCGCGGCCCGTTCGATGATGTCGAGGTGCCCATTGGTTACCGGGTCGAAGCTACCTGGAACAAGCGCAAGCGCCATCTATCCTAATCTCTCAACTAACGTGAATGAGTTCGAAGCCAAACCGCGACTGCTCCAGCGATCGCCTCAGGCCCGCGTTCTCCGGTCTGGCCAGGTTCGGATCCTTCTCTACGAGATCGAACGCTGCGCGACGCGCCTCATCCAGCAGCCGGGCGTCGCGCACCACATCCCCGAAAATGAACTCCGGCAAGCCGCTCTGTTTGGTGCCGAAGAACTCGCCCGGACCGCGAATCCGTAGGTCCTCCTCCGCAATGCGGAACCCATCCTGGGTCTCCACCATCACACGCAAGCGCGCCTCGGCATCCTCGGTCTTCGGGTCGGCCAGCAGGATGCAGAAGCTGGCGTGCTCTCCTCGTCCAACGCGACCCCGCAACTGATGAAGCTGGGCAAGACCAAACCTGTCGGCATCTTCAATCACCATCACCGTTGCGTTCGGCACGTCTATCCCCACCTCGATCACGGTGGTGGAGACCAGCACATCCAGCTCGTGCGCCTTGAATTGGCGCATGACTTCGTCCTTCTCATCCGCCCGCATCTGTCCGTGCAGGAGGCCCACTCGGTACCCGGGCAGCACATCGCGCTGGATGTGCCGGGCAAGTTTCGTGGCCGCTCTTACGTCTACCTTCTCGGATTCCTCGATAAGCGGACAGACGATGTAGGCCTGCCTGCCCTGGTCCAGTAGAACCCGCATGCGCTCATAGACCGTCGTGGCCTCGGACCTCGGCTTCCAGTGGGTCTTGATAGGCTTTCGTCCAGGAGGCAGCTCATTGATGAGCGAAGTGTCCAGGTCGCCATAGAGTGTGAGCGTGAGCGTTCTGGGTATGGGAGTGGCCGTCATGATGAGAAGATGGGGCCGCTCCGCCTTGCGGTAGAGCGCCGCGCGCTGCATCACTCCAAATCGGTGCTGCTCATCCACGATGGCCAGACCGAGCCTCTCAAACTGAACATCCTTCTCGATGAGTGCATGAGTCCCAACCACGATGGGCGCATCGCCTGAGGCCAACCGCGCCCGCGTAAGGTCCCGTTCGCGCTCCGTAAGCGATCCCGTAGCAAGCTCCACGGGCAGATTCAGCGGCTCCAGCATACGCCGCAAGACGAGTGCATGCTGCTGGGCGAGGATTTCGGTGGGCGCCATGAGGGCGCTCTGGAACCCGTTTCGAGCGGCAATCAGCATGGCCGCGAGCGCCACCACCGTCTTTCCGGAGCCTACGTCACCCTGGATCAGACGGTTCATGGCGTAGCCGCTGCCCATGTCCTTGAGGATATCCTGGATCGCCCTCTCCTGGGCCGCCGTGAGCGCAAATGGCAGAATGGCCCGAAGCTCGCGATGGAGCTCCTCGGCATCCATGCGCATCCGGATGCCGCGGGCGTTCCTTGCGTGGAGGGCGCGCCGTCTGGCCAGCCCCACCTGCACTAAGAAAAACTCCTGGAAGATGAGCCGCCGTCTGGCCGCCTCCAGCGCCTCAAACGACTCGGGGAAGTGCACGGTGCGAAGGCTGGCATGCAAGTCGGCAAGCTGGTGCCGGGCGGTCAGCGAGGGCGGCAAGGGGTCAACCACGAGCTCCAGATGGCTGCGCAGAACTCCGTCAATGGCCCTCCGCAGGCGCTTCTGCGATACTCCCGCCGTGGAGGGATAGATGGGCACGATGCGGTTGAGCGAGAGCGAATCAACCTCCTCGCTCACCTCCTCCCATTCCACCCGATCCAGCTCGACGGCGCCGAATCCTACGGACTTTGCCAGCCCGTAGACAATGATGGAACCGCCGCTGGCCGCGATGGCGCGAAAGCCCTTGAGCAGGTAGGGCTGCTGCCAGAAGGTGATCTGCGCGAGGCCCGTGCCGTCGTTGATGAGCACCTTGGTGACAGTGAGGTTGCGGCGCCGTGTCTCGGAATTCTCCGCGGAGATCACTCTCCCAAGCACGGTGGCCGTCTCGCCCGGCCGCAAGTCCGCGATCTGAGCGAACCGCGTGCGGTCTTCGTAGCGTCGTGGGAGATGGTAGAGCAGGTCGCCGGCCGTGCGGATGTTCAGCTTGGCGAGAGAAGTGGCCAGGGCGGGCCCAACGCCCTTAACGTACTGGACCTCGTCCGCCAACGACCGCTCGCGGAGAGCGCGGCCTCCAGCCGCATCGCGCGAGGGACTGCTCGGCTGTCGCGGCGCTGTGGCCATGGCGTCTCACCGGCTGCGGGGGATGCCGCAGAGTATATCGGCCCAAACCCGTGTTGTCAACGAACGGTACCTGCGGCCCAGCGCGGATGCGCGGGGCCGCACCGGAATGGCC
>CAZGLN010000050.1:9520-11133 GCA_964526545.1 uncultured Chthonomonadales bacterium
GGCGCTCGCGTATATGTCGGCGATAATCTCGTTGGCCCGGAGGCCATCACGGCCCGAAGGCTCGGCGGGAGCCACGCCGCGCACCGCGTCGGCAAAGCGGGCGATCTCCGCGGCAAAGCGATCGGGACCCTGCACCTCCCGAGTCTCCCATACCGACATGTCCGCCGTCTGATAGCGCACCTGGCCGGTGTCGTAATCCACAATGCACGCGCCCGCCGTCCCGTAGAGTTCCACCACATTGCGGCCGCCCGGCGTGGACCAGCTGGACTCGATGACTCCAATGGCGCCGTTCTCGGCTTCCAGCGCTACCACGGCGCTATCCTCAACACGTACCCGGGGATTGTACCGGCCCAATCGGCCCGAAGCCGAACGCACCTCACCGACTAGGTACCGAAACAGATCAATCGAGTGCACGGCGGTGTCCAACAGTGATCCGCCTCCGGCCACCTCCGGATCGGCGAACCAGCGGTCCTCCACGCCCTGAAAGTATCCGCTGAACCGGTTGCGAAACATCACGACGCGGCCTAAATCATCCGCCTCGATGAGCTGGCGCGCGAAGAGAATCGGCGGATGGAACCGATGACAGAAAGCTGTCAAGAGTATACGGCCCTGCTTCTCGGCCTCCCGCACCATGCCGGCCGCCTCGTCCGGGTTGCGGGCCAGCGGTTTCTCACAGAATACGTGCAGCCCTGCCTGCAGGGCCGCGAAAGCGATGGGGGCATGGGTGTTAGGGGGCGTGCAGATATCCACGGCGTCCAGGCCTGAGACCTGAACCGCGGCCTCCGGATCCGTGTGGGCCTCCGCGCCGAGTTCCCGTGCCGCATGCGCGGCTGCCTGGCCATCCACATCGCAGACCACGCCCACCCTGCCGCCGGAGAGCGCCGCCCCCCCGGCAAGGTGCACCTTGCCGATGCCGCCGCATCCTATAACAGCCACGTTGATTTCACGCATGAGTACCCTCTCGTTCGGCGGCAAGCATGCCGAGTGCCTTGCTTCTCTCCCCAATCACCCGACTGACCAGAGCGCGCAGCCCCGCTCCGCCGCTTGCATTCGGTGCGGCGATTCGGCGCACACTCTCCGCCGTCAGCTCCTCGCCACTCCATGCGCGCTGCACCAGTCCAGCCAGTTCGGCATCGGCCGCGGTAACGCCCCAGCCATTTGCCAGCAGAAAAGTGCAGAAGGCGGTCAGCGCCGTCTCCGCATTCTTCTCCGCGAATGGCCGCTTATAGCAGAACGTGGTTAGGAAGTTGGCCGCCTGGCTCAAGACATCGCGGCTGTGCCCATAGCCGTACTGCGCGGCCATGCACGCCTCGAGGCGCTCATAATCGAATGCGGCCTCGCGGCCGGTGAGCGTGGAGTTTATCCAGACCAGATCGTGCACCGATAAGTATCGCAATCGCCTTACCTCGCCCCCGGGAGCCTACTGCCCGGCTGTGCGCGCCGCTCCCACGGGAAACCAGCCTCTGGGCACGCGCCCACCCACGGTGTTGGCCCAGCGCAGAGCTTCCCGCAGGCGCTCCGCCAGACGGCGCGCCACCGGATCGGCCCAGCTCTTGCCCGCCAGCGCGGTGATCGTTCCGCCCTCCTCCGCGCCTCTCATCCACTCGCGCACC
>CAZGLN010000050.1:11155-15157 GCA_964526545.1 uncultured Chthonomonadales bacterium
GCGCACCTCGGGCCGCTCGCGAAGCAGTGCCACAAGCGCTGCCAACGGCTCACCCTTGTTGGCGCGCCCGCCATCCGCCACCCGGCAGGTTACGGAGTACCCCACGCAGGCCGCCGCGATGCCCTCCACGCGCGGCATGGAGCGCTCGCCAACCAGGCGCTCGTACTCCGTCTGCCCCGGCGAGTCGGTCCGGCGAGCCGCGCGCAGGTCCACTATCAGCGCTTCGTAGGGAGCCATCGGCGACGCCCAACCGATGCGTCCGCGCGCCGTAACCAACGAGCCAGGATGCGGAGCAATCTCCACCTCGGTACCCGTGGCGACCGGGTGTGAAAAGCAGGCCCAATAACCCTCCGGCGCTCGATCTACCACCCTCCCCGTCGCGGCTCTATCCATAGCGCCGAGAGCCGGCACAGCCACAGCACCCAGGATAGCCAGCAGTGCGAATCGGATCATGGTCTGCCTCTCTCATCTCCGCTGGTCAGCATGGCCAGCAGACCGTCGGGAAAGAGAGTACGCTCACCGCCCTCAAACGAACTCAGCGGCAACCACAAGCAGCGAATGGGGGTCGGATGCCGCGTGCCCTCTGTCGCCTGGAACTCCCGCTGCTCGTAGAGCGCCCTCTCCCGCAGGCGGCCTTCGTGTACCATGACCAGCTCGTGCCCGGGCATTCCGCGATAGGTGAAGATGCTCTCGAGAACGCCCAGGAATCTAAGGTCGTCCACATCGGAGCCCAGCTCTTCCCGCATCTCACGCCGCAGAGCCTCTCCCGAGGTCTCTCCGAAATGTATGGCACCGCCAAGGGGTCGGTAGAAAGTCAGGTCCCGGCTGGGGTCGCGGCCCTCGAACACCAGGATCTTGTCCGCGTGGCGGAATATGCCGATCGCGATCGGCCGGATGCGCTGCTTGGCCATTCTTGCGGCGAGAATACCTGACGCACCCTCTCGAGTCAACCGGAAGAAGGCAGAGGGTAACCCCAGGCGGGGCACTGAGGTTCATCACGGCTGTGTGGGTGTGCAGCTTCTCACAGCCGGCTGTCTGGCGGGCCGGTATAATGACAACGCACCAAGCTCCGAGCCTCACGAGACGCGGTGCGCATTCCTATCCAAGATTATTGAAATGAGCATTCATGAACTACTCGAACTGGCCATCGCCGAGCGGGCATCGGACCTGGTAATCAAAGCCGGCGCTCCGCCCGCCCTGCGCGTTGATGGCAACATGCGGATGAGCAATCTCCGCTGCCTCCGACCGGAAGACACGCGTGAGATTGCCTATGGCATTATCTTCTCCTCCAGTCGTGATCGCCTGCTCGTGGCGGATCCTCAAAGCGAGCAGCGGGCCCGCCTGGACGGCGAGGATGCCGACCAGCTGCTCCGCCAACTGGAGCGCAACGAGGAACTGGATCTGGTCTTTTCGATCCCGCGCCTTGCGCGAGTGCGCGCGAATCTCTTCATGCAGCGAGGCACGCTGGGCGCGGTACTGCGCATCATCCCGCTGCGCCCTTACACCATTGAAGAGGCGGGCCTTCCGCCCGTGCTTAAGGAGGTGGCCCTCGCTCCGCAGGGGCTAATCATCATCACGGGTCCCACGGGCTCCGGTAAGACCACAACGATGGCGGCGCTGATTGAGGAGATCAACAGGCGCCGACAAGCAAACATCATCACAATCGAGGATCCCATCGAATACGTCTTCCAGGATGCCCAGAGTGTGATCCACCAGCGGGAGGTGGGGAAGGATACCGGGTCGTTCGCGGCGGCCCTCCGCAGCGCCACGCGGCAGTCTCCGGATGTGCTCGTCATCGGAGAGCTTCGTGACGCGGAGACGATGGATGTGGCCATGACCGCCTCGGAAATAGGCCACCTCGTCATCACCACGCTGCATACGGTCTCCGCCGCGGCGACCGTGGACCGCATCGTGAACAGCTTCCCACGCCACCTTCGCGACCAGACCACGGCGCAGCTTGCGGCCTCGCTGCTCTGCGTAACTTCCCACCGCCTGGTGCCCGCTGCCAACGGAGGCGGACGCCTGCCCGCCGTGGAGGTGATGACGAACTCGCCGACCGTGCGCAAGCTGATTGAGTGCGGCGAGACCGGCGAGCTGACCGCGGCAATCCGTGACGGCCAGCACTTCGGCATGATCACCATGAACCAGGCTCTGGAGAAGCTCTACAGGTCCGGTTGCATCACCTCGGCGGCGGCTCTGCAAGCATCGAGCAATGCCACGGAGCTGAAGCAGATGCTGAGGCACGCCGGATGACGCCGCTGCCTCCGCCCGGTGAGGCGCGACGCATTCTGGCCGTCGGCGCACACCCGGATGATGTGGAGATACTCTGCGCGGGCACCCTTGCGCGGGCGGCCGCGGAGGGTCACCACGTTACCATCTGCGTGGCGACGAATGGCAACCTGGGAAGCATGCGCATCCAGCCGGAAGACCTGGGAGCGGTGCGCGAAGAGGAGGCACGGCGATCCGCGGCCCTCATCGGCGCGGACTTTCTGTGGCTCAACTTCCCCGACGAGTACATCTACCACGATCACGCAACCCGCATGCGATTCATCGAGATGATCCGCCAGGCGCGTCCAGATGTCATCATCACGCACGCACCGAACGATTACCACATGGATCATCGCGTGGTTGCGGACCTTGTGCTGGTCTCCTCGTTTATCGCGGCGGTACCCAACGCACGCACGGACTCCCCGAGGCACCCCAAGATCCCGCCCATCTTTCACATGGATACGCTTGCGGGTGTGGATTTCCAGCCAACGGACTACGTGGATATCAGCGACTACCTGGAAACCAAGCGCGCCATGATGCGCCAGCATGCCAGTCAGCTGGAGTGGCTTGGCGAGTACAATGGAATCGATATTGACGAGTTCATTGTTACGGTGGCGCGCTTCCGTGGACTGCAGTGCGGCGCGAAGTACGCGGAAGGCTTCAGGCGATTTCAGGGATGGCCGCGCGTAACCCCGGAGCGCATTCTACCGTAGTGAGTGATGTAGGCGCTTTGTTGCAGCGGGGAGGACGACCATGCTGCGGATGCTCAGGTTGGTGGTTGTGACAGTTTGCGTGGGTCTTCTCTACAGCCAATCGGCGATGGCGGACGCGGAGAGGGCGAGCGAGGCCGTATGGTCTATCGCGGGCAGCCAGGTGCTCCGCCTGCGCGCCACCGTGGGAGAGATGACACCGCGGCAGCGCGTGGAAGAGCTGGACCGCCGGCTGTACGAAATCCTATCCAAGGTGGATGGGCCGCTTCCAGCCGACCAGATTACGCTGGAACGGAGGGCGGGCGCTCTCTGCATCGCGGTGCGCGGCGAGTTGCTCGTTACCGTGGGTAAGTCGGATGCGGAGGCAAGCCTGATGACGGAGGAGCGGCTTGGCAAGCACTGGCTTTCCAGCATCCGCAAGATTGTGCCGCAGCTCACCCCCAAGGTCAACACGCGCGGCGCTTGAGAAGCGGATCTCCCGGGCACTTGGATCCACCCGGCGGCTGCTCGTTTTCTGCGTTGCGCTTCTCTGTGCACGGCAGGCCGCCGGTGAACCTGCCCTCATCTACCGCCTGGCACCCAGCCCCGCCGAGGCGGCACGGAGCGCAGTTACGCGCGTCGAGATCGTCGTGCGAGGAGCGGCACAGCGTGACCGCCTCGTAGTACGGATGCCGGCGTGGTCGCCCGGCGACTACCAGATGCAGAACCATGGCCAGTGGGTGCGCGACCTGCGCGCAACGAGTGCCAGGGGCGAAACACTGCAAGTGCGGGCTCTCGGCATGGGCGCGTGGGAGGTCCAGACGGGCGGCGAGGACACGGTTACCATCCGCTACTCCCTGCCCAATACTCGGCCAGGCAACTTCTCCGCCAACGTGCAGGTCGGACGCGCCCATTCGTTCCATCACGGTCCCGCCACGTTTGCCGCCGTTGAAGGCTTTGAGAAGCGCCCCTCCACGCTCGAGGTGCGCCCGCCCGCCGGCTGGCGGTCCGTGGCGTGCGCGCTGGACCCAGGCCCGGGCGAGAC
>CAZGLN010000050.1:15197-18478 GCA_964526545.1 uncultured Chthonomonadales bacterium
GCTTCGTCGCCCCGGACTACGACACACTGGTGGATTCGCCGATTGTAACGGGAAAGCTGCTCACGCATAGCTTCACCGAGGGCGGAAAGCCGCACCAGGTGGTTGTCTTCGGTGACGGAACGCTGCCCTCGCCCGACGGGTATGCAAGGGAATTTAGACCCTTCGTGCGCGAGGCGCTCGCCACATTCGGCGGAGCGCCATACCCGCGCTACCTGTTCCTGCTGTACTTGGGCCGTCCCGGCTCCGGTCTGGAGCACGGCGCATGCACCGTGATCGGTATCGGCAGCAGCTATCCGCCGGCCGATGTGGTGCCCGTCGCCGCGCATGAGTTCGTGCACGCTTGGAACGTGAAAAGGGTCCGGCCGCTGCCGCTTGGTCCGTTCGACTACTGGCAGCCAGCGCGCACGCGCAGCCTCTGGTTCTGCGAGGGAGTTACGGATTACCAGTCGCTCCTTCTGCTTCGCCGCGGCGGCACGCTTGGCGATGCCGAGTACCGGCAGCATCTGGCAGCGCTAATTTCCATCTTGCAGCAGACTCCCGCCCGCTTGAAGATAACAGCCGAGGAATCCAGCCTGCGCGTGTGGGATGAACCGGGCAGCCAGGGATACGGGGGCCTCTCTTACTACTTGAAGGGGCACCTGGTGGGGCTCTGCCTCGACCTCAAGATTCGGGCAGCATCAGGCGGACGCCAGGGCCTGGACGAGCTGTTCCGCGACCTGCTGGCCCGCTACTCGCCGCCTCGGCCCGGCTATTCGGAGGATGGTATACGCGAGGCGCTGGTTCGGTTGGGCGGTCCCGAGCTCGGTCCATTCTATGACCGGCTCGTACGCTCCACGGATGAGCTGCCGCTTGAGGAATGTCTGGCGGTCGTTGGGTACCGATTGGTTCGCTCACCTGCAGGGTACGAGATAAGAGCGGACTCACGCGCCGCTCCCGAGGCCCTCCGTCTTCGCGCGGCCTGGCTTGCCAGCCGGCAATCCTACCGCGGCGCGGGCGGCGTGATAACAATGGGCTCCAGCTTCTCGCCCGTAAGCGCGGCGGCCAGCTGCTTGGCGCTTCGCAGCCTTTCGATCGCGCCGGTCTCAGGGTTCAGCAGCACGTTCTTGCCTGCAAGTACACGCGCCTTTTTCAGCCATGCGTCGCTGCCTTCGAAGTGGCCCGAGGGCGCGGCCGCAATCCATTGCGCCGTCGGGCCATCCGGCCGCGCCGTGAAGCGAGCGCGCAGTGTGCCGCTCTCCACTTCCCAGAGGCGCACAAGGCCATCGCCAGAACCCGCGGCGCAGAGGGTCCCATCCGGGCTCAAGGCAACTGTGTAGAACCAATCGTTGCCGTCCCGCAGCGTGTGTCGGGCGGCACCGGAGTTCGCATCCCACAGCCGTACCGTGGCCTCCGCACCGGCGGAGGCGAGCACTTGCCCATTGGCGCTGAACGCCAAATCGTTGATCTGCACGGCGTGGCCATCGCCGTATCGGTAAGTGTTTACCTGGCCCGGGTTCCACCATCGGATGCGCGGCTCCTCGCCGCCGCTCACTACGGCCTGCCCATCCGGCCGAACGGCTGCCGCGGCTACCGGATGCTGGATGCCTTCAAAGGTGATCTCCGGCTTGCCCGTCTCCAGGCTCATCACACGAAGAGTCCTATCGTTGCTCGCGCTCACCAGCCGCCTGCCGTCAGGCAGGAAGCGGGCCCGAAAGACCGCATCGGAGTGAATGGTCAGGGTCTTCTCCGGCGTTGGCTTCGCGCCTCCCTTAAGCGCCGCGACCTGCCACACCAGAATAGAACGATCGTGCGAGGCCGTGGCGAGCCGCTGCCCATCCGGTGAGACATCCACGCAGTAGACCACATCGGAATGCCCTTCAATGGCCGGAAGCTCGCGCTCGGTAACCAGGCCGGCCTGGTCCAGCAGACGCAGCCGCACCTCGCCGCTCTGCCCGGGTATCCCGCCCGCCGCGGCAATGATGCCGGCGGAGGCGCTCCATGCAATGGATTGCACCCCGCCGGCAAAGCCTGTCCACACGCCATCAACCTTGCCCTCGGCGAGATTCCAGAAAACCACGGCGCGGTAGCCGCCCACGGCCAGCCGTTTGCCATCCGGACTGAACGCGAGAGCCGTAACACGCGGGAGCGGACCTACCGGAACGGCCAACGCGGCCGGACCCGTGACGCCCTCCGGCACGCCGGCACGTTCAAGCGGCAGCAGCACGTCCAGCGTACCGCCGGCTGGCTCAACGCGTGGGGCGGCGGGAGCCGGCGCGGACGCGGGCTTCGGCGCGGCTCCCTCCAGCGCTCCGCCGGCAATCCAGGCACGCACCTTCTCAATCTGCTCGGGCGTCAGCCGGCCGCCTTTCGGCATGCGTCGCGCCGGCGAGGGATCCACCAGACGCAAGTAGAGCTCGCTCGCCTGCGGTCGTCCCGCCACGAGAATTCGTGTTCCAGATCGGCCGCGGACGTTCGAGAAGTCCGCCAGCCTCTCCAGCGAAAGCCCGCCCGAGATGGCGGCATCCTTCGTGGTTCGCGGATTGTGGCAGCCAACACACGAGGACCGGAAAATCGGCGCAACGTCGGCCACGTACGAAACTGGCCGCGCCTTCTGAGCAGGCACCTGGGCAAGCACGGCGGCAAATAGCCACGCAGCAGTCACGATCTCCACCCCTCTTCCTCGTTCAAGACACGGCCGAGCGCTCCAGGGCTCTATCCGCTTGGCGGCGTCGAGCTTTCATCCGCGCCCAGCAAGACATTGTATCAAGACCATGCGACAGGGAGGATGCGATGATCATCCTGGGCGGCCGGCTACGAGGCGGATCCGACTCGCAGCAGCAGCTGGCGCATCGCCGATACCCCTGCCTGCACCATGCTCAACTCCTCGGACACAAGGTCCTCGCCAGTAACTCCCCGCTCCCAGGCACTCTCCCACGGCTCCTCCTCCGGCAGCAGCCGGCTCCAAACAGCCCCGAGCGCTTCGGGGAGGTGATTCACCTGATCCTCCTCGTGCTGCCGCCACCACGCATCCTCCAGAATCGGGATACTTCGGGCCTGCTGGGCGGCAATCTCAACACCGAGACTCGGCGTATTGCCGCTCCTAAGCGCTGCTCGCAGTACCGCCTCAAAGTCCACCACGCCCGCTCCGTTGGCGCAGCGAGTCAATCGGTATCCGCAGCTGTAACGGTGCACGCGATAGTCCTTCAGGTGAAGGTGATGTATGAGAGGGGCAAGCCTGGCGGCGGCAGGCACCGGCCCCTCCGCAACGGCAAGCGGATTGCCGGTATCCAGGCACACACCCA
>CAZGLN010000051.1:0-6697 GCA_964526545.1 uncultured Chthonomonadales bacterium
GGCCGCGGGCACTCGCCCATGCGCTCGGCCTGGCGGCGGCGCCCCGCGCGAGGCGGCCCGCCGGCTCGTGGGTGATGGAGGCAGCCGCGCAATAGTGCCTATGGGCCTGGTGCTCGCCAACCCAGGCTACTGGAGAGCGTCCAGAGTGTCCACGGGCAGCGGCCGCGCATCGCCCCGCAGCACCAGGGCGTGATAGCCATCCGGCAGGTCCCGCCGTTCCAGCACCACGGCGGATGCCTGATCGGTCGGCGCGTGGAGGTCCAGCGCGGTGAGGGCGCGCCCATTGAGCAGCACCTCCACGCGGCCGTAGCGAGGACCGCGAGGCAGCCACAGCCGGAAGCCCCTGCCGCGGAAGTTCCACTTCACCCGCTCGCCTGGGGTCTCGCAGAGAGCGCCCCGGCCGAACCTCCACTCGCGACCAGCCACGACCTTGTAGCTGCCTTCGGCCACTCCCGCGCCGCTAATGGCCTCGCTCCAGAGCCACACATGCTCGGCCGCGCCGGGCCTGCCGGAGACCCGAAAGCGCGTAACATCCACCTGGGTCCACGGTTCCAGCAGGAGGGCCAGCGCTCCCTCCTCGTTTCGCCAGGCGCCTTCCCACACTGGCTTGCCGTCTACGGTGAGCTGGAGCGTTGCGTCGGCAGCCTTCACGGCGATCCGTCTCTCGTCCGACGGATCGAGGGAGCCTGAAGCCGCCTCTGCCTCGCGGCCGTCCTCGCCCACCTGCAGCAGCCGCCAGGCCTCGCGTGAGAGCTCCAGCGCGGTGTAGCGAGTCCAGGTCATGGCATGCGGCCGCCCGTCCGCCCTGCCCTCGGCTCCCAGAACTCCCTGGTAGCCCCACGCCAGCCGCGCCCTCCCTCGCAGCGTCAAGTCCGCCTCCAGCGCAAACTCCTTCACCGCAAAACGCGTGCAGGAGAACGAGCGGCTGGTGTGCGCGCTCATCGCGAAGCCGCGGGTTCTGAACGGCCGAGACCACGCCCGCCAGGCGCGGTTGATGGTTCCATAGCCATGTGCGCGATCGCGCGAGGGATAGAGCACATGGAGCGTTCCGCGCTTGTCCACGGTGCCAGCGAACGTCTGCCCCCACAGGCCGTAGGCCTCGTGCTCCTCCAGCGCGCCGTGCCAGAGGCTGCCATGCTGGTAGAGCTCCCAGGCTTCGGGCAGGTGCGCCTTCTCGATGGGAGCCCTCATCATCACCTGGAAGTTCCGATTGGCTCCGACCGAGGTGCGCGGATCGTACACATAGCCCTGATACGCGAAGGCGGGAAAGCCCTCCACGGGCGAGGGGTAGTAGGTATCGCCCTCGAGACTCGCCACCATCACCGGCTCAGACCACTTGCCGGCCGGGTCCTTCGCCGTCATCACGATGGCTCCCCACGCGAAGTGCGGACCCGAGTCGAGATCGGTGATTACCAGCCAGTCGCTCTTACGGCGGATGAGCGAAGTGGCGTAGGCGCGCCGATACCGGCTGGAGCCCTGATTCCAGCGCTGCACT
This sequence comes from uncultured Chthonomonadales bacterium, assembly GCA_964526545.1. Classification (GTDB taxonomy): domain Bacteria; phylum Armatimonadota; class Chthonomonadetes; order Chthonomonadales; family CAJBBX01; genus CAZGLN01. The sequence continues at coordinate 1,496 of CAZGLN010000051.1, forward strand.
TCGGAAGTGCGCAGAATGGGGCGCCGGGCGCGGTGAAACGGTCCCTCCGGCCGTTCCGCCCAGGCATAGCCCACCCCGCTGTCGGTGCCGTCTCGGGGCGCATGCGCGTTCTGCCAGGTCGTCTTCTCGGAGCACCAATCGTAGGCCATGTGGTACTTGCCGTCGTGATAGACCACCGAGACATCCGGCGCCGTGGCGGCGGTTTCGCTGTCGCCCTCGAAGCGGAACGAAAGATCGCGAAAGGCCGGACCGATATCCTCCCAGGTCTGACCTCGGTCGCGTGAACGGTAGATGTGGCAGTAGCTGGGCGGAGCGCCGCCGCCGATTGCATAGCCTTCGGGATAGACTCCCACGTAGGCATACCAGTTGCCCGAAAGCGGATCGTGCAGCACCGAGACATTTACGGGCCATGCATAGGGAGGCGCGCCGCGCACCAGGGGGTTGCCGGCGGCCCGGGTAAACGAGTCATAACTGGGATCTCCCAGTATCGGGTGGCGCAGCCAGGCATCGGCGTAGCGCGGAAGCGCCAGGTCCCAAGAGCCGACGCGACCCAGGGCCGGCATCCAGGGACTGGGAAGAGCCGGGGATATACCCCCGGGGGCCGGAGGCGAGCTCATCGTTGCGCTCCGAAGGGCGATGGCCGCCGCGCAGATTACGGCGGCACGCAGGGCGGTTACTGCGTTCATGGTGGCTTGACTCCGACTGCTTCTTCGACCGCGGAACCCGAAAACCTTCCGCGCTGCCGGAGGAACCGGGCGCCCACCAGAAGAAATCGCCAACGCACCAGCCGATCAGCAGCCCATTCATGGAGGAAGGCATGCCGGACCTAGACAAAATGCGAACCACTTTTCGCGAAGAGGGCTACGCAATCGCGGGAAGAGTGCTGGACGATGCCCTGCTGGAAGAGGCACGCGCAGCCTATGACCGCATCTTCGCGGCCACCGAGAAACCCTCGAGCTACCGCAACCTTGGCGCGAAGGAGGGAGAGGAAGTTTCGGCAGGCGCTGTCCTCCAGATTATTGACATGTGGCGGCTGGATCCGGTCTTCGAGAGAATACTGCATCACGATCACGTGTTCCGCATGGCTTCCGCCCTCATGGATACGGAATCCGTCATGCTCTACCATGACCAGGCGCTCTTCAAGCCGGCACTGCATGGCGATGTCGTTCCCTGGCACCAGGATAACGGCTATTGGAGGCTGGACCCGCCGGAGGCCATCAGCCTTTGGATTGCGCTGGACGATGTGGACCAGGAGAACGGCTGCATGTGGGTCGTTCCGGGCAGCCACCGCGCGGGAGAAGTGGGGCACCAGCGCGCGGGCGCCTACATCGCCCAACTGAAGGCGGATGCCGACGAGGCGCTGGCCGTTCCGGTGCCGCTGCCGGCCGGGCACGGCATGTTCCACCACTGCCAGACTCTCCACATGACCAGGCCGAACCACAGCCCCAGACAGCGCCGCGCCTGGGTCATGCACCTGATGCCGCCGGGCACCCGCCAGAATGGACAGGAGCTTCGCGACCGCCTGGTGCTGCGCGGGGTATACTCCGGCGCGGACGCACAGTAGCCCCTCTCCGGCTCGCGTCCCAACCCGATCGCCCAAAGACAGCCAGGAAATGAGAAGAACTTACAACTTCAGCGCAGGTCCCGCCGTCCTCCCTGAATCCGTGCTCGAGGAGGCTTCCAGAGGCATCTTGGAGATTGCCGAGTCGGGCATGTCCGTGCTGGAGGTGAGCCACCGCGGCCCCGAGTATGAGGCCATTCACTACGAAGCGCGCTCGCGGGTGCTGCGCCTGCTCGGCCTGGACGAGGCACGCTACGACTGCCTCTTTCTGGGCGGCGGCGCAAGCCTGCAGTTCGCCATGCTGCCCATGAACTTCCTGAGTTCGGGTCAGAAGGCCTCCTACGTGCACACGGGCGAGTGGAGCGCCAAGGCCCTGCGCGAGGCCCGAAGGTTCGGCGATGTCCACATCGCGGGTACCTCCGAGGAGACGGGTTTCGACCGCATTCCCACGGACATCCGCGTTGTGCCGGGTGCGCGTTACCTGCACATCACCACCAACAACACCATCGAGGGCACCGAGTGGCCCGACCTGCCCGAGGTGGGCGAGGTGCCCCTTGTAGCGGATGCCTCCTCCGATATCTTCGGGCGCGTGCGCGACCATGGCCGCTTCGCCCTGCTCTATGCGGGGGCGCAGAAGAACGCCGGCCCGGCGGGCGTAACCCTCGTCATCGCACGAAAAGACTTCCTTGCCACGGCGAACCAGGATCTCCCCGCGATGCTGGCTTACTCCACGCACGCCAAGGCCGATTCGCTCTACAACACGCCGCCTGTCTTCGCCACCTACGTACTGGGACTGGTGATGCGCTGGATAGAGGAGAACGGAGGCATTGCCGCCATGCATGAGCGCAATCGGCGGAAGGCGCAGATGGTATACGAGGCGCTCGATGCCTTCCCAGACGTCTACGAGCCGACCGTGGCCGTTAGAGAGCACCGCTCGTGGATGAACGTAACGTTTAGGCTGAAGGCAGCCGAACGCGAGCGAGACTTCCTGGCAGGGGCGGAAGCGCGCGGCATGGTAGGGCTGAAGGGACATCGCTCGGTTGGTGGGTTCCGCGCCTCGCTCTACAACGCCTTCCCGCCCGACGGCTGCGAGGTTCTCGCCGCGTACCTGCGCGATTTCGCCGCCGGCCGCCTTGCCTGAGAGGCAGCGCACTCCGGAAGCCACAAAACGGTTGGCAAGTGGTACACAGACGGACTGATCCTGCGAAGCACAAACGGGACGCTCAACTCGGAGCGTCCCGTTGCTTCGTCCGTCGGCTCGACTGCGGCTAGGCCCCTCGGCGCCGAAGAGCCACCAGCGAGGCGGCAATGCCGGCACCGACCAGCATGGCGAGGACGCCAGGCTCCGGCAGGCTCTGCCCTGGCAAGTTTTCAATGCCGAGCCCGACGCGCGTGATGGTTCCGCTCACCCGAGTGCCATCGTACCAGTGCGTCAGGTCGCCGCGGTCGTTGCCATGGCCAACGATGAGATCGAGCGTCTGTCCCAATCCGATGAAACGCGTAGTTATGAACGAGGCTGTATTGCCCCCGCCGTTCTGATTGAGATTTCCACTGAACAGCTGCGTTGTGCCATGGTAGACATACACGTCTACCGTGGCACGTCCCAAGCCGTCGAAGAGGAATTCTAAATCATACGTCGCGTTTGCAGGCGACGTAAACCGGATCACCCCCATGTCGCTAAGAATCGAGGGGTGGATACCCACAGCGCCCGCGGGAAATGGGTTGACTGCCCACGTCGTATTGGTTGTCCCCGAGAGATTGCCGACCACCGCCGGATAGTAGGGCGATGTGTCCGTCAGCATCCAGTGAGCCAGGTTATAGTAGTTGTCCTGGATTGTAATCTTCTTGGTGAGCAGCGTGAAGGTTCCCCCCAACGAGGGGATGGACCCGTACGACCAGACGCCATTCGGATTGCTGGTCGCCGAAAAGTCCTGCACGTTGTACGTCTGCGCCTGCGCGCCGCCCACAAGTGCGATCGCACAAAAGACCAGCAGCGCACACCTCAGATGCCTCATGTTCAGTAACCTCTCTGCCTCATTGCGTGCTCGTGCCTGCGAGCATAGGTAACGGAACATACCACTCCAATCTTCGTTGTGCAAGAATCATGCCAGTTCGCCTGCTTCGGAAACGAAATGGATACCAGTTTTCACTCTGCACCAGAACGCATGGCCCGTCCCCATACACCTGCAGGCGCAAGAACACATCTAGTTATGGTGGCCAGCCGTCCAGCACGACGACTCATACCAGCAAGAACGCGCTACGAATTTGCTGCAATGACGCTGGTTTCCGGACGGCTGGTATGCCTGGCAAGAGAAGCATCCGTCTCGCGCGCGCTCACACCCCGGCTGCCGGCTTCGATGGACGAACTGCCACACGCGCGAAGAGAGACGCCCCTTCCGAGGCGTCTCTAACGACTCTCCGCTTCGTCCGACTTCTTCAGGCCCTCTTGCGCCGCGCAACAAAGAGCGACGCCGCAATACCCCCGCTCATGAGCAGGGCAAGGACGCCCGGCTCGGGCACCATGGGATCGCCCAGGTCCTGTCGCACCCTTAGGAGGCCCTGCACGCGGGTGCCGTCATACACATGGTTATTGTTCGGGCCGCTGCCCACGATGAAGTCTACGGTCTCGCCCAGCCCCACGTAGATCGTTGTTGCGAAAGAGATCGAACCACCGGTCAACAGTCCCTGAACCAGCTCGTTCACGCCGTGATAGACGTACACATCCACGGTAGCGCCGCCAAGCGCGTCAAAGGCGCCCTGCACGTCGTACCACGCCGCAGCGGGCGAAGTGAAGCGTATCACGCCCTTGTCACCCGTGCTGGAAGGGTGAATGCCCACGCCTCCGGCGGGAAACGGATTGATCGCCCACGATGTGTTCGGCAGCGCGGAGGCGTTGTGAACTACCGCTGGGTAGAACGGGGCTTGGTTGTACAACAGCCAGTGATCCAAGTCGTAGTAGTTGGGCAGTTTTTGCGTCAGCAGGGTGAAGGGTCCGCCCAGGGAAGGAATCGCGCCGTAGGACCACACGCCGTACGGGTTATTTACGGCGGAGAAGTCCTCCACATTGTACGTCTGCGCTTTCGCGGCCGCACCAATTAGCGCCAGCGCCCCGAAGACCAACAGCACGGACCGAAGAGACCTCATGTCTCACAACCTTTCCGGATGCTGCAGCCAGAGTCGGCGCACCGAAACTGGCACGCACTCCCAACTATTAATGATTGCAAGAAACATGCCAAATCGTTGATTCTCATGAAAAAGCCTGAAGTATCTGCGACCGCCTGTGCGTTTCCCGACACCCTCCCGATTACTCGCGGCAAACGCGAACTGAAGTGAGATGTGCGGACCTCCATGCGAAGGACCGCATCAGCTCTCGCAAACGTGATCTTGTGCGCTGGGGAAGCGCGTATATCCAAGGCATCCGGAACGGTACGCCCCTGCGCTGCGCGCCGCCTGATGGCCAATCGCGCCATGTTGCAGCAGGTTTAGGGGCCAGGAGGACTGGAGGGGGGTGCCGGCGGCGTTGCGGGAGCTATCGCGGGAGCAGGCTCCGTTACCACCGCCGACGGCGGGGCGACGGAGTGCGTAACGGTGAGAGTGCCGTACATCGCGGCGCCAAGAAGCAGGACCAGGAGCACCAGAAT
>CAZGLN010000051.1:6707-8798 GCA_964526545.1 uncultured Chthonomonadales bacterium
CGAAGCCGGGCGTGCGTCGGCGATTACGGTAGACAGCCGCGGCGACAGCCTCGACCTCGCTCTGCACCAGCCGCGCGCGCAGGTCGCGAACCAGCTCCCGGGCCCGCGCCTCTTCCACGCCGAGCGCCCGCGCCAGGTCAGATACCGAGGAGAGCTCCGGCACCAGGTCCGGTGGCCGATTTGGAAACCAGAGATTCGCCGCCTCGGCGGACTCGCGCGGGGTAAGCGCATCGCCGGCCTGGTAGGCCGCGGAGGCCGTGTCGTGCCCGTGGTGCTGCGAATGCTCCTGCGTCATGTGCGTGTCCTTCGCATGTGGTACGGATGCCGGCGGACCTGCAGTTTCGCACAATCGGCGCCCAAAAGCAAGCCGAGCGCAGAGAGTGCCAAGACGAAAGGGACGCCCCTACCGGAGCGTCCCCTGATCGCGCTTGCGTTATACAGACCGATCTAAGCCCTGCGTCGCCGCACCACCAGCACCGATGCCGCGATGCCAGCGCCCGCCAACAGGGCAAGGGTGCCGGGCTCCGGCACGTCCTGTGTGCCGAGATCGCTGCGTCTCGTCAGGGTACCGGCGACCATCGTCCCATCGTAGTAGTGGGAGAACGCCCCCTGGTTGTTGCCATGTCCCACGATGAAGTCGAGCGTTTCGCCCATGCCGATGAACAGAGTTGACATATAGCCGGCTGTGTTCAGGCCGCCGTTCTGATTAATGTCCGCACGGAAGAGCTCGGTCAAGCCGTGATAGATGTAGACATCCACGGTGGCGCCGCCCAGGCCGTCGAAGAGAGCGTTCAGGTCGTACCACGCATTGGTCGGAGAGGTGAAGCGAATGACACCCTTATCGCTCGTGCTGGAAGGGTGGATACCCACGGCTCCAGCCGGAAGGGGATTGATGGCCCACACGGTATTGGGAAGCGCCGAGGAGTTGTACACCACGGCAGGATAGAACGGCGCCTGGTCATCCAACAGCCAATGGTCCAGACCGTAGTAGCTTCCGAGTTTGTCGGTCAGCAGCGTGAAGGGCCCGCCCAGCGAAGGGATAGAGCCATATGACCATACACCGTTCGGGTTGCTTACTGCCGAGAAATCCGACACGCTGTACGTCTGCGCGGTCGCCGCTCCCGATACCAGAGCCAACGCCGCGAACGCCACCAACACAGACTTCAAGTACTTCATACATTGGTCCTTTCTTCGAACACCCGCCATACCTTGCGGGTCACACGGGATACGCCTTTCTCACTTGCATAGTCCGCACAATGCGTGCCAGCTGCTGACTTTCAGAAAAAATCACGAGGAAATACTGGCAACCTGCGCAAACTACCAGATGCCCGCCGTCTCCGCCTGGCAAGGGTATACTGCAGACCATTCGCTGCCAGGAGGCACGGCACGTGCTGGAAGTTCCACTTTCGCTTGGCCACAGCCCCGACTCCGACGACGCCTTCATGTTCTATGGGCTCGCGGAGCATCGCGTGGATACGGAGGGTCTGCGGTTTGAGCACATACTCCGCGACATCCAGACTCTCAACGAGTGGGCCCGAGAGGGACGCCTGGAGTGCACCGCCATCTCCGTTCACGCCTACGCCTATGTCCGCGACCGCTACGCCATCCTCTCGCACGGTGCGAGCATGGGCGATGGCTATGGACCACTGGTTGTCGCTCGATCCCCCCTTTCCGCGGGCGATCTCGCCGGGGCAACCATCGCGGTACCCGGCGAGCTCACCAGCGCGTTCCTGGCGCTCTCGCTGTTTCTGCCGTGCCCCCTCGTGCCGGAGGACACTGGCGATGGCGTTGACGCCGTCCGCTATCGCATTGTTCCCTTCGACCAGATCATGGAGACCGTGCTGCGGGGCGAAGTTGCGGCCGGGCTGCTCATCCATGAGGGCCAGCTGACGCATGGCGATGTCGGGCTGCATGCGGTTGCCGACCTCGGCGCCTGGTGGAAACAGGAGCACGGGCTGCCGCTTCCGCTCGGGGTGAATGCGATCCGGAAGGACCTTCCGCTGGACGTGCGCCAGCGCGCCAGCCGGGTGCTTCGCGCGAGCATCCTCTACGGACTGGAGCACCGCCGCGAGGCGCTTCAGCATGCCATGC
>CAZGLN010000051.1:8821-18095 GCA_964526545.1 uncultured Chthonomonadales bacterium
GGACAGATTCGTGGGGATGTACGTTAACGACTGGACAGTGGACCTGGGCGAGCCGGGGAAGCGGAGCATCCGTCTCTTTCTCGCCCTGGCCGAGCAGCGCGGGCTCATTCCACCGGTGGGCGAGATCGAGTTCGTGGATTAGGGAGCGCGCGGATCGCGTGCTGCCGTTAGGGCTCCATGTCGCCGAACAGGCTCCCCAGCCTGTCGGCGAGATGCACCTCGAGCGCGGAGAAGGAGAGCTCGAAGGCCATGGTCCAGAGGAGAATCACCGCCTCCTCGGGCGGATAGTCGAGCACCCTGACAAAGAAATCCCGCAGGATCTCCTCGTAGGTAACCTTCGTCTCGCTCAGCTCGATGCGGTCCTGCAGCCCGGGGGTGCGCCCCTGCTGCTGCAGGCGGTCCAGAAACTCGCGGATGTTAGCGGGGGTGGCATGCTCCAGATTAGGCCCGAACTCTCGCTTGATCGCCTGTTTGAATTCATCCAGTCGCACGTTTGCTCGTCCCACCCCCGTCCAGTTTCTGCCTGTTAGTGCGCGGTTGCCGCTACCAGATCCAACAGAGAGGTATCGGGAACGTTGTGCCCCTCCAGTACCCTCTCCAGCGGCTGGACAATGACCTCGTCCTTATCGCCTATACCTACCTGCAGGTTGGTCTGGCCCTCCAGCAGGAGCTGCACCGCCCGGTACCCCAGACGCGTCGCGAGGGACCGATCGCGCGCGGTGGGACAGCCGCCCCGCTGGATGTGTCCCAATACGGAGACGCGAGTCTCAAGCCCGGTAATCTGGGTGATGGTGGCCGCCACGTCTGCGCCGGACGCCGCGCCCTCCGCCACCACCACGATGCAGCTCATCTTGCCAATCGCCTGCCATTCGCGGATGCGCTCACAGAGGGCCAGCATGTCCGTCTTGCGCTCTGGAATAATCACGGCTTCGGCGCCTCCTGCGATGCCGACCTCCAGCGCGATGGAGCCGTTGTGCCGACCCATCACCTCGACCACGAATATCCGATCGTGCGACTCGCTTGTGTCTCGGATGCGGTCTATGGCATCCAGAGCCGTATTGATCGCCGTGTCGAAGCCGATGGTGTACCGCGTCCCCGGGATGTCGTTATCAATAGTTCCTGGCAGGCCCACCACGGGCACTCCGCACCGGGCGTGCAGGGCAAGAGCGCCGCGGTACGAACCATCCCCTCCAATCACCGCGAGGCCGGCCAGCTTCTCGCGGGCGATGACCTCCGCCGCGCGCGCCTGCCCTTCGGGTGTCTTGAACTCCTCGCTGCGCGCCGTTCTCAAGATGGTGCCGCCCCGCCCCACGATGCCGCTCACGGAGCGGTCGTCCATCACCATGAGGTCGCCCCGCATGAGTCCCTGGTAGCCTCTTCGGATGCCGACGGGCTCCGCGCCGTAGGCGTGGGCGGTGCGGACAATCGCCCGCACCGCCGCGTTCATCCCGGGAGCATCGCCTCCGCTCGTTAGCAGTCCGATGCGCATGGTCGCTAGTTCCCCTGGTACAGCGCAGTCAGACGGCTTAGCGTGTAAAGAGGATGCGCGCCTCTTCGTAGAGCTCGTGCGGCACCTGCTTGAGTTTGGCGACGGCATCCTTGAGAGGCACGGCCACTATCCGGTTGCCCACGATGCTGGCCATCATGCCGAATTCGCCTTCCTGCACCAGGTTGGCGGCCTTGATGCCCAGACGCGACGCCAGCACGCGATCAAACACGGTGGGCGGCCCGCCGCGTACCACGTGTCCCAGGACCGCATGGCGGGTCTCGATGCCAGTGCGCCGCTCCACCTCCTTGGCGATGTACTCGCCCACGCCGCGCTCGCTCAGGATTACGTGACCGAAGGCGTCCACGGTGGTTTCGGCCTCCTCATCCTTGGGAAGCTCCGTGCCCTCCGCCGCAACCACGATGCTGTAGTTCTTCCCGCGCTTGCGCACCTCCATCAGGTGGGCGCACATTGCATCCAGATCCAGCGGCTCTTCGGGCAGCGTAATCCAGTCGGCGCCGCCGGCAATGCCGGAGTAGAGCGCCATCCAGCCGGCATGCCGCCCCATCACCTCCACTACAATCACCCGGCTGTGCGAGCGTGCCGTGTCGCGCAGGCGATCAATGGATTCGGTGGCTACCGAGGCCGCGCTGTCGAAACCAAAGGTGAAATCCGTATGGTCAAGGTCGTTGTCCATGGTCTTGGGCACGCCGACCGTGGGCACGCCGCGCTCATGGAGCTTGTGGGCCACTCCCAGCGTATCCTCGCCGCCAAAGCCCACCACCGCGTCCAGCTGAAGGTGCTTGATGTTGTGCAGGACCTTCTCCAGGTCTTCCTCCTTGCCCTTCTTGAAGGGATTGGTGCGCGAGGAGCCCAGAATGGTCCCGCCCATACCGATGATGTCCTCCACATCGGCAAGGCCCAGCGGGCGGTAGACACCATCCACCAAGCCCTTCCATCCGTTGAGGAAACCCAGCACTTCCATATCGAAATCCAGCGCACGAATCACGAATCCGCGAATGGCTGGATTCAGACCGGGGCAGTCGCCGCCTCCGGTTAATATGCCGACACGCATGAGATGCGTCCTCCGTTGGTAGTGCCAGCCAGAGACGCGGTCTCCTCCGTGCCGTTCGACTTGAATCGACTCTGGGCAGCGGCCGCGTCCCGTCTGGTCTGTTTAGCCTCACCCTAAGCCGTGAGGCAGAGCGTCGTTTCTCCTAGTCGCCCGGCTCGATGAGCCCGTAGTTGCCATCCTGCCGGCGATAGAGCACATTGATCTCGCCCGTATCCGCGTTGCGGAAGAGGAACCAATCGTGGCCGGTCAGCTCCATCTGCTCGGCGGCCTCCACCTCCGATACGGGTTTCATGGTGAAACGCTTTCGGCGCACAATGCGCGGCGCAGTCTCCTCCGAAGCGGCCAGGGTATCATCGGCTTCTGCCTCACGCACGCCTTGCCGGCGCCGCTCCTCTCGCCGCCGATCCTTGTAGCGGATTATCTGCCGCTCCAGCTTCTCGAAGGCATTGTCCAGCGCCGCGACGAGGTCCGCGCTGCGCTCCTCGCAGCGGATGAGCAGACCATCGCCGTCAACGCTTATCTCAATTGTCGAGAGTCCGCGCGCATTGGAGTGGACTACCTCGAACGAGTTGACCTTGTGAAAGTACCGGCCGAACTTCCCAATCCGTCTCTCCACTTCCGTGCGCACCTTGGCAGGAAGTGGTCCTGTTTTGCTCCTAACGTTCACATTGTCCATGCGCTTACCTCTCCTACGGCCGAGACCTACGGCGCTGCAGGGTGGCGACGGCCCAACAGGCCATGCCTTCCTTGCGCCCAACGAACCCAAGCCTTTCAGACGTGGTGGCCTTGATGTTCACCTGGTCGCGGCACACTCCCAGGACCTCGGCAATGGCATCCGCCATCGGCTCGCGGTAGGGCCCGATCTTGGGCTCCTCGGCCACCAGGCTGATATCCACATTGGCCACTTGCCAGCCGGCCTCGCCGGCGCGTTTCACGGCGTACTCCAGAAAATCGCGGCTCGCCCTGCCGCGGTTGCGCTCGTCCGTATCCGGGAAGAGGAGGCCGATATCGCCCAGGCCTGCCGCGCCCAGCACGGCATCCGTGAGGGCGTGCAGCACCACATCGGCATCCGAATGCCCTCGGAGACCGATGGCCCCCTCGAAGCGGATGCCGCCAAGCCAGAGCGGCCGTTCCGCATCCGTGGCATGCACATCGTAGCCGAAACCCGTGCGCACCTCCGCAAGGGCAGGCAGGAGAACCGCCTCGATGCGCTCCAGATCCGCGGGATGAGTCACCTTGATGTTTCGCTCCTCGCCGGGCACAACGGTCACCGGGCAGCCCGCGCGTTCCAGCAGGGCGGCTTCGTCCGTGCACTCGAACGCAGCCTCACCAAGCGCCCGGTATGCCGCCAACAGATCCTTTCGCCGCGCGCCCTGGGGCGTCTGGACCGTGAAGAGCCCCTCGCGGGGCACGGTCCCCAGAACCATCCCGTTCTCCGCCACCCGCTTCACCGTATCGGAAATCGGCAGGCCCGGCACGGCGCCGCCATGCGCCTCCACCCCCGCGATCACGCGGTCAATCAGCGCAGCCGAAAGCGCCGGACGCGCGGCATCGTGCACAAGCACTACCTCGCATTCGAAGGGCAGCGCCTCCAGACCGCGCAGCACCGATTCCGCGCGAGTCGCGCCGCCCTCCACTACAGCCACGACTTTGTGGAAGCGGCTGCTTACCTCCTCCACACGGCCGCGGTCAGCGGCGCCGGCCGCCACCACAAGGGCGCCGATGCGGCCGTGCGAAGCAAGACTCTCCAGGGTCCACTCCAGGAGGAGCCTGCCGCCCGCCGAGGCGAAGACCTTATTCTCTGTGCTACCGAACCTTGACCCGCGGCCCGCCGCCGGTACGACCGCGCCCACCATCCCCGGTATCCTCTGATTCGCCGTTGGTCCCCTTCACGCGCGCAAAGATCATCTTGCCCGCTACCGTCTGCAGCACACTGCTCACAACTACTTCCACCGCCTCGCCGATGTAGCGCCGGCCCTCCTCCACCACGATCATGGTGCCGTCGTCCAGGTAGGCCACGCCCTGGTTGGGCTCCTTGCCCTCCCGGATGATATTGACATGCATCTCCTCTCCGGGCAGAACCACGGGTTTGAGGGCCATGGCAAGGTCGTTCACGTTGAGCACGGTTACGCCCTGGAGCCGAGCGACTTTGTTCAGGTTGAAGTCATTGGTGACGATGGCGCCGTTCATCGCCTTCGCTAGCGCCACGAGCCTTGTATCCACGCCGTCACCCGTGTTGCCGACCGGCCGAGGGCTTCGTGCTCGACGGGCTCGACCTCGTCTGGCTGGCCGCCGCGATGCAGGCGGCCGACCGGCCCTGCCTTGTCGTCGTGGATGCGCACAACCAGCGGAAACTCTTTCTGCATGGCATTCAGGATGTCCAGACCACGGCGGCCGCGTGCCCGCTTAAGGCTGTCCGAGGAATCCGCGATGTGCTGCAGCTCATCCAGCACGAAGCCCGGCACGTAGATGGGCCCCTCGAGAAAGCTGGTCTTGCAGATATCCGCGATCCGCCCGTCAATGATGACATTCGTATCCAGAATCTTGCACCGGTCCATGGAGACCTCGGCTTCGCCGGAAGCGCTTGCGGACCCGGCCGGCGCAATGAACCGAAACTCATCCTTCATGCTGACACCGGCCCGGATGCCCAGGTACACGAACGCAACGCCGATGAGCACACAGAGCGGAATGCCGATGATCGGCGGCAGCCGCATCAGCAGCACCACGAAAGGCAGGGTGATGATGCCGCCCAGCGCGGTGCCGCACCCAACCGCCATCTTGTCGCGCGTGGACATGCGCTCGATGGCGTTGCCCGCGTTCACGATGGCCTGCGCCAGCGGCGGGCCCACGAAGACTCCCACCAGGACGCCGAGTATCCCCAGGGCTACCAGCGTGTACTTCAGATAGAACGGGTAACTGTCATTCAGCTCCTTGAGAATAATCAGTGCGGGATGGTACCACGCGCCAAGGTGGGGAGCGGGCTCCTCCACCGAATTCTTCACCAGCAGACCGATGCCGAATAAAATGCCGCCGAGAATGATTGCAAAGACGACGCTGAACAGCTGCTTGAAGTTGCGAATGGACATTGAGGCAGCCGCACCTCCTTTCTGTCTCATCTACAGAGACTCGTCACCTGGTGGTTAGGTCCTCAATCTTTATCCTCCCGATGACGGCTGCCACCTGGTACATATCGGTAACATCGCCCTGCGAAAACTTCACATGCGTGGTATCCGTGAAGTCCGAGGGCAGCGTGGCATCGAATGCCACCCAATCGCCCACCCAACACTCCACCCACGCGTGGTAGTAGAAACGTCCTTCGCCGTAGACGATCCCTCCCACCACCCGCGCGGGAATGCCGGCCGCGCGCGCGATACCCGCGAAGAGCGTGGCATAGTCCCTGCAGACACCTCGCGGGTTCTTGAGGATATCGGTGCATGAGCGCGGCACGCCGATGGAGTAGTCCGGCCGCATCCGCTCGTGCACCCATTTGCGGATTCTGGCGGCCACTCGGTAGCTGTTTGTCTCGCCCCTGGCAATCTCCGCGGCCGCCTTGCGGATGGCAGGCGCATCCTTCTCCAGGTAGGGAGCGGTCGCGAGATAGGGCTCCATATCCGCCCGCTGAACAGGCAGCCTCGCCGCCGACTCCGGTTCGAACTCGCCCACGGTGATCGTATACTGGTAGGTCCCCGGGCGGCCCTCCACGGGCGCAGCCTTCTGCCGGTTGTCCGAGATAGCCAATCTCGACTCGGCAATTCCCGAAACGGTCATGCGCAATTCGCGCAGTTCGCGCGGCTTCTCGATGGGGCCGGGCGGCACGATGGCCGTCGCGATGGCGAAATCGGCGGGTGAGTAGGCGGCCGCAGGCGCCGTGCCCGCCACTTCGAAGAGCGGCTCCGCCGTGGAGGGAGCGAGCGCCTCCTCGCGAGTGAGCCGACACATAGTGATGCCCAGGGGCGCCTGAATGCGGAGAGGCTCCTGCCCATCCTGCCAGATGGTGAGCGGGCCTATGGGCGAAGTCGCGGTGATTCGGTAGGCGCTGATTGTCTTGCCGCCCAGTTTCACCTCTTCCCGCGCCACCACTTCCGTATCCGAGCGCTCAAGCGCAATCCGCATGGGCTCAAGGTAGTAGAACGTGCTCTTCTGGCCGACCTCCAGCGGCTTGCCCATGCCGATGCTGCTGGAGTCGATGGTGAGCACGGCTCCAGCGGGGATTGCCAGCTCACGAACGCTGGTGGATCCGCCCGAGGTCACCTTGCACTTGATCTGGGTGGAGGTGTAGCTGGCCTGCAGGCGCGTAACCGTGCCGTTGGACTCGAGCTGATACTCCTGCGTGATGGGCACGTAGCGGAGGTCGGTGAGGGTGGTGGAGCGAATGCGCTGCTCCACGGAGTTGCCGAAGAGCTCCAGGCGAGTCTGCGTAAACGATTCAACCTTGCGAGCGGGCTTGCCCTGGTGCGTGGCATTGCCGATTTTCGTCCAGGAGTAGCCCATCTTCCGGCCCGCGAGGAAGAGGCCGAGCCAGCTCTCGGAGGCGGACGCTCTGCCGGGCCAAACGGCCAGCAGCGCCAGTGCGAGCAACCAGAGCGACACACGTGTGCGGCGCCATTCGGAGTTTCTCAATACGTTACTCCGGCCGCGACGACGCCCGCCCGCGCCCTCGCTGGAAAATGCTTGCCGTAGTATACCTCAGGAGCCGGGCGCGGGCTCCCAGGGAGGGGCGCGAAAAGGCCGTTCGCGCGGTGTCAGGTGGGGAGGAGCGCGTACTGCGTGGTACGTCGCCGGGGCTCGTAACCGGCCGCGCGAATCAGGCGCTCCATCTCGTCTATCGGCATGGTGAAGGAGCAGCCCGCGGCCGAGACCACGTTCTCCTCCATCATGGTTGATCCGAAATCGTCCAGCCCATAACCCAAGGCGATCTGGGCGATCTTCGGGCCCTGCGTAACCCACGAAGCCTGCATGTGCGGGATGTTATCCAGCACCAGGCGCGATACAGCCACGGTGCGCAGATAGTCGAAGGCACTGGCGCGCTCGATATCCAGTTCCGTGCCCTCCGGTTGGAAGGACCAGGCGATGAAGGCCGTGAAGCCGCCGGTCTCGTCCTGGAGCGCGCGGGCGCGCAGCAGGTGCTCCAATCGGTCCTCCCAGGTATCCACGGTGCCGTACATCATGGTGCAGCTGGAGCGCAGACCTACCTTGTGGGCGGTGCGCATGCAGTCCAGCCACTCATCCGCGGTGTCCTTGTACTCCGCGATGGCGGAGCGCACTCTATCCGTAAGCACCTCCGCCCCGCCGCCCGGGATGCTATCGAGTCCCGCCGCCTTCAGGCGGAGCAGAGTCTCCTCCAGCGTCAGTTTGCTGATGTGGGCGATGTAGATGAGCTCCACCGGCGAGAAGCCGTGGATTATCACCCCGTACTTGCCGAAACGCTCCTTGATGCCGGAGAGCATGTCCTCGTAGTAGGCCAGCTTGAGCCTGGGATTCACCCCGCCCTGCAGCAGTATCTCGATGCCCCCGAGATCCACCATCTCCTGCACTTTGCGGTGCAGTTCCTCCGTGGAGAGCACGTACCCTTCCTCGTGCCCGGGTACGCGGTAGAAGGCGCAATGCTTGCACCGCACCCAACAGACGTTGGTGTAGTTGAGAATCCTCCCGACGATGTAGGTGACGTTTCGCCCAGGAACGCGCTGCTGGCGGCGCGCATCGGCCAAGGAGGCCAATTCCAGAAGATTGGGGTGATGGAACAGGAATCGAGCTTCGTCGGCCCCAATTCGAGCACCAGAATGAACCTTTTCCGCGATCGCTTCGATGGAGACGCCGGGCTTGGGCGCGAGAGTGGCCATTCGATGGAAGTCTACCTGGGCGAGCAAGGAGGTTTCAGGAGTAAGTGAAAGTTGCTGCAACGGGCTCGCGCGCGCCTCAGGAGCGGCTTAGGGTTGACTTGAGCGAGACGGGCAAGCCAACCTTTCTTGACCCAGAAGGTCAAGCCACATATTGAGAGCTTGGGTTGCCGCCGCCAACTTGGCCTGGCGTTTGAGCCCCTTATCCCTTGTTTCGAAGGGCGGATCGGGAAAGAGGCCCCAATTGATGTTCATTGGGGCGAACTCGCGGGGAGTGCCATCGCGCAGGTGAGCCAGCAGTGAGCCGTACGCGGTTTCGCGCGGGGGTTCTACCGGTTCCCGACCCTGATGCAAAGCGGTCGCATGGAGGCCCACAAGTATCCCGATTGCCGCGCTCTCGACGTAGCCTTCGACTCCGGTCAGTTGTCCAGCGACGAAAATGCTCGGACAAGCTTTGAGGCGGAGCCAGGGATCGAGCACTTTGGGCGCCTCGAGGTAGGTGTTTCGGTGGATCACGCCATAGCGGACGAACTCGGCATTTTCGAGGCCGGGAACCATGCGAAAGACGCGCCTTTGTTCGCCCCATTTGAGGCGGGTTTGGCAGGCGACAAGGGAGTAGAGCGACTTTTCAGCGTTTTCGGGGCGAAGCTGAAGCGCGGCCCAGGGGCGGCGACCCGTGCGAGGATCCGTCAATCCGACCGGCTTGAAGTTGCCGAAAGCAAGGGAACGCGCCCCCTTTTCGGCGATCGCTTCGATCGGCGTGCAGCCGGAGAAATACTTGACGGTTTCGAGAAACCGCCCCTCGGAAACTGAAACGGGAGAGGCGGTGGAGGTGCCGTCGCTCGAACCCATTGGAAGGTGCCCACGTCCGCCCTC
>CAZGLN010000052.1:0-17977 GCA_964526545.1 uncultured Chthonomonadales bacterium
CGACATCAAGTTCGATGTCGTGTTTACCTCCGTCTTGAAGCGCTCCATAGACACCACCACCCTGGCGCTGGAGAACGCCGGTCAGCCCGACTGTCCGGTCATCTACGACTCCGCGATTAACGAGCGCATGTATGGTGACTTGCAGGGCTTGAACAAGGCGGAGACCGCTCAGAAGTTCGGCGAGCATCAGGTGAAGCTCTGGCGACGTTCGTACGACATCCGGCCGCCGAACGGCGAAAGCCTCAAGGACACTGCCGCTCGCGCCCTGCCCTACTTTCATGAGCACATCCTCCCACGTGTGAAGGCTGGGCAGAACGTTTTGGTCTCCGCGCATGGGAACAGCTTGCGTGCCATCGTGATGGCGTTGGACAACCTCACTGAGGAGCAAATACTGGAGCTCAACATTCCCAACGGGATTCCGATAGTCTATGAGATCGGCCCGGATGGAGCCGTGCTATCCAAGGTGGAGCTGCCCGTAACCCCCTGAAGCCATGAGGGAGACTGCCCAGGGCTCCGCCGAGTCGCGTGTCGCCCCTGCCCGACAGCCGGGACTGGGCGGACTAGCCCTTATTGCTCTGGCCGCCGTGGCGCTCACTGCGGCGGCGATCTTTGGTGTGATCAGAGTTGCCTTTGGGCCTTCGTCTCCTTCCCCGGTTGATGTCCTCATGCGCTTGCCGCAGGATCAGACCGATCAGGTGTCCCTGGCAACCGAGGATCCAGCAGAGGTGGCCAGGTGGCTTGAGGAGAAGACCGGGCTGCCCGTCCATGCGCTTGATCTCGGGGAGGTAGGCGCGAAGTGCATCGGCGCACAGGCCTTTCCGGCGGCCAGGCGTGGCGCCCTGCACTATGAGACGACCAACGGCCTGGTAATCAGCGTCTACTACTTGCCGGAAGTGCCGCGCGGTCTGGACAGCATGCAGGCCAGGCAGATTGATGGCCGTCCAGTGCGCCTGGCGACCTCCAAACATCCTGCGCTCTCCGTGGTCGCGTGGGAAGAGGGCGGCAGGCTCTGTTTCGTCTCCGCTGCCGTGGATGTAGAGGACCTCATGCCCGTTGCCGAGTCAGTTCTTAGTCAGATTCGCCCAAAACAAAATGCCGATGAGAAAGCAAGGCGCACTCCATGAACCCGGAGCAGGTACTGGCACGAGCTCGCGCGGTACTCGAGACCGAGTCGCGCGCGATTGAACGTCTCTCTGAGCGGCTGGATGGGCGTTTTGTGCAGGCCGTTGACTATCTTCTGCAGTGCAGAGGCCGCGTCGTAACCACGGGGGTGGGCAAGGCCGGCGCCATCGCACGCAAGATAGCCGCCACCCTCGCCTCCACCGGCACCCCGGCGCACTTTCTGCATCCCGCCGAGGGGGTGCATGGGGATCTGGGTGTCATCACTTCTAGCGATGTCGTCATCGCCTTCTCCTACAGCGGAGAGAGTGACGAGGTTCTCCGGCTTCTGCCAAGCATCAGCCAGATCGGCGCCAGGCTGATTGCCGTCGCAGGCAACGCGCAGTCCAGCCTGGCCAGGTCCGCTCATCTTGTGCTGGAGGTAACCGTCGAGAGCGAAGCGTGCCCGCTAGGGTTGGCGCCCACCACGAGCGTGGCGGCCATGCTGGCCCTTGGCGATGCGCTGGCCATTGCCGTCATGGAGGCCCGCGGCTTCACCCGCGAGAATTTCGCTCTCTATCACCCCGCAGGGGCGCTTGGCAGGCGGCTCACGTTGAGGGTGTCTCACGTCATGCGGACGGGCGATCAAGTCGCTCTCGTGAAAGAGCAGACATCGCTCGAGGAGGCCCTCTTCACCATCACTAAGGCGAGAGCCGGTGCCGCGATGGTGGTGGATGCGGAGGGCCGCCTCGTCGGCATCGTAACGGATGGCGATGCGCGGCGTGCCATACTGAAGGACCGCGGTAATCTGGACCGGCCAGTCTGCGAGCTGATGGTACGTGACCCAGTGGCGATTGTTGGCGATCCGTTGGCTGTGGAGGCGCTTCATGCACTGGAGGAGTCGCCCCGCCGGCCGGGCGAGGCACCGGTACTGGATGCCGAAGGGCACCCGGTGGGAGTCATCATGCTGAAGGATCTTCTTCGGAGCGGCGTGGTTTGACAGAGCCCTCGCGACCCACTCTCGCCGACCAGATCGCACGCATTCAGCTCGTGGCACTGGATGTTGACGGCGTGCTTACCGATGGGGTCGTCGAGGTAACCGACGGCCAGACGCCGGAGACGAAGCGCTTCCATGTGGCCGACGGGCTGGGAATCCAGCTCCTGCTGCACGCCGGTCTTCTCGTCGCCTGGATATCAGGAAGGCGAAGCACGGCGGTAACGGCTCGGGCAGCCGAGCTCGGCGTTGCCCACCTTAGCCAGGGAGTGCGCAACAAGGCCCAGGTCCTCGCCGAGCTGATGGCCGAGCATTCGCTCACCCAGGACCAGGTGGCCTTTATGGGGGACGATCTCAACGACCTTCCGGCATTCTCTCTCGCAGGTCTGAAAGCCGCGCCGGCCAATGCGATAAATGAGATTAAGGCGCTGGCCGACCTGGTTACCGAGCGCTCGGGTGGAGATGGCGCGGTCCGTGAGTTCTGCGACGTCGTGCTCAAAGTGCAGGGCCGCTGGAACGATGCGGTCTCCTCCTACCTCGCCGCCCAGCTCAGACAGGAGTAGGTCGCAAGTCCGGATGCGACTCGGGCGGCGCCGGCCCCCTGGGGATGCCGACCCCGCCCGAGAGAGTCCTGCGCGGGCGTCAGACGTCTTGAAGCTGGCCCGCCAGATAGGCATCATACGAAGCCAGATCCAGCATGCCGTGTCCGCAGAGGTTGAAGAGGATCACCCGCTTTCGCCCCTCCTTCTTCGCCTCAAGCGCCTGATCTATCGCGGCCTTGATGGCATGCGAGGGTTCCGGCGCCGGCAGAATGCCCTCCGTTCGCGCAAAGAGCACGGCGCTCTCGAAGATCGCCGTCTGCGGATACGCCACAGCCTCAATCAATCCGAGCTTGTGCACGTGGCTCACCGCGGGCGCCATGCCATGGTAGCGCAGACCGCCAGCGTGAATGCGCGGCGGCACGAAGTCGCTGCCCAGGGTGTACATCATCAGGAGCGGCGTCGTTTGGGCGGTGTCGCCGAAATCGTACCGAAGCTCGCCGCTTGTCATCGAGGCACATGCAGTTGGCTCTACGGCAATAATCCGGGTGCCGGTGTTCTCCTGCAGATTGCGGCGAACGAAGGGGAACGCCAGGCCCGCGAAATTGCTGCCCCCGCCCACGCAGCTAATCACCACGTCCGGCGCTTCGCCGGCCAGTTCCATCTGCTTTATCGCCTCCTGACCAATCACGGATTGGTGCAGACAGACGTGGTTAAGCACGCTGCCGAGCGAATACCGTGTGTCAGGCGTCTTGACTGTCTCCTCGATCGCCTCGCTGATTGCGATGCCCAGGCTGCCGGGATGGTCCGGATCGTCCTGGAGCAGCCGCCGCCCAAATTCCGTCTGATCACTCGGGCTGGGATGCACGGTCGCGCCCCAGGTCTGCATCATCAGCTTACGGTACGGCTTCTGCTGGTAGCTCACGCGCACCATGTAGACATGGCATTCCAAATCGAAGAGCTTGCACGCCAGCGCCAGCGATGCTCCCCATTGCCCCGCGCCGGTTTCGGTGGTAAGCCGTTTGATGCCTGCCTGCCGGTTATAGTACGCCTGGGGCACAGCGGTATTGGGCTTGTGGCTTCCTGCGGGGCTCACTCCCTCGTACTTGTAGTAGATATGCGCGGGAGTATCCAGAGCCCGCTCGAGCCTCACTGCCCGGAGCAGTGGGGTAGGCCTCCAGAGCGCGTAGACCTCCCTTACCGCGTCCGGTATCTCCACCAACTGCTCGGAGGTCACTTCCTGACGCACGAGTTCCTCGGGGAAGAGCGCAAGAAGCGCCTCCGGGCCGATCGGTTCGCGGGTGGCCGGATGCAGAGGTGGCGGCAGCGGCTCGGGCAAGTCGGCAAGTAGGTTATACCAGTGAGTTGGCAGGTCAGCCTGAGTCAGATCGAATCGCACGGGTTGTCGCATAGTGGCAAGCAGGCCTCTTTGTGGTTGTCAATCTGTATCGTGCGCGGAATGCTCAACGCCTCAGAGGTGGCCGCGGCACCTGGCGAACAGATGGCTGCGAAGTCCGATCCCCGGGCGCACACGCAAGCATCCGCGGCTCTCAGTTCGCCCGTCGCTGGCGCACGTCCTGCCTTGTAGACCAACATCAGCAGCGCGGGTGGGCTCGGAGTGGCACACCTCCGAGCAACGCGGCCGTCTCCTGCCCTGGAGCTACGCAAGTCTGGCTAGCCCTTGAGGCCGGTAAGCGCGATCCCCTTCACGTAGGCCCGCTGGGCGGCAAGGAAGAGAACCACCATCGGCAGGGTGATTACCGCCGCGGCTGCCATCAGCAGCGCCCATTCGCTGGCATGCCTGCCCATGAAGGCCTGAAGGCCGAGCGCAAGCGTGTACTGGTCCTCATCGTGCAGGTAGATGAGCGGATTTAGAAAATCCATCCAGGACCATGTGAAAGCGAAGAGCGCGATGGTGGCGATGGCCGGCCGCGCCATGGGAGCCGCCACTCTGAGCAGTATGCCGAGCTCGCTGCATCCATCAATCCGCGCGGCGTCGAAGAGCTCCGTCGGCAGTGTGCGGAAAAACTGACGCAGCAAGAAGATGGAGAAGGCGCTGCCGAGGAAGGGAGGAACAATCAGAGGAAGGAAGGTTCCCGTCCAGCCCAGTGACCGGAAGATGAGAAACACGGGCAGCATGGTGACCTGCGCCGGCAGCATGAGCGTGGCAATCAGCAGAAAAAAGAGCGCGTCACGCCCGCGCCACCGCAGGCATCCGAACCCATAGGCCGGCAACGCGGCGGAGAATACGGTGCCCACGGTCGTCATGCCGGCAACGAGCAGCGTGTTGCGCAGATACAGCAGGAAGGGGAACGAGGCCAGGGCCTCCGGATAGTTGGACCAGCGTGGCGGACTCGGTATCCACTTTGGCTGAGCGGAGAAGACCTGGCTCTCGACCTTAAGCGACGTGGAGATCATCCAGAGGACCGGCGCAAGAAAGAGAAGTGCGGCGGCCACCAACGCCGCGTAGGTGGCCACCACACGCACCCAGATAGTGAGATTTCGCGCCGGCACGCGATGTCGCACCTACTCCGCGAGCTTGTAGAACTCGATGACCTTTGCTTTCTTGTCCTCGCCTGTTGCCAGCAGCACGTAGATGCCGTGCTTCTCAGGGTCCGCCGGATCCTCTCCCAGCACGAGGTCGAGCACCTGGCCGTCGAGCTTCTCGCTCTGCCACTCCGGCTTCGGCGTGGCTCCGAATGCCAGTGCGTCCGGGTCGAACACACTCAGGCGGTCGCCATCCGCTGCCACCCATGCGAACACGGCAAAGAGCTTGCCCTTGCCCACAATGTCCCACAGCAGGAACGTGCCCCGTTTGGCCGCGGCCTCCGGTATGCCGAAGCTCTGCAGCAGATCGGGCGCGATCCTGCCCTGCATCAGGCGGTAGGCCCTGGGGTTCTCCAACGGATTCGCGATGTCGGGACCGTTGATCACCCTGCCCGTGGCAAGATCGTCTACGGACCAGGAGACCGGCAGTCCGTCCAGCAGAAACACCGCTTCCTCGCCGTTGCTCAGGATCACGCGGCCCGTGATGTCGTTGATGCTCGAGGCGGCCTTGGAGACAAGGGTATCGCCCTCCTTCACGAGAACGGCGCCTGGCAGCGCAATCACGGCGGGCTGATTCTTCTTCGGGCGCAGCGCCACCATCTTGCGCGCCTCGCTGCGAGTGACGGGCTTCACGGCGACGGTTGCTGCCTGCTTAAGCGCATTCTCCTCAATGGAGTGTATGGCCAGTTGGTCGCCATCGCCCACGGTAAGCACGCGCGGCTTCTTGTCGCCGAGCACGTCCGCAACGGCGATGCGCGTCGCGCTGGCCGGGGCATCAACCCGCCATACCCGCTTGAAGGTGAGCGGCTCCACGTACCCCTCGAAGCTGAAGTTGTGCGTCTGGTAGTAGATCCCGCGCGCGTTTCGGGCTCCGCCGCCGGCCGGATTCACATGGCAGTAGCCGCAGGGTTTCTTCTCCTTCTCCGCAAATGCCGGCTTCGCAAATGCGGCTCCGCTGCCAAGCATCAGCGCCGATGCCGCCAACGTAACGACAGCTGCATGGTACGGCCTCATCTTGTTCTCCCCCAGTTTTGGTCGGCTGATACCGCGCACATTGACACGAGGCAGATGTGCGCCACGCATGCTTCATGCTACCATGCAAGACGCATGCACCGGATCGCGCGAGCCCCAAGAATGCGTACCCATGCGCGAATTGGTGACAGCAAACGTTATGCAACGAGGTGAGCCATGACCGCCCGAAGAAGCACCACCATCACTTCCGGAACCCAGCGCGCGCCAAACCGCGCCATGCTGCGCGCCACGGGTTTCGGTGACGAGGACTTCGACAAGCCCATCATCGGTGTCGCGAGCGCTCACAGCACCATCACCCCTTGCAACATGGGCATCGGCCCGCTCGCAGATCGCGCCGTGCAGGCCATTCGTGAAGCGGGCGCTATGCCTCAGCTGTTCGGCACCATCACCATAGCCGATGGAATCTCCATGGGCACGGAGGGCATGAAGTACTCCCTCGTATCGCGCGAGGTCATTGCGGACTCCATCGAAACCGTCGTGAATGGGCAGCTAATGGATGCCGTGATCGCCATCGGCGGATGTGACAAGAACATGCCCGGCGCGATGATGGCCATGGCGCGCATGAACGTGCCCGGCATCTTTGTGTATGGAGGGACAATCAAGCCGGGGCACCATGCGGGAGAGGATCTGACGGTTGTCAGCGTCTTCGAGGCGGTCGGCGCGCACAGCGCGGGCCGCATAGACGCGGAGACTCTGCGACAGATAGAACGAAAAGCCTGCCCGGGCGCCGGAAGCTGCGGCGGCATGTACACCGCCAACACAATGTCCTCCGCCTTCGAGGCGATGGGAATGAGCCTCCCCTACTCCTCCACAATGGCAGCCGAGGACGAGGAGAAGGCCGAGAGCACAGCGGAATCGGCAAGGGTCCTGGTGAACGCATTTCATGCCAATCTGCGCCCGCGCGACATCCTCACCAGGAAAGCCTTCGAAAATGCCATCGCGGTCGTGCTCGCCCTGGGCGGCTCCACAAACGCCGTGCTCCACCTTCTGGCGATTGCGGACGCGGCGGAGGTTCCCCTGACGCTCGATGACTTCGAGGCAATGCGTCCGCGGGTGCCCGTGCTCTGCGACCTTAAGCCCTCCGGCCGGTATGTCGCCACAGACCTCCACCGCGCGGGTGGCGTGCCGCAGGTTATGAAGATGCTGCTTACTCACGGCCTGCTGCACGGAGACGCACTGACCATCACGGGCAAGACGGTGGCGGAGACGCTGGCGGAGGTTCCCAGCGAACCAGCCGATGATCAGGATGTGATACGTCCCTGGCGCGCTCCCATGTACCCGACCGGGCACCTCACCATTCTGCGCGGCAATCTCGCGACAGAGGGCGCGGTGGCCAAGATCAGCGGCCTGAAACGCCTCTCCATTACCGGTCCGGCCAGAGTGTTCGATTCCGAGGAGGAGTGCCTGGACGCCATCCTCGAAGATCGCATTCACCCGGGAGATGTGATCGTCATCCGTTACGAGGGTCCCAGGGGCGGTCCCGGAATGCGCGAGATGCTCGCGCCGACTTCCGCGATCATCGGCAAAGGTCTGGGTGAATCGGTGGGTCTCATAACGGACGGCAGATTCTCCGGCGGCACCTACGGGATGGTGGTGGGTCATGTTGCGCCCGAGGCGGCCGTTGGAGGCACTATCGCGCTTGTGCGTGAGGGTGACTTAATCACGATTGATGCCCAGGCACGCCTGCTGCAGCTTAACGTAACGGATGAGGAGCTTGAGGCAAGACGCTCCGCATGGCAGCCCCCGGTGCCGCGTTACAAGCGCGGCGTGCTCGCCAAGTATGCGAAGCTGGTGGCCAGCGCCAGTCTGGGGGCCGTTACGGACCGCGGTCTGACCTAGGCGCTGAGGGCCTACGGGTCTAAACAGCCTGCGTGGACGGCCGCCCGGGCTGGGCGCGCGGCGGCCTCAGGATTGGCCACGCTCAGGGTGAACCGGCGGACGGTGCGTCCTCGCGTACTGTCCCATACATAGAGCTCGAGCCGCGCCCGCGATCCCGGTTTCGCGTCCTCCGGCACGCGGAGGCGGAAGCCCTGGCGCAGCGGAACCATGCGAAACTCCGATTCGACCACTATGGAGGGATCGTGAGACACCAGCACGGCGTAGTCGGCGCTGCCGGCTACTTCGGGCGTCAAGGTGACTGCCGCTCCCGGCACGGGCGCGGGCTCTATACGAATCCGGCCAATCCGCGCGGTTCCCCGCTGTCGCGGGGGCATGGTGCGCCCCTGTTGGACGAACGCGAGGAGCGCCTGCCGTCCGTTTCGCTCGTATTCCTGCTCGAGCAGGCTGACTGGCGGATAACGGCCGGCAACTCCGCGCGGATTGCCTGGCACGGTAAGCTCAAGATTGAGGCTGTACGTGCCCTGCGTATAGTAGGCCCAGGTGTACGTGAGGCCGGTGTTTCCAGGGCGGGCCATTGCGGGAGCATCCTCGCCCGATCGCATGTTCTGAGAGGGGTACGGGGTGGCCTGGGCACTTGTCATCGCGGCAACGAGTTGGGTGTAGTGGGACGCTTCGGTATCGCTCAGGTAGATGGGCAGATTCACACTGTGCAGCGGACTATGGAGATCGAGGAAGGCCCGTAAAGGTCTGGAGCTTATAAAAGCAGCCAGCGCACGCGTCTCCGGCTCGGAGAGAGGCGCGGGTCCCTCATAGATGTTGCCCGCCGGATCGGCAGTTGAGGCGCGCCATTCGGGATCCTCCAGCCGATTGCCACCCCAGCGCACGGGGAAGTTGCGGTTGAGGTCTACGCCGACCGTGCGGTTCGCGTTGCGCCGAAGGTTCTTTCGCCAGTCCCTTGCCAGACGCGATTGCTCGTCCGCCATGTCGTGGATCTTGCCATCCACGTTCAAGCACGGCACTACCCAAATCACGGTCCCACGCACCAGCCCTGTTATCTCCTCGTTGGTGCCGAATCCCTTTAGAAGCTCGCCCACGAAGCGCGTCAATGTGTACGTTGGACCTTGCTCCCTTGGATGCACCCCGGCGACCAGCAGCACCTCCGGCCGCTCGCGGGTTCCATTTCGGTGATCAGTAATCTCCAGGAGCGGTATCTCGCGACGTTCCACGGTCTTGCCGAGCGAGCGGACCCGAATCAGCGAGGGATGTTCGCGCTGCCAGTTGGAGATGCTCCTCTGAATATCCGCCCACGTGAGATGACCGGTGCGCTCCTGAGCCTCTACCGGCGCGGGAAGAGAGCCGACCCACCACCAGAAGGCGAGACCGAGGAGGACGGCAGAGGACCTGATCCCTCTGCGGAAGCGGGTTGCGGGCTTTAGGGGCATCCGTACTGCGGATCGAGGCAAGGCGACCAGTTGCGCGCCTTCCCCTCGGGTCTATCGGCGACTTCCCGCCCTGGCAGCGTGTAGAACGCCTCGATCTTGGCGGTCTTCACGTGGCCATCGGCCCAGCAGACCGTGGTTGTGCCGTTATGACGCGCGTGCGGCGCGCCGTAGTTGGCAAACCTTGGATTGATGGTCGTACTGCCCGCATGTACCAGCAGCCACGGTGTGTGCCGATTGGTCGGATGGAGCTGCATCTCCCACCGCTCCGGCTGCACGCCCTCTACCGGCAGGGTGCCTGTGTCCACAAGCATGACCGTCTGCGACGGCTTGGCGATACCGGCGAGCGGATAGTTCATGACCCCAGTGGCCGGGTTGTTGTTGCCGCCGATGTAGTAGTTGTAACCATACGCCACGGGAAACTCGGCTCCTGGCGGATTTCCCACCGCCTGCATCGCGTCCGGGCAGCGCAGAATCGGGCTGTTCTTGATGTACGGTTGAGCCAGCGTGGGCCAGCTCGTAGTCGTCTGGCTGGCCGAGAACCCGAAGAACGCCATCGGGTAGAGCTCATCGAAATCCTGGGCGTACATCAGCAGCGCGGCGCCGATCTGCCGGCTGTTGCTAAGGCAGGCGGCATGCCGACCTTTCGAGCGCGCGGTTCCGAAGACGGGGAAGAGAATTCCAGCGAGAATAGCGATTATGGCGATGACGACAAGAAGTTCGATTAGAGTAAACGCATACAGCCTGCTTCTCATGGACACTCTCCAGCGACAATAGACCCAGTCTGGCGATGGCCGCCAACAGGTCAGGATTATGGCATACTGCCCGCCATCGCCTCGGTTGAACTTCATCCCCCGGCGTGATACAATCCCGTAGAACGAGCCCCGCGCTCGCCACCGGCCCTGCGGAGGGTTGGTGGCGTTTTCTGTGTTTGGATTAGGTCCGATGGACGCCCATTCGCTCAAGCTGCTCGAGTTTCCGAAGGTGCTGGATCTCCTCGCACGGCACTGCGCCTGCGCGCTTGGGCGCGATGCCGCGATGGCGCTCGAGCCGTCACCGCACGCCGAAGTCGTGGAGCGCAGGCTGCAGCAGACGCGGGAGGCGCGCCATCTGCTGGAGCTGGAGCGCGGCATACCGCTTGGCGGCATCCAGGATATCCGTCCCCACGTGCAGAGGGCGGAACGTGAGCAGATGCTCTCGCCGGGCGAGCTGCTCGATGTGGGGCTCACCGCCGCCTCCGCGCGCAGGCTGAAGACCGAGCTCCAGCGCAAGCGGGATGCCTGCCCTCTCCTCGCCGAGTATGCGGACGAACTGCCGCCGTTGCAGCATCTGGATACGCGAATCGCGGACTGCATTGCCGAGAACGCGGAGGTACGTGACACGGCCTCTACGGAGCTGGCAAGCATACGGGGCAAGAAGAAGCTGACCCATACCCGATTGATGGAGCGTTTGAACTCGCTTCTGGGCAGCAGCCAGTATAAGACAGCCATACAGGACCCTGTCATTACGCTGCGCGATGGCCGCTACTGCATCCCCGTGAAGGCGGAGTACCGCGGCGCCTTTGGCGGAATTCTGCACGACGCGAGCGCCAGCGGGGCGACGGTCTTTATAGAGCCTGGATCGTGCGTGGAACTGGGAAACCAGCTGCGCGAGCTGACCGTGCAGGAGGAGCAGGAAGTCGCGCGGATTCTGCGCAAGCTGACGGAGATGGTGGCCGGCGCCGCCGCCGAATTGCGCACGCTTCTCCGCATCCTCGCGGAGATTGATCTCGCGAGCGCATCGGCGCATCTTGCGGTCGAGTTGAACGCCTGTGAGCCTCAGCGGAACACTGTGGGCCGCGTACGGCTTCTGAAGGCGCGCCATCCGCTTCTTACCGGCGAGGTAGTGCCGATAGATGTGGAGGTGGGCGGCGACTACTCGGTGCTGCTCATCACGGGACCGAACACGGGCGGAAAAACCGTTACGCTCAAGACGGTCGGATTGCTAGCCGCCATGCTGCAGGCGGGCCTCCAGATTCCCTGCTCCCCTGACAGCGAGATGAGCCTCTTCTCCGGCATCTATGCGGACATTGGCGACGAACAGGACATCCAGCAATCCCTCTCCACGTTCTCATCCCACCTCCGAAACATCGTGCACATTCTCGACAGCCTGGAGGGATGCTCCCTGGTGCTGTTGGACGAGATCGGCGCCGGCACGGACCCCGCCGAAGGGGCCGCACTGGCGAAGGCTATCCTGCAGGAGCTCCAGCAGCGCGGCGCACGGGTTATCGCCACCACGCACTACGGTGAACTCAAGGAGTTTGCATACTCCCATCCCGGAATACAGAACGCCGCAGTGGAGTTCGACCGGGACACGCTAAGGCCGACCTATCGTGTACTCCATGGCGTGCCCGGAAGCTCCCACGCCTTCTACATCGCCGGAAGACTTGGCCTCTCCCATTCGATTGTCGAGACTGCCAGGGCGCACCTTGCAACGCGCGACCGAGACACCACGGCCCTCATGCAGCAGATAGAGCAGAGCCGACGCAGGGCACTCGCGCTCGAGGCGGAGGCGGCTGCCGCGCGCGAAGCTGCCGAGCAGGCCAGGCAGGAGTATGAGCAGAGGGCGCGCCAGCTCAAGGATCTGCAGAGGACGGCGCGTGAGCAGGTGCTGGAGGAGGCGAGACTCGTCCTTCGCCGCGCGTCGGATCAGGCAGAGACAATCCTGGCAGACCTAAAGAGGATGAACCGGGGTGGACGAAAGGGCCCCGCCGCGCGCCGGCAGCTCGCGGCCATTCGACGTGACACCGTCGAAGCCCTGGCGCCGCCCGAACCGGAGCGGCAGGAGCCGGCGCTACCCGAAGGATACGTGCTGCGCGCCGGAGATGAGGTCCGCGTTCTGTCTCTCAATGCCCGAGGGCGCCTGCTCGCGGACCCGCAAGAGGGCGTGGCATCCGTGCAGATCGGCCCCATGCGCGCCGTCCTGCCGGTTGACGACCTTGCGCCCGCCGGCTCCGCGGAAGCCACCGAAAAGAGATCCGCTCGCAGTGAGGCCGCCGCCATCGGACTGAGGAAGGCCGCCAACATCTCGCCCGAGCTCACTCTGCGCGCATTACGGGTGGAAGAGGCCGCACCGCTGCTAGATAAGTACCTTGACGATGCGTACGCGGCAGGAATGCGGCAGACGCGCATTGTTCATGGCAAGGGTACTGGCGCCCTCCGCCGTTACGTCCACGAGACCCTGCGGCACCATCCCCTTGTGCAGGACTTTCGCCTCGCGGACGATAACGAAGGCGGCGATGGCGCAACGCTAGTTACGTTGAAGGATTAGCCACGTGTTGAGTACCACCGAAGTGCACGCGCTGCGGGCTGCGGCGGTTGCCGTTCGGCAAAACGCCTATGCGCCACACAGTGGTTTCGCGGTCGGCGCCGCGCTGGTTACGTCCGATGACCGCGTGTTCGTGGGAACCAACGTAGAGAACGACTCCTACGGCCTCTCCCTCTGCGCCGAGCGCGCGGCCATCGCTGCTGCGGTGGCGGCCGGCTGCACACACATTCGCGCGCTGTTGGTGATTGGCCCGGGAGATCAGCCCGTACCGCCGTGCGGCGCGTGCCGCCAGTGGATTGCCCAATTCGGCTCTGGAAGCTGCGAGGTTCTCTACGGCTGCGTCGCCGGGGAGGTGAAGCGAACCACCCTCGCGGCACTCCTTCCGGAGGCATTCACGCTTGCGCGAGAGGAGCGATAGGGCAATGAAGACCGCCGTGCAGTTCGGCGCGGGCAACATCGGGCGCGGCTTCCTCGGTCAGCTCTTCTATGAGAGCGGCTACGAGGTGGTTTTCGTGGACGTGGTGCCCGAGGTCGTGGCCGCACTGAACGCTAACCGGCGGTACCACATCCGCATCGTCGGCCCAGGTGCCTCTGACATACCCATTGAGAACGTGCGCGCGGTAGACGGCCGAGACCGCGAGGCCGTGGCGGCGGAGATAGCGCGCTGCGAAATCGCATGCTCCGCGGTGGGTGCCCACGCCCTCAAGCACATTGCGCCAAACCTCGCTGCGGGACTCCGGCAGCGGGCATCCGCCGGTGCTCCGCCCCTCAACGTTCTTGTGTGCGAGAATCTGCACAAGGCAGGCGAGGCGCTGCGGGAGCTGGTCGCGGAGTCTCTGCCAGACCATGAGCGGGAGTCTATTCTTGCGAGAACGGGTTTCGTGCAGGCCGTTGTCAGCCGCATGGTTCCGCTCCAGGCGCCCCCTGCGCCAGGCGAGGACCCGCTCCGGATTGCCGTGGAAGCCTACAAGCGGCTCCCGGTGGATGCTTCTGCGGTGGTGGGTGTGCTTCCGGCGATTGTCGGGGTAGAACCTGTAGCCAACTTCCAGGCACATGAAGACCGAAAGCTCTTTCTGCACAACTGCCTTCACGCCGTGCTGGGCTATCTGGGCTACCTGCTGCATATCCAGTTCGGTTACCAAGCGTTGGCCGATCCGCGCGTGCGAAGGATCTTTGACCAGGTCTTGAACGAGTCGTTCCACGCCCTCTTGACCGCCCATGGCTTTGACCCGGTCGAACATCGCGCGCACGCGGATGACCTGGTCACGCGCCTCGGAAACGTTGCCCTGGGCGATACGTGTTACCGCCTGGCACGTGATCCCTTGCGCAAGCTGGCGCCGAATGATCGCCTGGTTGGAGCGGCGCGGTTGGTCGAGCGCACCGGCGGCGCCCCAGAGAGCCTCGCCTGCGTCATTGGCGCGGCGCTGCAATTCGATGCGGAAGAGGATCCGGCTGCCGTCGAGCTGCAGCGCCGTATTCGAGACGATGGCCTGGATGCGACGCTCGTGTCGGTTTGCGGCATAGGACACGATGAGCCGCTCGCCGAGAGAGTCCGGGCGGCCTACCGCTCCTTGCCGGCCTCTCTCACCAAGGCGCAGGGGTAAGCCCTTGCCCGCGGCCCCAAGCCGCAAGCACAGGCGCAACCCAGCAAGACACGCTGCCTACAGTGTGCGCCGGAGCGCCCTCCCTAGTCGCCGCCCGTGTCGTAGTAGGCTCTGTCAATCTCCTCGGCGAGCTGAAGGTCCTTGCTGGTCAGGGCGCCAACGCTGTGCGTGGAGAGCCGAACAGTCAACCGCTTGTATTGAAGCAGAAGGTCTGGATGGTGGTCCGCGCGCTCTGCCAGGCA
Source organism: uncultured Chthonomonadales bacterium (assembly GCA_964526545.1). Classification (GTDB taxonomy): domain Bacteria; phylum Armatimonadota; class Chthonomonadetes; order Chthonomonadales; family CAJBBX01; genus CAZGLN01. The sequence goes on from CAZGLN010000052.1 coordinate 14,641, forward strand.
GCCAATCTCGACAACCAGGGCCAGCGCTCTCCTGAAGGAGGAGAGACGATACTCCCTGACAACCTCCTCGCCATCCCTCCGCCAGCCTGGATGGGTTGAAAGCCAGGTGGAGATTGCCTGCTCGTCGAGCCGGCTCATGGGCGCTCTCCCTGGGTTGGCATGGGGTCTACAAGGAGTGCCACATCCGTGCTGAGCGCCGGAAGGTTCACTTGCAGCACCTCGTCGGATGTGATCACTGTCTCCTCCTTGATGATGCCGCCCTTCCACGTGTCCCACCAGCGCAGCCGATAAGCGCCCGCGGGCAGCCCGCGCAGAGTAGCAACCGCGCCTGAGACGACGGGTATCGGGTTCTTTTCGAGCACGTTCTTCCAGTTGTGGTGGGCATTCTGGAACCATGCGAACGCATGTCGCGCGGCCACCATCCCGTAGTTGTTCATCTGCGGCATGCGCGAGCTCCGGTAGCCCCCAAACGTGAACGAGTCGAAGGAGACCCAGTCTCCCTCCACAAGGTCGAGCGAAATCACATGGTCCCCTGCGGGGATAGGTACCTCTACCTTCAGATCGAACTCCGCCACATAGTTGCCGTACTGCTTATTCTGCTCAGTCCGAAGATACTGCGGCTTCTCGTTGGGGTCCGCGGGCGGCCTGGCCGAGAGACGCACTTCTTTCGCAACCACTCCATCCACCAGGATCTGCAGGTGCGCGGTCTCGCTGACTGAGACCAGGCGGGCGATGAACGCGCCGGGCTGCGCATAGGACACTTTGAACTTCGGCACAATCCTTTCATTCGGCTTCGCCGGCGCGTAGAGAAAGCTGGGAAGCCCTACGTTGCCCGCCGGGCCAGTGGGTTTTATGACGAACTCATCCACCGGGCTCCGCCCCCACCCCTGGCTCGCCGGAACCACCAGGTCGGCGAAAGTCTCCGGGCCCGACCGTACCTCCGGCGGGTCAATCTCCAGGGGCTTCCATTCACCCGCGTTCCATTGCACATGGCGAACAAACTCGGCTACCGGCTTGAAACGCGGCCAGAGCTTGCCAGGGTGCACGTAGTTGTCCCACCACCATATCATCCCCGTGCCCGCTCCGCCGGAGGCGAGACTGGACCAGAGACCATTGTGGAGATTGACCCCCTTGTTCTCCGGATCGTAGGGGGCGTCCGGTTTGCGGTAGTCAATCCCGAACTCTCCCATGAGGTGCGGTTTGCCAAACTGCTCGTGAGCGTTCAGGTCGGCGTGGATGACCGGTCCGCTATCCGGAATGTTGCCGGTACCGTAGTGATGGGTCTGCGAGAAGTCAATCTCGGGTATGCGCCACACTTCCGGGTTGCCGTAAGTCGTGGTAATGAGGTGCCTGTTCGGGTCTATGCCGCGCAGATACCGTGCCATTTCGGCAACCCACGGTGCAGGCGCGAGCGCCTCGTTCCAGAACTCCCACGAATGGATGCCGGTCCGCCATCCGTAGCGCGCGACGAGATAGCGCAGCCGCCGCTTGTAGAGCGCCTTGGCCTGTGCGTTCGTCCAGAAGTCCTCCGGCTTCTCGCAGGGTCCGCCGTTCTCGATGTTGTAGGGATTCGCCTTCCATTGCCCCTCATTGAAGAAGCCGCCGGTGGTGAACTCGCCGTAAGTTCCGAAGCAGAGCATGGTGAAGATGCCGTGCTTCTCCGCGGTGTCCAGGATGGTGTCCAGTTTCCACGCGTTCTCAAGGCTGTACTTGCCCACGTTGTGGTAGGTACCGGAGCGCCAGTCTCCCTTGGCCTCCCGGGTCCATTCCAGGGCGCAGTTCCAGGAGGACATCCAGACCCGCATCCAGGTGCCGCCGTTGCTTGCAAGCTCGCGCAGCCAGTCGTCGTAGTCAAACGAGCCGCGTGCCCCTCCCCAGCAGATGTTCAGACCAACCGCGATGTAAGGCGCGCCGCTGTCAAAGGCGAACAGGCGCGGGCTCTTCGCACTGCGCCGGACAAATCCGGGGCTTTCCGAGGGCACCACCTGGAAACGTCCCTCCGGCGAGCGGCTCGTCCCCGTCCTGTCCTTGAGCACGATGCGGTAACTCCACTCGCCGAGCTGTTCCGGCGCGAAGCGCACTCGCCAGTCCGGCGGTCCGGCGGGCTCCAGCCTCTCCGAGCCGTTTTCCAGCGAGCGCCTGAAGGGCTGGTAGTAGAAGGCATCCACCTGCAGAGGCTGACCATCCGGTCGCACCGCCTCCAGGCGCACGGAGACATCGTCCGGGTCGAAGGGATTGTCGAACGTGGCGTCAATCCCCAGGACAAGCTCGAAGCGCCCGTACCGTGGCACCACTGTCCGTTCCGGAATGATGGCGCGCACGGCGCGCGGCTTCCGCGACACAAAGGGATCGTCCGCTGCCGCCGGCTGATTGACAGGGACTACGGGCAGAAGCAGAGCCAGAAGCATCATACGGAGACCGGCTGCCTTTCCTTGGACGAACGATAGGCCGCGAACGCGACCTTTGCAGCTGCCAGACCGTCCTCACCGCTGACGGGCACCGGCTTACCCTCGAGCAGCGCGTTAACGAAGGCCTGCATCATAAGGAGGTCCACATTGCTTCCCCAGGGCACCCACGTAACTCCCCCCGTCTTGTCGGAGTAGAGCACGAGGTTCTGGCTGAACATATCCAGCGTGAGAGTGCCGCCCTCACCCACCGCCGCCAGCGTCACGTCACCCCAGGTCGGAAAACTGCGCGGCCGCGACCAACTGGAGTCGAGTGTTCCAAATACCCCATTGGCAAACTGGAGCGCCAACATGCCCGTGTCGTCGAATCCAGAGCCGAACATGCGGTTGTCAATCTCGGCAAAGACCTGTGTAACTTCGCTGCCCGTCAGCCATCGCATAAGATCGGCCACATGCACCGTGTGATCAATCACCGCGCCGCCGCCGCTCAGCGTCGGCTCCACAAACCAGCCGAAGGGGCACCGGCCCCTATTGGTTCCTCTCAACGCGAGCAGTGCTCCGACCTGTCCTTGCTCCACCGCGGCCTTCAAGCGGCCCATTGCAGGACTGAAGCGGCACGGAAAGGCCGTCATCAACTGGACGCCTGCGTTCCGGCACGCGGCGATCATCGCCTCGCCATCCTCGGCGGTCGTGGCCAGGGGCTTCTCGCAGAGCACGTGTTTGCCCGCCGCCGCCGCCATCTCGGTTAGCTCCCGATGGCGCGCGTTCTCGCTGGCTACCACAACGGCATCTATCTCCGCGGAAACCAGTTCCGCATAGTCGCGAAACACCGGCACTCCCAGACCCGCCGCCACGCTCTTCGCACGGTCCTCATCGTGGTCGGCAATACCGACCAGGCGCGCGTTCGGCAGCGCCTTGATGGCTGCGGCGTA
>CAZGLN010000053.1:0-2352 GCA_964526545.1 uncultured Chthonomonadales bacterium
GGTCGGCAATACCGACCAGGCGCGCGTTCGGCAGCGCCTTGATGGCTGCGGCGTAACTATGCGCATGCATGTGCGCAAAACTCATCATTCCCAGTCTTAGCATTCTGTTTCTCCCGAGCAAGCTTCCGCCGCTCCAGCTAGAGGGTAACCGGCGCGCCGGTCTCGATGGATTCAAGCGCAGCCAGGGCAATGCGCACGGCTTCACGGCCATCCTCTGGTGTAACGCAGGGTGCCGTTCCCGTCTCGAGCGCGTTCAGGAAGTGCTCCAATTCCAGCTGATAGGGGCTGACGGCCACGGGGCTCTCCGGCACGGCGACACCGGGGCCGGTACCACCGCTGGATTGAACGGCCGCCACATAGGGCACCCCGGCCGGCTGGTTGAAGTTGAACTCCAGCAGTCCTTCCGTGCCGGCAACTTCAAAGGCCACCTTGAACCCGCCGGGATCGGCCCACGTCCCCTCCACGTGTCCAATCACGCCCGAGCGGAAGCGAAGAGTTACCAGCGCATAGTCCCGTTCCATCTCCTGACCAGGCGCCGCGGCCCCCACGAGGCCCTTGGCGTAGACGCGCTCCACGTCGCCGAAGGTCCAGCGCAGCCAGTCAAAGTCGTGAATGATGAGATCGAGGATGCAGCCGCCGGACCAGTCAGGACGGCCGTACCAGTTCTCCCATGCGCGCGGGAAGGGTCCGCCCCGCCGTGTGCGCACGGTTACGGGCGTTCCGACAGCACCCGCGAGCACCTGTTCACGCGCCGCGGCGAACTCCGGGAAGAACCGAAGAACATGCGCAACGAACAGTGGCACTCCGCCGCGATTGCAGGCCGCAATAATCTCATCACACTGCTCGACCGTGCGCGCCATCGGCTTCTCGACCACGATGCCCTTTAGGCCGGCGCGCGCCGCCTCTAACACGTACTCCGCATGCCACGGGGTAGGCACGCAGACATCCACCAGGTCCGGCTTCGCCGCCTTTAGCATGGTATCCAGGTCGCCGAAGGCCTGTGCGCCATGTGCGCTCGCCAGGCTCTCCGCGGCATCTGGCCGGATATCGCAGACTCCTACAACCTTTGCGCCAGGAATGTTAGCGTAACAGCCCGCATGTGCCTTCGCCATTCCCCCAGCGCCCACGATCGCCACTCTCATCATGGCGTCATCTCCTCGTTAAGCCGGGCTTTCCCATCACCCGGTGACAGGATACTGTTCTGCCATCCGAGTGGTAATTCCTAGCAACGTCTCGTGGGAAGAGCTTGGCGGCGCCCATCCAATCCCGGCCCTGCTCCCTGCAAATGCGCAATATCCCCCGGGATTCAGGAGCGAAGCCGGCACGAAAAGCGTATAGCCGAGCGGCGTCGTGCCGCGTCCGGTCTCCTCCTGTAGAAACTGCCGAGTATGGATGCGGCCGACGCACCTCAGGGAAGGGAAGGCGTTGAGCGGGGGCTATATGCCTTCCCTCCCCTCCTACATCTGCAAGAATCCGCCGCTCCGACGACGCTTCCCTCGCGTTGACTCCACTCCCAGCCGTCCGGTACTCTGACTCATTATCCCCGTCGGAGGAATGGATGTATCGCGTTCTTGTCGCCGATCCCATAGCCCAGGCTGGTATCGAGCGCCTGCGCACCGCTGCAGAAGTTGATGTTCGAACAGGTCTCACGGCCGACGCGCTTGCGGAGTGCATCGGCGAATACGATGCGCTCGCGGTGCGCAGCGAGACCAAGGTGACTGCGGAGATTCTTGCTAGGGCATCCCGCCTGAAGATTGTCGGGCGGGCGGGTGTGGGGGTTGACAACATAGACGTGCGCGCCGCTACGGAGCGGGGCATCCTCGTGGTGAACTCACCCCAGGGGAACACCATCGCCGCCGCTGAACTCACCATCGCCATGCTCCTCGCGCTGGCGCGCCGCATACCTCAGGCGGATGCCAGCCTGCGCGCCGGACGATGGGACCGCAAGAACCTCGTCGGAGCGGAAGTCTACGGCAAGACGTTGGGAATCATCGGCCTGGGCAAGATTGGGATGGAAGTCGCGCGACGCGCGCGGGCCTTCGAAATGAACGTGATCGCCTTCGATCCCTATGCGAACGAGGAACTCGCGCAGCAGCATGGCGTCCGTCTGGTTACCCTGGACGATGTCTTCACCGGAAGCGATTACATCAGCCTCCATGTGCCGCTAAACGAAGAGACCAGGGGCCTGATTGGTGAAGCCCAGCTGCAGAGGATGCGCGACGGCGTGCGAATAGTAAACTGCGCTCGCGGCGGCCTGGTAGACGAGGCGGCCCTGGCGGATGCCATCCGTGCCGGCAAAGTGGCGGGCGCGGCGCTCGACACCTTCGCGAAGGAGCCTGTGCCGCCGGACAA
>CAZGLN010000053.1:2394-14327 GCA_964526545.1 uncultured Chthonomonadales bacterium
CCTCCACCGAGGAGGCCCAGGTGAATGTCGCCGTGGATATTGCGGAGCAGATCATAGACGTCCTGCACGGGCGGCCGGCTCGCTCGGCGGTCAATATGCCGGCTCTTAGCGCGGAATCCATGGCTGTCGCCCAGCCTTACCTGCTGCTTGGGGAGAAGATCGGCAGCCTGCATGCCCAGCTCGCGCGCGACCTCGAGGGCCGGGGCCATCCCGTCGAGACCGTGGAGATACACTTTCAGGGCGATTTTTCCGAGATTCCCACCGGCGCGGTTACGCGATCCGTACTCGCCGGCCTGCTTTCGCCAATCCTCTCCGACCCTGTAAACCTGGTAAATGCGCCGCTGCTCGCCACGGAGCGAGGCATTCGAGTGACCGAAGCCGTGTCCAACGTGCTGTCCGAGTACAGCCAGATGCTCACGGTGAAGGTAACCACCAGCGCCGGCCCCAGGACAATCTGCGGCACAGTCTTCGGCTCCTCAGACATCCGCATCGTACACGTGGACGGTTACCGCGTGGACATTCCGCCGGAGGGCATCATGTTGATGACGGTCCACCAGGACCGCCCCGGCATGATCGGCGCTGTAGGTACCCTCTTGGGCAGCGCGGGCGTGAACATCGCCGGGCTCCATCTAGGCCGAGAGAAGGTGGGTGGACGGGCGCTGATGGTCCTGCTGGTGGACGATCCAATCAGCGACGAGCTGCTGGCTTGTCTGCGGGTGCTGCCGGGGATGGAGACGGCGCGGCGCGTGGTGCTCTAGGAAGCCAGCGAACGTCTTGTTGGATCTATCACCGCCTTCACCACACGGCGCGCCTCCACGTCGCGCAAGGCTTCGCCTGCCTCCTCCAGTGAATAGCGACGCGTAATGGAGGAGCGCCACGCGAATCGGTCCCGGAGCCGGGCCAAAACCTCCATGCTGCGCCAGAAATGGCTGAAGTCGCTCCCCCAGCATCCCTGAACCGTCAGGTGTTTCCGGTTAATCTGGCGGTGCGGATTGAGCGGCACATCCCCCGCATCGGTGTACTGGCCCACAATCACGCACCGGCCTCCATCGCGTGCAAGATCGCATGCCAGAGTGACCGCCTGGGGATTGCCGGTCGCCTCGATCACCACATCGGCGCCCCGCCCACCAGTCAGCCCGCTGACGGCCTGCACGGGATCCTCCCTGGCGTCCACCACGCAGTCGGCGCCCATACCACGCGCCGCCGCGAGACGCAGCGGAGCCATATCCACGGCTGCTACGAGGCCGGCGCCACTGGCAGCACTGAGCGCGCAGGCCGCAAGGCCGACTGGACCCGCTCCGAGCACGACAACGCTTTCGGCCAGCCGAATGCCCGCAAGATCCACCGCATGAAGCGCCGTCGGCAGACCGCATCCGGCGGCAATCCAGAGATCGGGATCCACCTGCGGAGCAAGCGGTACAACGTGTACACCCGGCAGAAGCAGAATGCGCTCGCTCCAACCTCCAAGCAAGCCATCCGCCGCTCCGTAGGTGATGCCATAGACCTTGCGTTCCGGGCATCGCGTGGTTGCCTTCGCCACCAGGCAGAACCAGCAGCGGTTGCACGTTCCATGCACATCCAGAAACGTGATCACGTCTCCTAGCCGCAAGGGCCGACCCAGGACGTCGTGGACTTCTCCGGCGATCTCGACCACCTCACCCACGCTCACATGCCCCGGTATCAGCGGATAAGGCACGCCGGAGAGCCGCCCATGCCAGAGGTGCACATCCGTGCCACAGACTTCGGAGGCCAGAGTACGGAGCCAGACACCGCCTGCAGGGAGTTCACCGACGGGAATGGAGCGGACCTCCACCTCCCGCATGGGCGCGGGAATGACCGCGGCGCGCACGTTCACTCCGGCTTGCCCTCCGCCTCGACAAGCGCCTGGATAATGCTGTCTTGAACGGCTCGCGCGGCCGCGGGTGGGCAGAGATGATGGTTCATCAAGATGACCACCAGCAGCGGCTCGCCAGACCGGGTGTGCAGGTAGCCGCTCAGGCTGCTCACGTAGCCGATGTAGCCGGTCTTCGCTCTCAGGTTGCCTTCGGCAGCGGTAGATCGCAGACGATTGCGGAGTGTGCCATCCTTGCCCGCGATTGGCAGAGAGTTCTTGAACACGTCGAAATCGGGCCGTCTCGCCATCTGCTCGAGCAATCCGGCGAGCAATCTCGGCGACACCAGATTTAGACGCGAGAGACCCGAGCCATCCACGATCCTGCACCCGCCCTGGGGCAGCCCGAGCGAACGGAACCACTCGACCGCGGCTTGTGCACCGGCCTCCACGCTCCCCTCTTTGGCTGCGCGTGCTCCCACCGCGCGAAGGAGACACTCGGCAATCAGGTTGTCGCTCGGTTTGTTCAGCAGAGGCAGCAGCTCGGCCAGCGGCACGCTCGCGTGTTCCACCAGCGGGCTCGCATCCGACGGGGCTGTGCCGAAATCCGGTTCCCACTCCACCCGGATGCCGGCCTGACGCAGCTGCTCTGTCAAAACGGATGCCGCGAAGAGCGGCGGGTCCGGCACAGTAACCCAGTGCGGTCCGCGCTGCGCATCCGGCGCGTCTTGCGCAATGGTCCCGCCGACCTCGATCCAGCCCCTGCCAAGCCGTCGCTCGATGGAGAGGGCCGTCGGAGCACTCGGGCCGCCGGTCCTGGCCGTCACGATCACATGCACAGGAGCGCCGGCGGGCTCAACCGTGACCGTGGGTGGATCGCCCGCTGCCTTCGCAGGAGCCAGGCGGAGCCCGACCACGTTCTTGTTGAGATTGAGCGCGGAGGCCGGCGCCGCGTAGTAGTGCGACAGATAGTCCCAGGACCAGGCCGCGCCGAGCGTGTCTCCGGTGAACAACGAGGCATCCGCCACAACCCGGCCCGCTACACGACGCACACCAACCTGGCGAAGGGAACGCACCATTCCTGCGAGATCCCTGTCCGATAGCAGCGGATCCCCGGACCCTACCAGGTAGAGATCGCCGGCCAGGGTTCCGTCCCGGTCGGGCACCGCCCGGGAGCAGAGACGTGTGGTGAAGCGAAACTGGGGTCCCAGCAGATGCAGGGCAGCGGCGGATGTGAGCAACTTCTGATTGGACGCCGGCATAAAGAGAAGGTCTGCGCCGCGTGAGTACCATTCCGACCCATCCGCCAGCGACCGCACGATCACTCCCTGGATACCGCCAGCAAGGTCCGGTGACGAAAGGAGCGTATCTATCTTCTGCCGGAGCCCCTCGCCGGATGCCCTGCTGGCTGATTGCAGAGCAAGCGCAAGTACGGCCGCCATTACGAGGGGAAAACTGCGTTTCTCAGTTTTCAACATGGTGTGCGCCCGCGTAGATATTCATGGAGCCGTCTCGCACGAAGCCGGCAAGGACCATATCCATCGCGCGAGCCACATCCACTGCCAGAGAAGAAGGAGCCGAAACGGAGCAGACAACTCCAATCCCCGCAGCGGCCGCCTTCTGCACTATCTCGAATCCGGCCCGGCCGCTGATGACCAGCGCGGAACGGTGCAGGGGCCAGCGCTCCATCAGAAATGCCGCTCCAATCGCCTTGTCAACGGCGTTGTGCCTGCCTATATCCTCATGAACAGCAAGACAGTCTCCGGTCGGTGCGAAGAGTCCCGCCGCGTGCAATCCGCCGGTGCGGTCGAAGACATGTTGGCCCGCCCGCAGGCGGTCGGGGAGCGATGCGAGGAGAGCCCGGCTGATGCTCGGTGCGCTGTTTCGAGGCTTCATCGCGGCCAGCGCGGACTCGATGGCCGCTCTGCCGCACAGCCCGCAGGACGAAGTGGCGTATCGCTGCCTGGAGTGACTCTCCCTACCCTCCTGTCCTTGCAGATCCATGTAAACGGTCACGATGTTGCGCACATTCGGGAAGGCGGGATCGGCGCACTGGGTGATATCGTAAAGCTGGGAAAGAGAGGTGAGCACGCCCTCGGAGATTAACCAGCCGGCAGCCAACTCCGCCTCATGTCCGGGCGTCCGCATGGTTACGACCCACGGCTCGCCGTTGACGCGGATCTCCAGTGGCTCCTCGACGGCGACAACATCGCCAAAATCGGCCCGGTCGGATCCGTTCCAGCGTGTGATCTCCACTTCGCGATGCATGGGTTGCAGGTCCGGCCGCATGGATGTATTATAGGAAGGTCGGAAAGCACAGTCAAACAGCCTTTAGACGGCTGCGCTTCTGTCCGATCTCTTACTAGCTCATAAGCAGGATGGAGAGCACTTGATGACCACCAGTGAAATCGCTCCCGGAGCGGTCTCGAGTGACCTGAGCATTCCCCCGATGTTCGGCCGCTGTCCCGTGTGCGGCAAGCCCTTAAGGCCGCGCTGCCGTTACACGGGCGAGCCAAAAGCGCCTCCCGTTGGAGCCGGCCGCGACTCGCGCGCCAAATGCGACGGCTGCGGCGCGATTATCGAGTACGTAGGCAACGGCGACTGGGTCGTCTATCAGCCCGAGGAGGCCGAGGCCTAGTCGTTACGCGTGCCGGTACTTAGTGCGAGGCTCGGCGCTCGCGCCGAGCCTTTGTGCTGCGGCCGTCGCACCATCGCCGTGAGAGCGTACAGCCTGCAATACGCTTCCTCGCCTTACCGCTTCAGTACCTGACGTAACGGAACTCCTGGGCATCCGTAAGCACCGCGCGGAGGTGCAGCCCTTCTGGTGGCTGGGTGTGCCACGCCGAGCACCTCCTGCATGGTGGCCCCAAGTTCCTCAATGTGTATCGGCCGATCCACCGCGGCTATTCCCAACTTATCGGTGGCGCCAACCACCGTGCCGCCCTGGATTCCCGCTCCGGCAAGAACCACGCACATCGCGTTGGACCAGTGGTCGCGGCCGGGGGCTGGCCAACGGTTTATCTGCGGTGTGCGCCCAAACTCGCCCACCCACGCAACCAGCGTGCTTGCGAGCATCCCGCTCCGCTCCAGGTTGCGAAGCAGGCTGGAGAACGCCTGGTCCAGCTCTGGCAGCAGATGAGATTTGAGCCGCTGAAAGGCATCCACGTGCGTGTCCCAGCCATGCATCGAAACAATCACGAGGGGCGAGCCGGCAGCGACCTGATGGAAGGCCATTTCACAAGCACTCTGAAAGGTCAGGCAGTCACTCTGCCGTGCCAGGTCCAGCGTTGGATTGAGGGAGGAGATCTCCGCGCTCGATCCAGTAGCGGCACATAGCCCATCTGGCCTACTCGCGGGGTTGGCGGCCTCCTGCTTGCGAAGGGCATTCAACCAGGCAGGCGGCAAGCATGCGTTCATCAGCAGGTTGCGCGCCCTCTGGTGTCTGGTCTCCGCGTGGCTAACCCCTCGCAGAATGGCAAGGCGGTCCGCCATCGCTGCCAGCCTGGGCAGATGCTCGCAGAAGTAGAGCCCAGGCACGTTTGTCCGCAGGGCGCGGAACGGTCCGCGGAAGTCCGGAGGGGCTTCCGGCTTGGGATCGAAAGTATCGAGATGACTGGCTCCCCCATCCATCCAGAGCAGGATGAGGCTGGTTCTGGAATGAGCCTGCGTTAGCCATGGTGGGCTTGGGCCGAGCAGCGTTCCAGCAAGGCCTGCAGCGAGGATGCCGCGCCGCGTGAGGATTGCCGCGCTCGGATAGAGATCTCCCGGCGTTCTCGCCGTAGCGTTGTTGTCGGGGGCCGTTTCCGCAAGCGTTGCGCTTTTTGCCCGGTTCTCCGGCCAACGCCATCCCTCTAGGACTGACCGCGCGGCGCGCATCACGCTGGCTAGTCCGGCGCAACTATGCGCAGTCCAAGCTCTTCGAGCTGCGCTGGGTCCACCTCGGAAGGTGCGCCCATCAACGGATCTATGCCCGCGCCGAGCTTTGGAAACGCCATCACCTCCCGGATGTTCTCGGTGTCCATCAGACGCATCACGAGGCGATCGATGCCGGGCGCAATGCCTCCATGCGGCGGCGCGCCATAGGCGAAAGCGTCCAGAATGTGCCCGAAGCGTCTCCGCTGCTCCTCAGGACCGATGCCGAGCAGGGCGAATACTTGTGCCTGGATGTCCGGCCTGTGGATTCGGATGGAGCCCGAGGCGAACTCCATGCCGTTGCACACGATATCGTAGCACTGCGCGCGGACGGATCCAGGATCGGTCGCCAGTCTCGGGATATCCTCCTCGTGGGGCATGGTGAACGGATGATGAGAGGCATCCCACCGCCCCTCCTCCTCGTTCCACTCCACAAGGGGAAAGTCCACAATCCAGCAGAAGTAGAGCGTGTGCGGATCGGCCAGCTGCAGCCGCTTCCCAATCTCCAGGCGAAGCCGTCCAAGGGCGGCGGCCACGACTTTCGGTGAATCCGCGAGGAAGAGCAGCAGATCGCCGGCCGCGGCCTCGGCGGCGCTGCATATTTCGGCCAGCTCCTGCCCCGAGAGGTAGCGCGCGGCGGGACCTCTCGCCATGAGCATCTCCCCGGAGGCCATCGGCACTTCGGTGTACTGCGCGCCGGTGGCAGCCTTGGCGGCTGCCTCCTCCGCGGTCTCAAGCAGAATGTACGCCATGCCCTTGGCGCGAAACTCACGCGCCAACCCCGCGAGTTCGTCTATCTCCTTGCGCGAGAGTGAGCCGCCGCCAGGATAGCGCAGCGCCTTCACCTGGCCGCCGGCATCAAGCGCCCCACGAAACACGGCGAACTGGGTATCCTGCAGCATGGGGCCGCAATCCACCAGCTCCAGACCGAAACGGAGGTCGGGTTTGTCGGAGCCGAAGCGGCTGATTGCCTCGTCATAGGAGAGGCGCGGAAAGGGCGTTTGAGCAAGCCGCTTCTCCGTTACGCCGCGGCTTCGCAAGGTCTCAATAACGTGCGTCAGGCATCCCTCGGCTGTCTGCAGCACATCTTCCTGCGAAACAAACGACATCTCCAGGTCCAGCTGCGTAAACTCAGGCTGGCGGTCGGCTCGCTGCGCCTCGTCCCGGAAGCACTTGGCTATCTGGTAGTAGCGCTCGCACCCTCCCACCATGAGCAGCTGCTTATACTGCTGAGGCGACTGGGGCAGTGCATAGAAGAGGCCTGGCTGCAGCCGGTAAGGCACTAGATAGTCGCGGGCGCCTTCCGGTGTGGACTTCGTGAAGATGGGTGTCTCGATCTCCAGGAAGTCCCTGGCATTCAGATACTCCCGGATCAGAGCCACCACGTCGTGCCGAAGCCTCAGCATGCGCTGCATCCAGGGGCGCCGCAGGTCGAGATAGCGGTACCTTACGCGGAGCTCCTCGTTGACCTGCGCCATCTGGGCCTCGTCACTCAGTTGGAACGGGAGCGGCTGACGGCAGGTGTTCAAGACCTCCAGCCGCGTAATCTCGATTTCCACATCCCCGGTGGCCAGCTTCGGATTCTCCATCCCCGCCGCTCGCCGCCGCACCTCGCCGGTGACGGAGAGCACGAATTCCGGCTTCACCGCCGCGGCGGCATGCACCATCTCGCCGGATTCCGCCGCGTCGGCACGCAGCTGAACGATGCCCGTGCGGTCGCGCAGATCAATGAACACCAGATCGCCATGGTCGCGAATGCTCTGCGCCCAGCCGTTAAGTGTGATTACCTGACCCACGTGGGCCAGGCGCGGTTCACCGCACCAGTGCGTGCGCTGCCATGATTCCAAGGCTGACGATTACCCCCTCGCCTTACTTTATGCCGCTGGACCCTAACTCAGGCGTCGTCAGAGTCGACGTCCTTGTCGTCGTCTCTACCCTCCACCGCCGGCGCAAAGCCATGCTGCACGGCGATGAGGTTGAGATTCCGGCGCAGGTCGGCCGTGCGCCACGGCGCCACCACGACGCTATCGCACTGCTCCTGCAGGGAATCCGCTTCTGTCTGCTCACCGAAGATCCCAATCACGCGGAGCCCCTCCGAGCGCAGCGGTTGGACCGCACGCAGGTAACCGATGTTTCGATTAGTCACCGTATCCACAGAGATAACCAGCACGTGCGCCAGCTTCTGGTGCAGCATGCCGATGGGATCCTGCCGATTGAGCAAGGCAGTCACCAGCCAACCCGGGCCGTCCGCTGCCCTAAGGGCACGCGCACGGTACCTGGGCCGATGCGCAACGATCATCACGCGGAACCTTCCGCTATCTAGGCCGCGGTCTGGCGTCTTCGCCTGTGCCCGCCGGTCTCGCTCAACCCGCTGATTGCGCGCCCTCAAACTGCGCATCCGCGCACCTCCGCCAACACATCCTCCAGGGCGACCCGCCTCGCCGCGCCCTCACGGCGCATCGGCTTCAGCGTGGCCTCGCCGGCTGCCAGCTCCTCCTCACCTATCAAGACCACCCACTCCACGCCGGCCCTATCGGCTGCCTTCATCTGTGCCTTAAGGCTTCGCCCCGCCGTATCCACCTCAACCCGCAATCCTGCCCTCCGAAGCCGATGGGCGAGCGCAAAGGCGGCCATTCGCTGCGCATCGGATTGGGCGGCCACATAGACCTCGGGTATCTCCTGATCCAGCGGCAGCTCCACCCCGAGCTGTTCGAGCACAATCAGGCAGCGTTCCGTGCCGATGCCGAAACCCACTCCAGGAGTGGGCGGGCCGCCGAGCTGCTCGGCAAGTCCATCGTATCGCCCACCGCCGCCGATCACATTCTGCGCTCCTAGCTCGGGATGCACAATCTCGAAAGTCGTTCGATTGTAGTAATCGAATCCTCGCACGAGGTAGGGATCGAGCTGGTACGGGATGCCAAGCGTCTCAAGAAAGCTGCTTACATCCGCGAAGTGCCGCGCACACGTTTCGCAAAGGAAGTCTGTTAGGCGCGGGCTGCCCGCGAGTGCTTGCCGGTCCGCCGGGTCCTTGCTGTCCAGCATGCGCAGCGGGTTTGTGTGGAACCTTGCCCTGTTGTCTGCGCTCATTGCATCCAGTCTTGGACGGGCATACTCCAGCAGGGCCTCTCGATAGGCAGGCCGGCATTCGGCGCAGCCGATCGAGTTCAGCCGCAGCTCCGCGCCAGCCAGTCCCAACTGCCTGTAGAACTCCATCGCGAGCGAGATCACCTCCGCATCCGCGCTCGGATGCGCCGCGCCGAGATGCTCAACTCCCGTCTGCTGGTGCTCGCGGTAACGGCCACGCTGCCCATGCTCGTAGCGGTACATCGTCATCACATAGTAGAGCTTGCAGACCGCGCCTTCCGAGGCCAAACCCCGCTGCAGGTAGGCGCGCACCACCGGCGCGGAGCCCTCTGGGCGGAGCGTCATACTCCGGCCGCCTCTATCCGTGAAGGTGAACATCTCCTTCGACACGATGTCCGTGCCTTCGCCAACCGTGCGTGTGAAGAGCTCGGTCTGCTCCATAACGGGTGTGCGGATTTCGCGGTAGTTGAACGAGCGGCAGACGTCGCGAAAGACGCCCTCCACGTATTGCCACCGAGCCGAATGCAGCCACCGCTCCTTGGGCGGAGCGACGGGGAGGACATCGTGCATGTGAGGAGGAGCTGTGTAGCGCATGGAAGTGCTGCCTATTCTACCCTTCGAGCCGCCTGCAGTTCGAAGCCTAAGCCGCCAGCAAGGAGATGAGGGAACGTGTGGCGAAGTCGTGTGAACAATCCAACCTAGAGGAAAGTGATGAGTTCGAGTGCCTACGACCTGGCGCGGGAGCGCTATGCGGAATATGGAGTCGATACGGATGCCGCGCTGCAGAGATTGGCGACGATCCCCATCTCGCTGCACTGCTGGCAGGGCGACGATGTCGGCGGATTCGAGACGGACGAGGGCCTGACAGGGGGAGGCATTCAGGCCACGGGTAACTACCCTGGCAAGGCGCGCAACGCCGACGAGCTCCGGTCTGACCTCGACATGGCCTACAGCCTCATCCCCGGAAAGCATCGCCTAAACCTGCATGCCATCTATGCCGAGACCGGCAGCACGCGGGTCGAGCGGAACGCGCTGGCACCGGAGCACTTCTCGCGCTGGATAGACTGGGCCAAGGCCGCCGGACTCGGAATGGACTTCAATCCCTCCTACTTCTCGCATCCCAAGGCCGACGACGGATTCACCCTCAGCCACCGGGACGAGGGCATCCGGCGATTCTGGGTGGAGCATGGCATCGCCTGCCGCAAGATCGGTGAGGCCATGGGGCGGGCGCTGGGCTCGCCTTGCGTAACCAACGTGTGGATACCCGATGGTTACAAGGATGTGCCGGTTGACCGCATGAAGCCGAGAGAGATACTGCGGCGCTCGTTGGACGAGCTCTTCGCCGAGCCGCTGGATCCTAACTACAACCTTGACTGCGTTGAGAGCAAGCTCTTCGGCATCGGCTCGGAAAGCTACGTAGTGGGCTCCCACGAGTTCTACCTGAGCTACGCCATCACCAACCGCTCCAAGAACCTTCTGCTCTGCCTTGATGCCGGGCACTTCCACCCCACCGAGACCATCGCGGACAAGATCAGCAGTATCCTGCTCTTCCTCGACGAGATGCTGCTCCATGTGAGCCGCGGGGTGCGCTGGGACAGCGACCACGTGGTCATCCTCTCCGATGACCTGGAAGCGATCGGTCAGGAACTGGTGCGACACAACCTGCTCCGGAGAGTACACATCGGACTCGACTTCTTCGATGCGAGCATCAACCGGGTCGCTGCGTGGGTCATCGGCACGCGGTCCATGATTAAGTCGCTGCTTCTTGCCCTGCTTGAGCCGACGGACCGCTTACGTGCCGCCGAGGACTCCGCGGACTTCACCACGCGCCTCGCGCTGCTGGAGGAGATCAAGACTCTGCCGTTCGGATCGGTTTGGGATGCCTATTGTGAGCGCATGGGTGTGCCCTCGGGCGCCTGCTGGCTGGAGCAGGTGCGGGAATACGAGCGGAGGGTGCTCGCTCAACGCACATAGTGGCGGCAGGTTCGCCGCGTGCGGCACGCCGTGACGATGGTTCGGCGGCTCGGTGGGCATGCGCCTCCGGTTCGGCTCTCCAAAACCAGTTCTCGGTCCTCAGAGAAGTCGGCGCCTTCGCGTTCTATAATGAAGCCATCTGCGTGAGGCGCTGAATGAACCTATCCGCCTACCTCGAAGAGCGTCGGGCCTGGGTCGAGGCCTACCTTGCCGACAACTTGCCGCCTCTCTCTGCCAAGCCCGAAAGGCTCCACGATTCCATTCGCTACAGCGTGCTTGCGCCTGGCAAGCGCATACGCCCAATTCTTGTGATGGCCGGGGCCGAGGCTGTGGGCGGCGACCCGCGATCCGTGCTGCCCACGGCCTGCGCCCTGGAGTGCATTCACGTCTTCTCGCTCATTCATGACGACCTTCCCTGCATGGACGATGACGACTACCGGCGCGGACGCCTTACAAACCACAAGGTGTATGGCGAGGCCATGGCTCTGCTGGCCGGCGATGCTCTCCTCGCTCTTGCCTTTGAGTGGATCGCCTCGAACGTCAGCAGCGTGCCTGCCGCCGATGTCGTGGAGACTATCCGCCTGGTGGCCAGGGCCTCCGGCACCTGGGGAATGGTCGGCGGGCAGGTGGTTGACATGGAGTCCGAGGGTCAGCCCGTAACCCAGGAGGGACTGGCCTACATCCACGCCCACAAGACAGGCGCTCTGCTGACAGCCTCGGTTCTCTCCGGCGCTACGCTCTGCGGGGCTGCACCTTGGCAAAAGCAGGCGCTGGCTGTGTACGGTGAGTCCGTCGGTCTCGCCTTCCAAATTGCGGATGATATTCTGGACGTTGTGGGCGACGAGAAGAAGATCGGCAAGCCGGTGGGCAGCGATGAAGGACGCGCAAAGGCTACTTACCCCCGCCTGTACGGTCTGCAGGAATCCCGTCGGCGAGCACGGGAGGAGGCCTGCAGAGCCATAGACGCCCTCCGCGATTTTGGATCCGCCGCGGAGCCGCTCAGGGCAATCTCGAGCTACATCGTGGAGCGCGATCTATAGATGCCAACCACGTTGAGAGCGTAGATGATTGCCTGGGCATGCATCGCACCGCATGGTGGCGCAGTCGTTCCGGAGCTGGCAGATGGCGAACC
>CAZGLN010000053.1:14405-17889 GCA_964526545.1 uncultured Chthonomonadales bacterium
GACTCCCCATGGGATCGCATGCCACCGCAGAATCTGTGTGAGCGTAGGTGAATTGGCTGTCGGTGAACTCGCCGGGCCCGGAGGCACCATCGGCGCCCTTCACCCGGTGGACATGCCGCTTGCCGCACACATTGCCCTGGCGTTGAATGAACGAGACGTACCTAACGTGGTCGCATCGGTTGACGGCGATTTCAACCCGGCGAGGATATTCCCGCTGGACTTCGCCACTATCATCCCACTCTGGTTCATGGGCGCCCGCTGGGACCCGCCTCCCCAAGTCGTCGTGGTCTGTCCCAGTGACTACGTCTCAAGGGCACGTCTCGTCCGGGCGGGAGAAGCTATCGCTCAAGCGGCCGAACGCAGCCAGAGGCGCGTCGGTGTCATCTGCAGCGTGGACCACGGTCACGGACACCATCTGGATGGACCCTACGGCTTTTCGGCCACGTCGGCGGAGTATGATGCGGAGGTCTGTCAGGCCATCAAAGATAACGCTCTACACAGGCTGCGAAGATGGCGCAGGGACTGGGTGGACTCCGCCATGGTGGACAGCTACTGGCCGCTCCTCATGCTCCATGGCATTCTCAGCAGCGGGGCCTTTCGATCCGAACTCCTCTCGTACGAGGCTCCTACGTATTTCGGCATGGCCTGCGCGGAGTTCGTGCCCGCCGCGTGATGCGGTAGGCATCGAAGGGGTGCCCTTAAGATGCGTCCTCATGCTAAAGCCCTGGCTCGTCTGCTCGGCATCGAGATCCCTCTCATCCAGGCGCCTACGGGCAGCATAGCCACTCCGGAGCTCGCTGCAGCCGTCTCAAACGCGGGAGGCCTCGGCAGCCTAGGGCTTACTTGGATGGCAGAGGAGGATGCCATCGCCGCAGTTCGGAGGCTTCGCTCGCTCACCACCAGACCCTTCATGGTCAACTTCGTGCTGGCTTTCCCACCGAAGGCGCTGCCGGCGATTCTTGCCGCGCGAGTGCCGATTGTCTCACTCTCCTGGGGGCTAGATGCCACCGCTATCCGTGAGATACGGAAGTCCGGGGCGATCTGCCTGGTTCAGGCCGGAAGTGCGCGCGGGGCGGAGGCTGCACTCGAGGCGGGCGCGCATGCCGTGATCCTCCAGGGCGTCGCGGCGGGCGGGCACGTGCGGAGCACCAGCCCGCTGCGCATGCTCTTGTCCGAAGTCGCCGCATCACTGCCCAATGCGCTGCTGATCGCAGCCGGAGGAATCGCAACGGGCGCGGATATACGCATGGCGCTTAGCAGAGGTGCGGGCGGAGCGATGCTGGGAACGCGCTTCGTCGCTACCCAAGAGAGCGCCGCCCACCCGGACTATAAGATGCGGTTACTCCGCGCAAAGGCAGCCGACACATCTCTGACTATCTGCTTCAGCGGCGGGTGGTCCCAGGCTCCACATCGGGTGCTTCGCAACCAAACAATCGAGGAGTGGGAGGCGGCCGGCTTTCCACCCGAAGGCATCCGACCGGGCGAAGGAGACGTAGTGGCGCGCACCGTGAACGGATTGCCAATCTTCCGCTACGAAGACACCGCCCCTCGGATTGGCATGACCGGCGCCGTTGACCAGATGGCACAGGCGTGGGACGCATTCGATCCCTGCGATCGGCCTCAGATCTGGTTCGCGACCTGTGGGTCGAGGCGAACCGAGAAGAAGACACTGACCGAGTCCATCATGCCACCTAGAGCAAGAGCATCGGTCCTCCAATCATGCCCCGCTCAGCCGCTCCTCCCACGCTCTTCATGATTAGTATCAAGTACTCTCGCATGCCGATAAGCAGCAGCGCCGTCACCAATCCGTGAGCAACCAGTCCCACCGCGCTCCACAACAGGCACCATCGCCCAACCTCCTGGCGCCGTCTGTCATCGCACATCATGAATGCCAGCCCAATCGGCGCCCCGAAATAGGGCATCAGCACCCCAAGCCAAAACGCCGCCCAGTTGGCGGTTGACGGATTGCCGCGATCCGCATGCGATGTGGCGGCTGAGACTGGTGCTGCAGCGGCCGGTTGTGCGGCGGTAGGAACGGTGCCTGCCGCAGGAGGTTGCGGCACCGCAGGTGTAATGGGAGTTGAGTTCTTGCCGAGCGGGGTAGCGCACTTCCAGCATGTATCCACGGTGTCAAAGTTGTTGGATCCGCATCGAGGACAGACCACTCGGCCCGCGCGCTGAGTCATGTTCTCCTCCCGCCAATGTGTCCGTCACCTTGCCACGAATCCTCGGCTGTCCGTGCAGTGGCTTGCGGTTGCTTTAGTTACAGGTGTGTTATAATCGCGGTACGAGGTTCCAAAAGTAATGGGCAGGGTGCCGAACACTCGTCGTTCCGCCGTGACTGCCGTCCGCGTTCTCCACGCGCTGATGGCACTCCTGCTCGCCTCTACCTCAACGGTCCAGAGCGCGGTATGGACCTGCCGAAACGGCGCACCCTGCCCCGCATCGTGCCCAACCGTCCTGCGGGACAGCGCCCGCGGGATGCCTGTGGCCGCACAGCCCATGCGGGCGGACCATGCTTGCTGCGCGCCGAAGCACGCCGATGCTCCCTCGCTGGGTTCCTCGGTAGTACGCTCTGAGAGTACCTGCCTCCTTCTCGTGCGCGGGCAGGAGGAGCGCACGCAGCCCGTCAGCCCTCGACCCGAGCCACCGGAGGGCTGCGTGGCCCGCTGGTCGGATGATGGGCTGATAGTCAACGCGGCCGTCGAGGTCCCATCCGCCGATGCGCCCTCCCGCCCACAGGGCGCCCTTCGTTCTCCCCCTACTCTGCGCGGCCCGCCGCTCCCCCGCTGAATCCTCCTGTAGCCTAATTCACTCCGAAATCGGCAATGCGGCTCGCACCGCATGCCTGTCACCCTGTCCCGTCGCTCTCACAGCACAAGGAACAATCCGTATGCCTTGTCAAACGTGCCACCGCAATCGCACGCGGCTTGGTCGCGAATTCTACGCGCCTGTCCGCACGCATTGGCCCTTTCTTGCAGGTGTATGCGTCGCGCTTCTCCTCGCCAGCGGTGCAGACGCACGAGCGCGCGCTCAGACGATCACACCCCCAAATGTCCAGGGAAACATCAGCCTAGAGCAGGCCATAGGTATCGCTCTTCGCCACAGTCCGCTCGTCTTGGAGAAGCTCGCGATGGATCGCCTGGCGCACGAAGGCGCACGCGCGGCGCGGGCGCACTTGCTCCCGAGTCTCTCCGCGGTAGGGCTCGGGACCGCGTCATCCATGGGCGCAACGCTCAGCGCGCCTTCCTCAGCGGATCCTCCTTTCTTGCGTACCGTCCCGGACAGACCCGCCCTCAGTCTGGGTCTCATGGCCATGGCACCTCTCTTCACTGGCGGAAGGCTCGAGCGCACGTACCAAGCAGCCCTCACCGCGAAGCAAGCGTCTGCCAATGCCATCCGAGCAGCACAACAGGATGTGACCTACCAGATCCAGACGGCCTACTTCGCGGCGCTCAGTGCGCAGGCCCGCGCGCGTGCGGCT
>CAZGLN010000054.1:0-2795 GCA_964526545.1 uncultured Chthonomonadales bacterium
CGAGCAGAGAGAGACGCTCAAAACCTAATTACACACTCCAGTTGACACGACCCAATCTGCCGGTGGGCGTTGACGAGGAAGGGCCAACGTGATACCGTCGGACAGATGTGTATGAGGAGGTCGGTAATGCAGCGACTGCTTGTAATTGCAGCATCGGCGGCGGGGATGGCGGCAATCGGCGCAACGCTCCTGGCGCGTCCGGCGGAGAGCCCGGCGCAGGAGGGCAAGGTCTTCGAGCTGAGGACCTATACGCCCGCGCCAGGGAAGATGGATGCGCTCCTCGCGCGGTTTCGCAACCACACGGTGAAGCTCTTCGCCAAACACGGCATGACCAACGTGGGCTACTGGGTTACGGTGGAACCCGTGGAGGGCGAGAAGCGGCTGATCTATCTGCTGGCGCACAAGAGCAGGGAGGCTGCGGCCGCGAGCTGGCGCGCCTTCATCGCGGACCCGGAGTGGAACCGGGCCCGCGAGGAGAGCGAGCGCGAGGGTCGGCTCGCCGTGAAGGTGGAGTCGGTCTACCTAACGGCCACCGACTTCTCACGGATCCGCTAGGAGTCCGCCCTCCGTCGCGCTAAACGAGCGGAGTCTTGCCAGGCACGGGCATCGGGGCGATAGCCAGTTTGCCGTTCCAGTCGAGATTGGCGGGCGTGATATCTTCCTTGGACTGGAGGATGTGCTCCCAGGTGACCTGCGCGCCGGTGTAGGCCGCCATGCGGCCCATGAGGCCGACCAGGCAGGAGCGCACCATCTTCTCCGAGTCGTCTATCTGCTCGCCCTTGCGGATGGCGCCGAAGAGCGCCTCGTGCTCCAGCAGGTACATGGACTTTGTAGGCTGCTCGGTGCGCCATCGCGAATCCGTAATCATCTCTGCGGAGGTGAAGCGCACCGTACCCACGCCCTTCGTGCCGAGGATGTAATCCGTGTTATCGTTGTGCGGCAGGTTGGGCATCTGGCGCTGGGCCATGGTGGCGCGCACGCCGTTCGGCCACTCATAGAACACGTCTATGTGGTCGTAGATGTTGCCCTCGTTGTTCGGGAAGATTCTGCCGCCGGTTGCCACGCAGCGCAGCGGCGGCTCGTCCTTCATGGCCCACACAATCTTGTCAATGCTGTGGCACGCCTGCTCGATGAGCCCATCCCCGCTAAGCCAGATGAAGTTGTACCAGTTGCGCACCTGCCACTCCACGTCGCTCATGCCGGCGGGCCGGGCGGAGGCGGGCGGCATGGGCTTCACCGGTCCCGTGAGATAGGTGGAGTGGATGGCGCGCACCTCCCCAAGCCCGCCATCGTGCAGGCGGGCGAAGAACTCGCGGTGGGTGCTGGCGTAGCGGTAGCAGAAGCCGGAGACGAAGCACTTCCCCTTGGGCTTGGCGGCCTTGAGCGCTTCCAAACAGGCACGCACACCTACCGCATCCGTACCGATGGGCTTCTCGGCGAAGATGTGCTTGCCGGCCGCGGCGGCAGCCTTGATGTGGGCGGGGCGAAAGCCGGGGGGAGCGGCCAGCAGCACCACGTCCACGCCGCTCTCTATCACGGCCTTGTAGGCATCCAACCCCACGAACCGCGCCTCCGGCGGCACGCGCACTCTTCCGCCAAAGTTCGGGTCCGACTTCAAGCTGTTGTGGCTGTTTTCAATCTGGGCGCTGTAGACATCCGCCATCGCGGTCAGCACCGCGCCTGGATCTGCCGTGAGCGCGTCCGCTGCGGCGCCCGTGCCGCGTCCACCGCAGCCCACAAGACCGACCTTGAGGGTATCGGAGCCCTGCGCGAAGGCGTAGTTGCCGGAGGCCATCAGGGCGGCAGCCGCTCCCGCCGCGGTGGCCGCGACCAGCACCTCCCGGCGGGAGGGCAGGGCCGACTTCTCGGAATCTGGATGAGACATCTCTTCTCCTCTGCTGCAACGCGGAGGGCGGCGGCGCGTCATCAGGCACCAGGCGCACCAGTCATCGGCAGTCCGGTTGCAAGGACCTTGGCTTGAGGGGAGGTTCCACAATGCGCGCGCGCAGTCCTGCATGCGGACACCGCTAACGGCAGCCGCGAGGCGGATGGCGTGGTATACCGTACGCATTACGCGAAGGGAGAAGCGATGATGGCAGAGGGGAGCGGGCTTACCCGAAGGGATCTCATGGCAGGCGCGGCGACGGTGATGGCCGCGGGCGCCGTCGGCAAGGCTTCCGCTGCAGAGGCGGCACCTCTCAAGGGGCGGCTGAAGCAATCGGTTTGCCGATGGTGCTACGGCGGCATGTCTCTGGAGGACCTCTGCCGCAACGCGAAGGAGATGGGGATACTGAGCGTTGAGCTGCTGGGCGAGCGGGAGTGGCCCGTTGTCAAGCAGTTCGGCCTCACGTGCGCGGTGGCCAATGGCCCTGGCGGCATCACGGAAGGCTGGAATCGCCCGGCAAACCACGACAGGCTGGTGCGCGAATCGGAGCGACTGCTGCCGCTCATCAAGGAGGCGGGCCTGCCGAACATGATCGTCTTCTCGGGCAATCGCGCGGGCATGCCGGATGATGAAGGACTGGCCAACTGCGCTACGGGGCTCAAGCGCATCATGCCGCTCGCCGAGCAGCTCGGTGTAACCGTGATCATGGAGCTGCTCAACAGCAAGCGGAGCCACAAGGACTACATGTGCGACAAGACTCCGTGGGGAGTGGAACTCTGCAAGCGGGTCGGATCGCCGCGGTTCAAACTGCTGTACGACATCTTCCACATGCAGATCATGGAAGGCGACGTGATTGATACCATCCGTGAAAACAAGGAGTTCATCGCGCACTACCACACCGGCGGAGTGC
>CAZGLN010000054.1:2805-4253 GCA_964526545.1 uncultured Chthonomonadales bacterium
AGATAGACGAGACGCAGGAACTCAACTATCGGCGCATTGCCCAGGCGATTGTGGAGACCGAATTCACGGGGTACTTCGCACACGAGTTCATCCCGAAGCGGGACCCCATGGCGTCGCTCCGGGCAGCCGTGCAGCTCTGCGACGTGTAGGCCTCCGCTAGCCGCGGGCCTCGGGCGGTGCGCTGGCCGGCGGCCAGGAGGCGGCCAGGCGACACCGAGAAGCAAGTGTGAGGATGACCACGCCATAGAGGGTAACCCACGGCCCCTCCACCAAACGCCAGGCCGGGGGCATCGCCGCCACGGTGTCCACCACGAACACGAAAGGCCCGAAGAGCAGGCAAGCCGCGCCGAGAAGGCGTATCAGCGCGGCATACCTGGCCAGGTCCAAGGAGGCCAGCAGCGTGACAAGGCCGATGAAAGCATAGAGGGCGGAGGAGGTGCGCGTGAGGTAGCGCACGATGGGTGCGTCTGGAAGAGGGCCGAGCCCGGCCGCCCGATGCAGCGCATCCATCCAGCCGTAAGGCATCACTGCCGGCACAAGGGCGAGCAGGCCGACACAGCCAAACAGGCGCAGAACCCAGAGGAGACCGACGCGGCTCTTCTCCATGGCGCGGACCGATCAGGCGGCGGATGTTCGGTACAAATGGCCTGAATGTCGGGCCTAGCATTGGCCGGGGCTGGCTGCAGTTCCTGCAGCGCGTGGAAGCCTGCAAATGGAGCCATCGGCCCGAAATTGCGTGCGTACAGCAGTCGGCACGCGCCTGGCAACAGTACGGGCGGCGCAAGCCTGCGCCGCCCGTCTCCCGTCACTTGCGCCTAAAAGCAGCCTACTTGGAGGTGAGCCACGCGGGCGTAAGGATGGGCTTGGCATCGCCCTTGGCCAGGCCGAGCGCCCAGCGGATGGCTCCCAGCAGGTGCTGGCGGTACTTCTCGTTCTCCCACACATCCTCGCGATGTCCCAGCGAGGTGTAGAAGATGCGCCCTTTGCCGTGCAGCTTGCACCAGGCTATCTGGTAGTCGCCCGGCTGATTGGCCTGCGGCGAACCATCGTTCGGGTGCTTATCCATGCTGAGCAGGTTGCGCACCTTCGGGCGCGTATTCTCCTGGAAGAGGTAGATCTCGTCGAATATCTTCCACTTCGGGGCGAGGTGCGCCACGGCCGGGTGCTTGGGGTCTTCCACGATGGCTTCCACCTCGCACTGCGCGTGGTGGGTGCGGAACTCGCCGCCGAGCATATCCACGAAACTCCGGTCGCCGCCCACATCGCCCGGATGATAGGTATCGCTTGCGCTATGGGCGCCGATGAGCGCCTTGCCGCTGGCTATCCAATCGCAGAAGCCCTTCAGGTCGGGTATGCCGATGTTGCCCGTGGTGTTGGCGAAGACCACGCCATCGAAATTCTTCAGGTAGTCCACGGTCATCATCCGCTTCACGTCTTCGGCCGTTCTG
>CAZGLN010000054.1:4284-17443 GCA_964526545.1 uncultured Chthonomonadales bacterium
AAGACGCCGCTCCGCTCGCCGATGGTCTGGAGAGTCTGCTCGGCAGTCGGGATGGAGGAGTGGCGGAAGCCGGCGGTGTGGGTTACCACCAGCAGGCGCTTCTTGGCGGGCGGCGCCTTGGCGGCCATACCAACCAGGGCGGCCACGGACAGGAGCGACAGCGTAAGCACACAGAACCAACCTTTGCGTGACATGGAGCGGATCTCCTCTCGATCTCGCGGAGAGCGATGCGAATGCACTATTATACGGTCTTTGGGACGCAGGCGGGAGCCCTCGCGTTCGTTCCGCAGGCGATACAGAGGCCGTCGCGGAACCGCGCGTGGACTTGCGGTGCTCGGCCACGGCTTGGCGCAAGGTGGCCTGGAGGCAGAGGTTCTATCGAGGAAATGCAATGACGAGTAACGCGCTGCGCGAGCGCCTGATGGCTGGAATGGTGATACCCGCGCATCCGCTTGCGCTGACCCAGGACAGGCGCTTGGACGAAGAGAGGCAGTACGCGCTCACCCGCCGCTTTCTGCAGGCCGGAGCGGGCGGCATCGCGGTGGGGGTGCACACCACCCAGTTCGCCATCCGCGATCCCGGCGTCAATCTCTATGTCCCCGTTCTGCGTCTCGCAGCGGAGGCCGCGCGCGATGCGGGACCCGTACTAGTGGCGGGAATCTGCGGGCGCACACGGCAGGCCGTGCACGAGGCGGAGACCGCCGCGGGGTTGGGCTACCACGCCGGTCTGCTCAGCCTCTCGGCCCTGGCAGATGCCGACGATGCGGCGATCCTGGCGCACTGTCGCGCGGTCGGCCGGGTCCTGCCGCTCTTCGGCTTCTATCTCCAGACAGCCGTGGGCGGTCGGCCGCTCTCGCTCAATTTCTGGCGGCGATTCCTGGAGATTGACGCGGTGGTGGCCGTGAAGGTGGCTCCCTTTAACCGGTATCAGACCCTGGATGTAGCACGCGCATTGGCGGAGAGCGGCCGGGCTGGAGAGGTCGCCCTCTACACGGGCAATGACGATGCCATCGTGTGGGACCTCTTGAGCGAGTATGTTTTTGGCGGTGTTCGCGTTACATTTCGTGGCGGGCTGCTTGGTCAGTGGGCCGTGGGCACGCGCAGCGCCGTGGCGTGGCATCGGCGGCTCAGCGCATGGCGCGATTCCGGGCAGGTCCCCCGCGAGGCGCTGCTTCTCGCCGCGGAGTGGACCGACCTGAACGCGGCCCTCTTCGATGCAGCGAACGGATTCGCCGGCTGCATCGCGGGCATCCACGAAGCACTGCGCCGGCAGGGCCATCTTGCCGGCCGCTGGTGCCTCGACCCGCACGAGGATCTTTCGCCCGGTCAGGAGGACGAGATCGCGCGGGTGATGGCCGCCTATCCGCATCTGTTGGAAGACTGAGCCTGCGCAGGAGAAGAGCCGCGCCGCGGCGTATGGCGCCATACGGCAAGCGGATTACAGTGCATGGGAGGTCGGGGCATGCGGGCGGTGATTGTGGGCGCGGGCGGTATGGGGCGCGCCTGGGCGGAGAACCTGAAGACTCACCCTGAGGCGGAGATAGCCGGTTGGGTGGACATTCGGCGCGAGGTTGCGGAGGAGGCCGCCGAGCGCCTGCAGCTCGCCAACATCCATGTGGGTGACGACCTGGAGCGCGCGCTCACGGAGTGCAAACCGGATTTCGTGGTGGATGTTACCGTGCCCGAGGCCCATCGGGATGTTACCGTGCTGGCGCTAAGCAAGGGCATACCCGTGCTGGGCGAAAAGCCAATGGCGCATTCACTTGATGCGGCGCGCGAGATGGTGGAGGCCTCGGAGAGGTCCGGCAAGCTCTACATGGTGAGCCAGAGCCGCCGCTACGATCCGCGTCTGCATGCCTACCGCCGCGCGATCGAGCGCGAAGTGGGTGCAATTGGAATACTTACCGCGGATTTCTTCATCGGTGCGCACTTCGGCGGATTTCGTGACGAGATGGAGAGCCCGCTCATCCTCGATATGGCGATACACACGTTTGATCAGGCGCGGTTCCTCAGCCGGCGCGACGCCGTGACCGTCTACTGTGAGGAGTACAACTCGGCGTGGAGCTGGTACCGCGGCGATGCCTGCGCGAACGCGCTCTTCGAGATGGAGGGAGGTCTCCGCTTCGCCTATCGTGGGAGCTGGTGCGCCGAGGGCCTGCACACTTCGTGGGACTGCGCCTGGCGCGCAGTTGGGCCCCAAGGCACGGCGCTCTGGGACGGCCACGGCGAACCCCGCTATGCCGCCGTAGAGAAGACCGGAGGATTCCACTCGGAGTGCCGCGAGGGGAACGAGCCCGTGGAAGAGGGCGTGCCGACCGGCATCCGCGGCTCGCTGAACGAGTTTCTGCATGCCTTGCGGACGGGCGAAACGCCCATGGGCGAGTGCCACGACAACATACGGAGCCTCGCCATGGTCTTCAGCGCCCTCGAATCCTCTCGCACCGGCCGCAGAGTGAGCGTGCCGAGGGAGTAGGGGGATTGGCCCTGCCGGATGCCGCGCGACGGGAGCCCCAGTCAGAGGGGAGCGACGGTGCGTGCCTGCTCCGCCACGGCTGCGATGGCATCCAGTGTCTGAACGATTTCAGGGTCCATCTCATCCACCGCAACAAAGGCGGCCAGGGCATGATAATCCGCCTTGGTTAGCAGCTCAGGCACGCCACGTATCTCGCCGAACCGGCTGAACAGTGGAGCCAAAAACTCATCGCTAGCCTTAATATCGGCACTCCACGGTTCCTTGCCGAGGACCCTTAAGGCTGTCTCAACTTCATTTATGGCTTGCTCCATGTCCTCGCGCCAAGCCTGGGAAAAAAGCTCCCCTTCTCTCCGACGACCCATATCCTCGGCGAATGCGAGCAGTGCCCGACGCGAGCAGAGATAGTTCTCCAACTCTCTCCGGCGCCACATCGTTAGTTTAAGCCAGGGGTCTTCCGGAAGATCCTTTTCAAGCCGGTCAAAGATGCCGATGCCAACCAGTTCCGGCTTCGCCTCGCGGAGCGCATGAAAATGGTCCTGTGCTCTCAGAGGCTGGTTTCCAACATAACGCACGAAAGGCCGCTCCAGGTGCTTCTGCGCGGGGTGCGCGAGTGAAGCCGCAAACGCCTTCAGCATGGCAAGGTCGGTTGCGCCCTCCAGGTAGAGCACCCAACCCGTCTCCTCGGCAAGGTAATAGTCCTCGAATCCGATATCGCGCAGCGCCTTCAGCAGCTGGCTTGCACGGCTGTTGAGTCGGTGTGGGTTGCCAATGAAGGCGATTACGGTATCGCGCCCGGCAGCCTCATTGAGGATTACCTCCGAATGACTGGCCGCTACAATCTGGCTGTTGGTCTCGCGGGCATGTTCTGAAAGCTCCTGGTATATCTGCCGTTGCCGCAGTATCTCAAGGTGCGCATCGGGCTCGTCCAGGAGCAATACGGCACCTGGGTTCGCGGCCATGTGTGCCAGAAGCAGGAGGGTCTGCTGCTGTCCACGACCACTTGCAGAGATATCGAGCGTGATGCCCTCACGGGTGCGGTAGTCCAGAAGGAGCTCGCCCCTCTCCTTGATGTAGCGCGGTTCGTTAAGCTCGGCTCCGAACAGCGCCCTCACTCGCTCGACGATGGCTCTCCACCGTTCTTCTCCACTATCCTGCGCCAGCACCTGCCAGCAGAGGTTACGCAGCACCTCTGCCGTGCGCCCTTCGCCCAGATGAACATCTATGGCTCCCATCTCCAGGCGGGCTTCTCGGGCCGTAAGACCCGACATGGGAGGCAGATACGCCAAGCGAATATCCGTTAAGTGAGCTGGAACCGGCATTCGGCTACCAGCCCCAACGCGCACTGGCCGACAGTAAAACGACTCCTCATTCGCGTAATCAAATTCCAGGCCGCACTGCCACACCTGCCCGTGATGGACCCCCTCCACGTGTATCTCGATAAGCACGTTCCGCGTGAGCGTCTTTCCCTCTACGCGCTCGCCCTGCCGGACATGCAGGTCCCGCCAGAGCAGATTGGCGGCAGGAACGGGAACTGCAATGAGGTCACGGCGATTGATGGTAACGCCGGGTCGCTTCTCCGGAACCGCTCCGTCGCCGCGTTTCTCAAGCCAGCGCTTGACACCCACATCCCAGAGCGCGAGCGCCTGCAGTGCCGAGGATTTGCCGGAATTGTTGGGGCCGACAAATACCACGCGTTCGCCGAGCTCAATCGCGACGGAGTCGAACATCTTAAAGTTGCGGATGGTGAGTCTGGTCAGCACCTCAGCCCTCCGATGCTATGTGCCGCACTTGCGTCTGTCGCCAGGTGCAGCCTGCACAGCCACTCGAGCCATGCCGTGCCTGCTTGTGAGCCTACAGTTCGATGCTCCCGGGCAATCGTCCCGTGCACGGAAGAGGGCTTGTCGCTGCGTCTATGCGCGCCAATAGTCGCCGTGGGCGTAGCGGTACGTGGGCGGCTCGCCCTCCATGCCCTGCTCCACGGTATCCCACGGGGCAGGCGGATTGTAGCGGAAGGGCTCCTCGCCCGCCGCGTACGGCGCCTGCTTCCGCCGCTCGATGCAGGCACGAAGCACGCGCTGCTTCAGCGGTATGTACGCGGGTACGTGCGGACCGATGGCCTCCTCTATATGCGCCGTGCGAAACTCGTAGTAGACCACGCGCCGCAGCTTCTCGCCGGCGTTGTGCGGCGAGCCGTGCAGCACAAGGATGTTGTGGAACATCACGTCGCCGGGCTGCATGAGGGCCGGCACCGCACCGGTCGCCTGAAAGTCCTCCAGCGTGGTGCACGTCTCCTTGTGGGCGGCGATCCAGGCGTTGGCCTCATCGGCGGACCAGAGGTGGCTGCCGGGTATGACCCACACGCAGGTGTTCAGGTCCGCCTCGTCAAGGTAGAAATCCACGTTGAAGATGGGCTTGTCGCCCACTTGCGCGGTGCCGGCATCGCGGTGCCAGGGCACGATAATGCCTTCGCCCGGCAGCTTCAGCACCATGGAGTCCCAGGTGGGGATGAGGTCCCTGCCCATCAGCTTCTCCACCGAGCGGAGGATGAAGGGATGGCCGAGCAGCGCCTTCATCACGTCGCTCTTGTCTACCACGTACTCGATGCGCTTAAGCACGGGCCGGCCGCTCCGGTGGCCCTCGCCGTACAGAAAGTCCGGGTCGGGCACTACCTCGGCGGATCCCCGCTCCGTCAGCGCAAGCATTGCGGACTGCACGCGCTCCAGCTCTTCGCCGCGAAGGACCTGCCGCAGGATGAGGTAGCCATTGTCAAGGAAAAACCGTGCCTCTTCGTCCGAGATGACCGTGCGTGCCATGCAGGATGCTCCGTGTGGTTGATGAAAGGACTATCGCGAGATTCTAGCACCTGGCCACTCCAGTGGCCTATCATCAGCAAGGTGCGGAAGGAGCGAATCGCAATGTGGCGAGCAACCATGATGGCTGTTGCGGGCGGCGCGGCACTGGCAGTGCCGCAGGGTCTCTCGCCCTACGCGCACTGGCCGAATGGTCCCGGCCGAAGCGATCGCTACTTCCCGATCGCGGTGTGGCTGCAGAATCCCGCGAACGCCGCGCGGTACCAGGCACTGGGCATCAATCTCTACGTCGGCCTCTGGCAGGGCCCCACGGAGCAGCAGCTTGCCGCGCTCAAGGCGGCGAAGATGCCAGTCATCTGCGAGCAGAACGCCGTGGGACTGGCTCACAAGGACGACCCGATCATCGTGGGCTGGATGCATGGCGACGAACCCGACAACGCACAGCCGGTAACCGATCCGGCAACCGGGCGGCAGACGTGGGGGTCCTGCATTCCGCCGGAGCGGATAGTCGAGGATTACAAGAGGCTGCGTGAACGAGACCCTTCACGGCCAATACTGCTGAACCTGGGTCAGGGCGTGGCCAACGATGACTGGGTGGGGCGCGGACCCGGTGCCAAGCTCTCGGACTACGAGACCTACGTGAAGGGATGCGACATCGTCTCGTTCGACGTCTACCCCGTGGCGGGGCTGGATCGGCCGGACGGCGCGGAACTGCTCTGGTACGTACCAAAGGGAATTGACCGCCTGGTGAAATGGACCGGCGGCAAGAAGCCGGTGTGGAACTGCATCGAGTGCACGCGCATCAGCAGCGACCGCAAGGCGACTCCGGAGCAGGTGCGCGCGCAGGTGTGGATGGCGCTCATTCGCGGCTCGCGCGGCCTCATCTACTTCGTGCACGAGTGGAAGCCCCGCTTCAACGAACATGCACTGCTGGACGATGCGCCCATGGCCGCTGCCGTCGCCGCTATCAACCGGCAGGTTGTGGAGCTGGCGCCGGTGCTCTACAGTCCCTCGCGCGATACCGACCTCTCGGTGGCATCGGAACCGGCCGAGGTGCCCGTGGCGGCGACCCTCCGCCAGCACGGTGGATGGAACTACCTCTTCGCGGTGGGCATGCGCAACCGTCCGGTAACCGCGCGGTTCACCATCCGTGGACTGGGCTCAGCGGATATCGAGGCCATCGGCGAGGGGCGCACTGTGCGGGCGGAGGCGGGCGGCTTTCGCGATACCTTCACGCCGTACCAGGTGCACCTGTACCGCTGGCGCTGATCTCTGCGAAGCCCCGCGAACAGCCTACTTGCTCGGCACGGTGATGGCTCCGCCGGCGCGCGTGGTGAATGGCCTGCCAAGGAGCTTCCCGCGGATGCCCGCGGTATCCACCACCAACGTGGCGGCGCCCTCCTTGACCACCAGTTCCCACGTGCCGTCCTCCATCTCCAGAACCAGTAGATCCTGCTTGCCGCGCTTGAGGCGGAGCGGAGTGAGGCTCGGGCGGCCCAGGGTGCGTATGGGCGGCTGACCCCACGCCCGGAGGGCGTAGCGAGCGGGCGCGCCCTGCGGGGCCAGCTCCAGGCGCTGATTGGTATTCTCCGCGCGGGTGACGAACTTCACCACGTAGAAAGTGGACTGGGCAAGCGGCCGACCGTCCAACGAGACCGCCATGAGCGCGCCGAGCGTGCCCGGCACGGTCAGTGCCCAATCGCCCACGCGCACGGTCTCGTTAGGGAGGAACTCTCCCGCGATGGCGACGGTTCGGGGAGTTGCCAACACCAGGCGGCCGGTGCCGGTGTTGCGCACAATCTGCCCCGTGAGACTGATCTGCCGGTCGCGAGCGATGTTCGCGGCGCTCCCAACGCCCCGCGCGGCGAACCAGCGAAGCACATTCGCCGTGGGCTCGCCGGCCCCTACCATCACACTGGATGGCGCACTGGGTTGCGGCGTCCTGGGCTGCCTTCCGGCACGATTGGGCGGAGCCGAGACTGCCAGCCTCGGCGGAACGGCGGGAGCCGTGGCCGAGTTGATGCGCAGGTGCCACGCAAGCCGGTAGGTCTCCGAAAGGCCGGCGGGCCATGCCCAGAAGCGCTCCGGGCCATGCACAATGCGCGCTGTGTGGCGGGCAGGGGCCACATCACCGCGCAGAAAGGCCTGTGCCGCCAGCGCGAAGAGCCCCCATACCGGCGGGTCACACTGGTGGTCGAAATCTGAGAGGACATCCGGCTTGGGGCTGAGCTGGTAGCCGAAGAGCAGCACGGCATCGAAATCCTGCAGGCTGGAGTAGGCCAGCATCTCGGGCACGCCGGAGACCCTGTAGCGGTTGGGCCAGACGTAAGACCACTCGCGCACGACCACCGGCTTGTTGCGCCAGCGGAGGGCGGCAAGCCAGGGCGCGGCCTGGTAGACCGAGGAGAGCCGCAGATGGTTGCCGTCGTTGAAGAAGTAGATGCCGTGCCAGTCCCTGCCCTGGAACATGGGATGATCGGCGAAGTAGTTCTCCGTGGTGAAGTCCAGCTCGTCGGCCACGCTGGCCACGTCCGGAGCGATATCGTTTGAGACCGCCGCGGTAATGGGCACCCGCAGCCCGATGGCGCGAAGGTGGCGGCGCATCTCCGCGAGGTACTCGCGCTGGGCCTGGTAGAGGAAGCGCACGCCGTCTCGCAGACGCGTGGGAGCGCGCAGCGTATCCACCACGGCCGGAGCGCGCGGTTCGGGCGGGGCGCCGGGCGGCGCCGGCAGAGGAGGAGGGGGCGGGGGCGCCGGGGCGAAGGCAGGCAGGCGCACCGAATAGTCCGAGGGATCCTCGCGCGCGCCGAGCACCTCCACATCGCCCAGCCTTCCCCAGGCTGTTCGAATGCCTTCGCGTGATCCGTAACGCCGCAGCAGCCACTGGTTCCAGCGCTGACGAAATGCAGTGTTGTAGGGCTCCGCAAGGTTGTCGAGCGCGGCCGCCTTCATGAAGAGACCATGCTCGTTGAACACCTCCACGAGGGCGAGAGCCGGATCATCCACGTAGCGCAGGCCGGTGTGCGGATTGCGATGGAGCAGGAGCTGCTCGGCGAACTCCTTCTGGAGCGCGATCAGGCCCTCATCGAACACCGCGTAGGGTTTGGCGGCGCGTCCCAGCCGGGCGGCGTTGGGCACTCCATCCGCCTCAGAGAACTCACGAAAGTCCAGCAGGTTAAAGTAGTAGTAGATGCCGCGCTTGCGCAGCTCGGAGGTCCAGTAGTCTACGATGGCCAGCCGCTCCGGGTTGAGGGTGCGCGTGCCCGGTTGGCCCGGGATGGTGAGAAGGCCGTTGGTGGAATCGAGCGCCTCCAGCCGCACCATGTTGCAGCCGGCGCGTGCCAGTGTGAGAATGGCCTGGTCTATGCGGGCGCGATCAGTGAACACGCTGGCATTGCTGATGTTCACCCCCCAGAAGCGGGCCCGCGTTCCATCCGACCAGACGAACCGTCCCGCCGGGCTCACCCGCAGGAATCCGCGCTTGCCCGCGGGGGTATGCAGGAGGTGGCGGAAATCCACCAGTGAGGAATCAGGAAAGAGGCGCTCGTTTGGATCCGTGCGTCCCAATTCCGCGGCGCCGGCCCCACTCCAGCCCGGGATCGCCGCCAGCACGGCGCATGCCAGGGCCCGAAGCATCAGCCCTCGGCCCGCGGCACGAGCTCCACCAGGTCGCCTTCACGCACCACGCCGCCGGAAGCCACGCGCGCCATCCAGCCGGAGCGGCCGATGAGCGCCTCCGGCAGGCGAGGGTCAATGGGCGTGAGGCGGCTGCACGGCTTGCGGACGATGGTGATCTCCAGCACGGCATCCTGCCCGATTCGGAGGCGGTCACCGGGCTGCAGCCGGGCAAACGGAATGCCCTGGAGCACGAGATTTTCGCCGAAGCTGCCAGGGCCTACCCGCATGCCCTCCGCGAGGAGCTCGTCGTAGGTCTCCGCCTCGAAGAGGCACACTTCCCGCGCTCCACCCACGGAGTGCTTGTTGCCCACAAAGCCCAGGTCGGCCCGCAGCTCACCATGGCCTACCCGCGGGCGCGGAAACCCGCTGGTGGCGCTGATGCAGACCGCCGTTACCCTGCCGGAAGACATCGCAGACCCCCCACATCCTTGCCTGGCCGATTATGGCACAAGGCCGGACGCCCTAACGCGCGAGGGCGTAGAGTGCATGCGCGTAGATGCGCGCGCCCAGCAGGTAGCTCTGGATGTGGAGGCGCTCATCGGGCTCGTGGGCCGGCCCATCCGCCACATTCGGCAGGGCCATGCCGTAGGCCACCGCGTTCGGGGTCTGCCGAGCGTACGTGCCGCCCCCCATGGTGCCCGGCTGAGTCTGGTGGTCGCCCGTCTCCAGCCGGTAGACCTCGAGCAGGGTGCGCGCGGGCTCCTGATCCAGCGGCGCATAGAGAGGGGCATGGCCTCCCAGCGCGGCCACGCTCCAGCCCTCCTCGCCGGCGCAGCGGGCAGCCCGCGCAATCACTTCCTCCTGGTTCCACTTCACGGGATAACGGATGTTGTAGACGGCGGTCAGGGTGCCCTCCCGCAGGTCCAGCAGGCCGAGATTGGCCGTCAAGGGACCCACCACATCGTCCCTGCCCTCGATGCCCAGGCCGGAGCCTCCGCCCTCGCCGGACTTGATGAGCCACTCCAGCCAGGCATCGTGTTCCGGCAGGCGCAGCGCGCGAAGCGCCCTGCAGAGCCGGACGATGGCGTTGTCGCCTTCGTGCGGCGTGCTGCCATGTGCGGAGCGTCCGCGCGCCGTTACCACCAGACCGCTGGCAGTCGCCTCGTGCCCGACATTGCGATCCCAATAGCGAGTTAGTACCTCCGCGGCTTCCTGGAGGGCGTCGGTGGAGCCGCCAAGGCAGGCGGCAGCCTCCTCGGGCACCATGTTGGAGCGGAGGCCGCCTCCCAGGGAAATGAGCGTGAGCGGCGAGGCCGCCGGAGGAAGGGTCCGCTGCAATCGCAGGTCCACAATCCCCTTCTCCGCGTAGATTAGCGGGAACGCCGCATCCGGAGTGAAGGCGGCGACCGGCCGCTCCATGCCCGCGGGCCCCCAATAGTGCTTGAGGCAGCTCATGCCGCTCTCTTCGTTGCACCCGAAGATGATGCGGATGCGCCGGCGCAGGGGAAGGCGGGCATGCAGGATGGCCGCCGCGCCGAAGAGGGCGGCCAGAGTGGGACCCTTGTCGTCCGACGCTCCACGCGCATAGATGGCGCCGTTATGTACCTCCGCGCCAAAGGGAGGGTAGGTCCAGCCGCCCCCCTCCGGTACCACGTCCAGGTGGCCCATCGCGGCGACCATCTCCCTGCCCTCGCCGAACTCCGCGTGGCCCGCGTGGCCATCCACATCGTGCACGCGGAAGCCGAGCCGCTCGGATAACCCGAGCGTGTAGTCCAACGCCTCGCGAATTGGGCGGCCGTAGGGCGCGGAAGGGCCTGCCGGCTCCTCCAGCTTGCTGGGGATGCGAAGAAGCTCCTGCAGCGCCTGAACCATCTCGGTCTGGCGCGAATCGATCCACGACCGCAGGGAGGCGACATCGGTGCTCATGCTTGGGGTCTCCTCACGGGGCTGGCGCAGGCCATCACGCGGCGCCCGGCTTCTCGGCAATCAGGGTGGAGAAGGACATATAGCGCTCGCGGGCTTGCCGCCAGAGGATCTCCTCGGAGTAGAGCAGCAGCTTCCAGTCGCGGTAGTGGTAGCGAAGCTCATGCAGATCGAAGCGGTAGAGATCCTCACGGCCCGCGAACGTATCGCACAGCCGGTTGAACGCCCGAATGGCGTGCATGGCGCCGGGCGGCGCGGCATCGCGAACGCGGAAGAGGAAAGGCAGGCAATCCTCGCCGAGGCAGTGGAGGCAGGCGTGGGAGTAGAGCAGGTCCGGTGCGCCGAAATCCACTTGCCGGATATCCGCGCGCACGAAGGTGATGTGGACCCCCTCCTCCTGCGCCAGGCGCTGGGCCTTGCGAAGCCCCACCTCCGAGCCATCCACCGCCAGGACGTCAAAGCCGTGCCTGGCCAGCCACACCGAGTCGCGCCCTTCGCCGCAGCCCAGGTCTACCGCGCGGCCGCGGCGTTCGCCGTTCCGCTCCACCCAGAAGGCGAGCGCGGCACGGGCCATGTCGCTCGGCTCGGTCCCAAAGAAGTGTGCGTCGCCCTTCTCCGCGAACTGGCGGTCCCACTCGGCAACAAGGGGGTTCTCGCTGGGGTGGGAAGAGGGACACGAATCCGACAAGGCGGCATACCTCCTGGCGCGGGTACATTCGCGGAGGAGCCCGGGAAGACCTGCCGGAAGCGAAAGCGCGCGGCTAATCCGCTATGCCGCCGGGCGCGCTTGTGGAGGCAGGGTCGCTCACGAATTCCCGGCACACCTGCGCCACCTTGCCGAAGAGGGCGGCGCGCAGGGGATCGTCGCTTGCCGGCGAGAGCAGGCAGACCTCGAGAAGCGCCATCGCCTCCTGCTCACTGAGCAAGAGGGCGCGGAAAGGTCCGCCGGACCGGTTATGGATGGCATGGCTGGTGCTGTTCTTCACGTAGGGAGAGACGACGCCGGCGCCCGCAGTGTTCGCTCATGGCGTGAAAACCGGCATGCACACCTGGAGGCTCGTCTGCGCAGGATTATGCCTGGGCTTCAGGAAAATAACAGCATGACGCTCCTATCCCTCAAAGACCTCTACAAGCTGGACGAGTCCGTGCAGCGGCGCATTGTGCTGCAGGCGGCTAGGCAGATTAGCCCCGACCTTTTCAAGCAGTGGCGAGCGCAGCCGCTCACCCTCCGTGAACTGGATGACAGCCTGCGCAACTGGAGCATCTTTCTCCTCATCGGCGCCGTGTTTACGGCGGGCCTTACGCTCCTCGGGTTCTTCGGCCTGCTTCCTAACCACGTCCGCGTGAAACGGATACTGGCCGAAAACGGCTCCGAGTGGGTACGGCACCCCGACCCGGAGTGCGCTCACCTCATACTGGTGCACGATCTCCGCAGGCTGCTTCGCGGCATGCCGCGCCGTCTGCGCCGCCAGGTGCGCGGCGCCGCGCGTGATCTGGAGCGTGTGGCGCGCGCGTGGGAAGATCTGAACCAGCGGCTTCAGCGGATAGAGGAGGCGGGCCAGGGAGAAGAGGTTCTGGTTGAACTGGATGCGAAGATCGCGGAGATTCGGGCACGCATCAAGGCCGAAGAGGACCCTGTAACGCTCGGCTCGTTGGAGAGCCAGCTTGCAGCCGTTGAGGGCAGACGCAGTGCGGCCACAAACCTCGAGAAGTGGCGCATTCGGCTGCATGCGGCGCAGCAGGAGTGCACCGAGTCGCTGCTCCACCTGCGGTCGCGGCTGGCGCTGCTGGCGAGCGCCGGCGGCGAGGAGGAATCCGCCGCACTGGCCGATACCACCAGGGCGCTTACAGAGCTGAGCCAGCGGCTCTCCGCCGTGCAGGACGCCACCGAGGAAGTGCTTCAGCTCCGCTCGACTTGAATTCGTTTCCTTTCGCGGCATTTGCCTCCGTTCAGCGCTCGCTTTGTGTCATGCCCAGCGAGACCCAGCCAGTGGATTACCCATCATGTACGCGAGCCCGCGGGTGAAGCATGGCAATGGGGTTCAAGCTGGCACGACTCTTGCATTACCGTCGGAACAAATGCATCTGTTGCTCTATCGTACAGCACTGCTACGGGTGCATGGTAACCTCGCCGCGTGGGCGGCGGAAAGGAATGGAAAACCGTATGCGGACAGCAGTTTCCCGGTTCTTTGCGGCTGCCGCGCTGTGCGCCGTGCTGATGGCAAGCAGCCTGGCGGCCAGTGCGCAGGTGGTGCTGTTTGGAACGCCCGGCGCGGACGACAACGCGTTCCCCTTCGGCGGCTCGTTCCTCACGGGAACGCGGTATCAGCAGGTG
>CAZGLN010000055.1:0-9126 GCA_964526545.1 uncultured Chthonomonadales bacterium
CGGGCGGAGGATCTGCTGTACGGTCAGGCCCCGCATCCGGTGCGGACCCGTCACGGGCTCGTCATCGGCGGCGGGACCGTCTATCCCGAGATCAACTTCACCCTGCCGCCCATTGACATCAACGCCGATACCTGGCCGGAAGTGCGTGCGCAGTACCGGGAGATGATCGCGGGAGTCTGCGCCCGCGCCGTGGAGTTGGAAGCGCCTGG
This sequence comes from uncultured Chthonomonadales bacterium, assembly GCA_964526545.1. Classification (GTDB taxonomy): domain Bacteria; phylum Armatimonadota; class Chthonomonadetes; order Chthonomonadales; family CAJBBX01; genus CAZGLN01. The sequence continues at coordinate 210 of CAZGLN010000055.1, forward strand.
CCTGCTGGTGGAGTTCGAGACCCTCCCGCCGATGACCGTGCACCCGGATTGGGGCGTGGAGATTACCCGGCTGCTTGCGGATAAGATCGCGGAGACGCACCAGAAGCACGGCCTCCCGATTGCGCTCCGGCTCACTCCCAACGATACCCGTGACCACGAGCGGCCGCCGCGCATGCGCTCCGGGCCCTATTGGGACGGCATGGCGGAGTTCTTCGCGCGGGCGCCGGAGGCGGGGGCGGACCTCATCTCCATCGAATCGACCGGCGGCAAGGAGATATGCGACCAGGCGCTAATGGGGGCGGACCTGCGCGGAGTGGTCTACGCGCTCGGCGTGCTCGCCCCGCGTGACATGGCCTTCCTGTGGCGCGAGATTGTAGCGGCCTGCCGCGCGGGCGGCATTGTGCCCGCGGGCGACACGGCTTGCGGCTTCGCAAATACGGCCATGGTGCTCGCCGAGCAGCGCATGATCCCGCGCGTCTTCGCGGCGGTGGTGCGTGTGGCCTCGGTGCCGCGGGGGATGGTGGCCTACGAGCAGGGCGCCCTTGGCCCCAGCAAGGACTGCGCCTACGAAGGACCCTACCTGAAGGCGCTCTGCGGCGTCCCGATCTCCATGGAGGGGCGGACTGCCGCCTGCGCCCACCTCAGCGCGGTCGGCAACATCTCCCAGGCGGTCTGCGACTGCTGGTCCAACGAATCCGTACAGAACGTGCGGCTGCTCTCCGCCAATGCCCCCACCGTCTATGTGGAGCAGCTCATCTTCGATTGCCGCCTGATGAACGTCGCCAGCGCCGAAGGCGTTGATAAGGCGCGCGTCCTGCGCGACTGGCTGGTGCAGTCCGATGCGTCACTCGACCCGCAGGCCCACGTGCTGAGGCCGGATGTGGTTTTGCGCATATCGGCGGAAATCGCGAAGGAGGAGCAGCCGTACCGCCGCACGCGCGCGGCGGTGCTTGCCGCCGTGGCCGAGCTGCGCGCGGCGCAGGCCTCCGGCACGCTGCGTGTGCTCGAGAACGAGAAGAAGTGGCTGGATAGGCTCGCCAGCGAAGCGGACTCGCTGCCGGATTCCGAGGAGGAATTCGTGGCCGAGATGGCGCCGGAACTGCGCGGCGCTCCCTATCTGCCGCAGGAGTACGGCCTGCCTGCCGACTAGCGGGGGAAGGCCTAAGGAAAGCATTCGATGTCCTCAGCCGGCTCCGAGCCCTCGCATCCCGCCAGCACAGTTCCGGAGCCGGCCATCTGGAAAGAGGATTGGCCTGCCGCCCGCCGTGCGTTCGCCGATTGGTGGGCCGGCAAGGGTCTGGCTCCCTTCGTAACCGCCCCGGCCGAGAAGCCGCGCGAGGACTGGCCCTGGCCAGACGAGCCGCCGGATCTGGAGACGAGGTGGCTCAGCCCCGCGTATCGGGCGGCATCCCAACTCGCCTACCTCTCCAGGACCTTCCACGGAGGCGTGGCGCTGCCCATCTTCAACGCGAATATCGGTCCGGGCAGCCTCGGCCTCCTCCTGGGCTGCGAAGGAAGGCTCGCCGAGACCACCGTCTGGTACGAGCCCACCCTGCACGATCCGGACAACCACCCGCCGCTCCGCTTCGATCCGGCCAACCCATGGTTCCAGATTCACATGGCGCTCATCGAGGAGGCCCTGCGCCATGCCGAGGGGCGCTACCTCGTGGGCATTCCCGACCTCATCGAGAATCTGGACACACTGGCGCAGCTTCGCGGTCCGGAGCAGACTCTTCTGGATATCCTGGAGCGCCCCGAGTGGATGGTTGAGCGGATCCAGGAAATCAACCAGGCCTTCTTCGAGGCGTTCGACGCCATTGCCGCGCGCACGCGCGACTTCTGGGGAGGCACCAGCTTTCACGCCTTCATGATCTGGGGATTGGGGCGCACCGCCAAGCTGCAGTGTGATTTCTCCTGCATGATCTCGCCCGCGCAGTTCCGCCGACTGGTCTTTCCGGCACTACAGGAGCAGATTCGGTGGCTGGACCATGCGCTCTACCACCTGGACGGCACGCAGGCACTTCCGCAGCTTCCCAACCTGCTGGACCTGGAGGGCCTCCATGCCATCGAGTGGACCCCGCAGGCCGGCCTCCCCGGGGGCGGCTCGCCGGAGTGGTATGGCCTCTACCGGCAGATAAAGCACGCGGGCAAGGCGGTACAGGCAATCGGCGTGGCTCCGGAGGAGGTCGAGCCTCTGCTGGATGCGGTAGGACCTGAAGGAATGTTCGTGATGACCAGCACGCCCACCGAGGAGGAGGCCCGGCGGCTGCTAGAGCGCGTGGGTTGGCGCGCTGATTAGAAAGGATTCAACCCGTGATATCCACTCTTCGGCCGGGCGATCGCCTGGAGGGTTTCGATTTCGCCGCGCACAACGCGGAGGTCGCCGCCATGTGGGCCGACCATTGGGCAGGCAGGCCAGCGCGCACTCCCATCATCCTCGGGCTGAACGCCCGCTACTTCCTGCCGATCCCTGGCGCCAACCCGCAGGGTGTGGGCTTTCGCGAATACACGGAGCGGCCGGACGTAATGTATGCGTGCCAGCTCGCATTCCAGCGCTGGTCGCGCCACAACGTGCTGCAGGATGCCGAGTTGGGTCCTCCAGATGTGTGGCGCATCCATGTGGATTTCCAGAACTACTACGAGGCGGCCTGGTTCGGCTGCCCACTCGTATTTGACGAGGGCCAGGTACCGGATACGCGCCCGGTGTTCGCGGAGTGCCCGGAGCGCGTGATGGAGCAAGGCCTGCCGGATCCCTTCGGCGGCATCATGGCGAAGGGTCTGGAGTATCTGGAGATCTTTCGCGAATACGCCGCCCGCGAGGCCTTTCTTGACCGCCCGGTGGAGGTACAGCCTCCCTGGTTCGGCATGGGCAGCGACGGACCCATGACGGTGGCATGCAACCTTTTCTGGCCGCAGTTCGTCTGCACCGCCATGGCGGCCGAGCCGCAGCGACTGCACGTGCTGCTGGACTTCATTACCGAGGCCACCATCGCGCGCATGCGGGCATGGCGTGAGAAAAGCGGCGTTCCCGTGCCGCAAGACGGTTTCGGAATGGCGGATGACAGCATCGCCCTCATCTCCACGGCCATGCTGCGCGAACACATTCTGCCCTACCTCAAACGCATCTACAACGTCTTTGCCACGGAGGCGCCGCGCTCCATACACCTCTGCGGCGATGCCACCCGGCACTTCGTTACACTCCGCGATGAACTGAACATCGGCACCTTCGATACCGGCTTTCCGGTGGATTTTCGCCGCATTCGGCGGGAGTTGGGCCCGAAGGTGCGCATCATGGGCGGGCCGCATGTGGAGCTTCTCAGAACGGCCACGCCGGAGCAGGTAGTTTGCGAGGCTCGCCGAATCCTGGAAGAGGTGGATTGCGAAAACGCGCCGTTCGTGCTGCGCGAGGGCAACAACCTGGCCCCGCACACACCCATCGAGAATACCGAGGCGCTCTACCGCGCCGGGCGGGAATACGGCGCCCAGTCGGCGGTAAGGCAGCCTCTTCGGGAGTAGGCCGTGCACCCAACCTTTCAGCAGCTTCTCAGCACGGGTCCGGTCCTCCTGGACGGCGCCTGGGGTACTCAGCTGCAAGCGCGTGGGCTGCCCGTCGGCGCCTGCCCGGACCTGTGGAATCTGCGCCATCCCAATCGCGTGGCGGAAGTCGCCCGTGCCTACGTGGATGCTGGCAGCCAGATCATCCTCACCAACACCTTCGGCGCCAATGGGTACGTCCTTGCGCGCCATGGAGCCGAAAATCAGGTGAGGGAGATCAATCGGGAGGGTGCGCGCATATCCCGCGAGGCAGCGGCCGGAAGCGCGAGTGTCTTCGGATCCGTGGGACCCACGGGCAAGATGCTGGCGATGGGCGAGGCAACACCGGACGAGATGCTGGCGGCCTTCAGGTTGCAGGTTCAGGGCCTTGCCGAGGGCGGAGTGGATGCCATCGTTGTCGAGACCATGAGCGACCTGGAGGAGGCCGAGCTCGCCGTGCAGGCAGCCCAGGAAGCCGGGCTGCCGGTGGCCGCCAGTATGACGTACGGCGCAGGCCGCGAGGGCGACCGCACGATGATGGGCCACACCCCCGAGGAGGCCGCGCAGCGCTTGGCTGCCGCGGGAGCGCAGGTCATCGGAGCCAACTGCGGCTTCGGCCCGGAGCAGATGCTGCCGGTCTGCCGGCGACTGGCCGCGGCGACCTCCCTCCCGCTCTGGATGAAGCCGAACGCCGGCCTGCCCGTGATGGTGGATGGTCAGGCCACGTACACCATGGATGTAGAGACCTTCGTGGCGCACGCCGCCCAACTGCTGCAGGCCGGGGCACGCTTCATTGGAGGATGCTGCGGCACCGGGCCTGATTACATCGCCGCGCTGAAGCGGCTGCTGACAAAGTAGACCCGTGGGCCATCGGCCCCCGGGTTGTGCATAGGCGCACCCAAAGGACAAGGACGCTATGAATGCCCGTGAGCGGTTTCGTGCAACGATGCACTACCAGCCCCGTGATCGCGCTCCGATCATGGATTTCGGCTTCTGGAGCGAGACACTTACCGTCTGGCAGGAGCAGGGACTGCCCGCCGGTGTAAATACCGATTCCTTCTTCGGGATGGACCCGCAGTGGATCACCGCACCCATCAACGTGGGTCTGAGCCCGGCCTTCACGCCGAAGGTGCTGGAAGATCGCGGCGATACCCGAATAGTGCGCGATTCGGACGGAGTGACCAAAGAGGAGGGCAAGTTCCTCGGTTCCATCCCGCGGCACCTGGATCACCTCCTCAAGGACCGGCAAACCTGGGAGACCCATTTCAAGCCGCGCCTCTACGGCCGCGCGCCCGAGCGTTATCCTGAGCACTGGTTCAACCTGGTCCGGCAGTATCTGGACCCGGAGCGTGACTATCCCCTGGGACTCAACTGCGGTTCGCTCTATGGATGGATTCGCAACTGGATGGGCGTGGAGAATGTCTCGCTGCTGGTGCACGACGACCTGCCGCTCTTCGAGGAGATGGTTACCACCATCGCGGATTGCGTGATAGATACCATCAGCATGGCGCTGGACGATTGCATCCATTTCGATTACGCACTCATGTGGGAGGATATGTGCTACCGGGCCGGCCCCTTGCTCAGCCCATCCATCTTCCGCAAGGTCCTGGTGCCGCAGTACAAGCGGATCACCGGCCTGCTGCTTAGCTACGGCGTGGATGTGGTGGTGGTGGATTGCGACGGCGACATCTCCCAGCTCATTCCGCACTGGCTGGATGGCGGCGTAAACTGCATGTTCCCGCTGGAAGTGGGCACGTGGGGGCTGGACCCGGTGAAACTGCGCAACGAGTACGGCAAGGACCTGCTGATGATAGGCGGGGTAAGCAAGAATGTGCTCGCTGGCGACAAAGCCGGCATCGAGGCCGAGGTCGCTCGCCTCACGCCCCTGGTGGAAGAGGGCGGCTACATTCCTACTCCGGACCATCGGGTGCCGCCGGATGTCCCCTTGGAGAACTATCTCTTCTACCTGCAGTTGGCCCGTAAGGTGTGGGGCAAGGACCTGCCGAACCTGCGCCCGATGGGCAGCCTGACGGCATGCCCGCCCGAGCAGGCCGAGACGCGCTGGCCCTGGCGGAAGTAGGGGAGGCTTCCCGGCAGGCGCACTCAGGAACAGCAAATGACTTCGAAGGAGAGGATGCTCACCGCGCTCGCCCGCGGAGTGCCGGACCGCGTGCCCGCCTCGGTGCACCAGTGGCAGCCCTACCATCTGCGCCACTATCTTGGCGGATGCACGGATGTGGAGGCGTTTCGGCGCTTTGGGCTCGATGCCTCGCTCGCGCGCATGCCGCTGCTGCCCCAGGAGACGCCCGAGTGGGTGAGCACGGTAACCGAGCTGGATGCTCCAGAGGGCGAGCGCCGTTGGCGCGTGGATGTTGCTACGCCCGGAGGAGCGCTCTGGATGTCCTACGGGGCGAACGAGATTACCACCTGGATTGTGGACCCGCTGGTGAAGACCCATGCGGATCTGGACCTGGTGGATCGCTACATGCCGGTGCCCCGCCTGGATCGCGAGCAGTTGGCGAGGGACTACGAGGAGCTGGGCGACGATGGCATTGTGCGCGGCTTCGTGTGGGGCGACCAGGGAGGCTGCTGGCAGCATGCCGCCTGCCTGATGGGCACTACCGAACTCATCATGGAGGCCGAGGACAACCCGGATTGGGTGCTCCATTTCATGGAGGTGCTCTGGAAGAAGAAAGAGCGCTTCATCGCCGAGAGCCTGGGAGGAGCGCGGTACGACCTGATAGAGACCGGCGGGGGAGCTGCCTCCTCCACCGTGATCTCGCCGCGCCTCTTCCGCGCGTTCTGCCTGCCCTTCGATAGGCGCATGCACGATGCGGTGCACGCGCTCGGCCACAAGGTGGTCTACCATACCTGCGGCGGCATGATGCCCATCCTCGATCTGATTGTGGAGAATGTGTGTGACGCCTCCGAGACGCTCACGCCCCCCTCCATGGGCGGCGACGCGCGGCCCAGGGAGCTGAAGGAGCGCATTGGTGCCAGGGTGGCCCTCATCGGCGGGCTCGATCAGAACTCCGTACTCGAGGTAGGCACCCCGGCGGATGTGCGGGCGCACGTGCACGAGATGTTCCGGCTCTATGGCGAGGGAGGCGGGTATATAATGAGCCCGAGCGACCACTTCTTCCACGTGCCCGTAGAGAACCTGGAAGCCTACGCCGAAGCGGCGCGGGAGTGCGTCTACGCGGGTTGAGCGGCAGCCCGCTCGGTATAATCAACTTGCCGGCCTATCCGCCTGCAGGGGAGGATCTTGTTGAGCAACAACGCGCCGGCGGAGCCTGGCCTGGAAGCGCCCCATCTCTCCGTGGTCATCCCCGCCTACAACGAAGAGGAGCGCATCGGGACTTCCATCGAGAAGATCCTCGCCTACCTGGATGGCGCCGCGCAGACCTTCGAGCTGCTGGTAGTGGATGACGGCAGCACGGACCGCACAAGCGAGGTGGTGCGGCAGGCGGCGGGCGGGCGCCCGGAAGTGCGCGTTCTTTCGTATGACGCCAACCGGGGCAAGGGCCACGCCGTGCGCTACGGCATCCTGCATGCGCGTGGGGACTATGTGCTCTTCTCGGATGCGGACCTCGCCACGCCGTTCGAGGAGCTGGAGAAGCTGATGGCCGCCGTGCGGCAGGGCGTGGATGTGGCCATCGCCTCGCGCGATGTGCCAGGCTCTCTGCTGGAACGGAGGCAGTCGCCCATCCGCGAGTTCGGGGGCAAGCTCTTCAACCGCTTCGTGCAGATGCTGGCGGTACCGGGCATCCAGGACACGCAGTGCGGCTTCAAGCTCTTCACGCGGGCCGCCGCGCGCAACATCTTCGAGCGATGCCAGATTGATAACTTCTCCTTCGATGTGGAGGCGCTCTACCTGGCGAGAAAGCTGGGCTACTCCATCCGCGAAGTGCCCGTGCGCTGGCGGCACATGGAAGGCAGCAAAGTGCGCTTCCTGCGGGATGCCTGGCGCATGGCGAAGACCCTAGTGCGCATCCGTCTGACGGACTACCACATCGCAAAGGCCGGCGCGGAGCGCAGCAGCATCGGATGATATGTACGATGTGGCTGTCATCGGCGCCGGCATCGTCGGACTGGCCACGGCGCGCGCATGTCTTCTGCGCTCTCCCTCCCTCCGGCTGCTCGTGCTGGAGAAGGAGGAGCACGTCGCCTGCCATCAGACCGGCCGCAACAGCGGGGTCATCCACTCCGGCATCTACTACCGCCCCGGCAGCCTGAAGGCGCGCCTCGCCGTTTCCGGCAACCGCGCAATGGTGCACTACTGCCGTGAGCGCGGGGTGCCGCACTCCGTGTGCGGCAAGGTCATTCTCGCCACCCGCGCACCCGAAATTGCCGCCCTCGAGGAGCTCGCGCGCCGCATGGCCGCGAACGGTGTTCCCGGCAGGCGCCTGGTGCGCGAGGAGTTGGCTGCCCTCGAGCCGCATGCCGCCCGCGGAGAGGCAATCTATGTGGAGAGCACGGGGGTTACCGATTTCCGCGCGGTAGCAGCCGCGCTTGCGGAGGACGTCCGGCGGCGCGGAGGGCATGTTGCGCTGGGTGAGGGGCTGCGGTCCGCGCGCCATGGCTCCGCCGGCGTAGATCTCGCTGCGGACTCCCGAGCCTATCAGGCGAGGCTGGTCATCACCTGCGCGGGTCTGCAGGGCGATCGCGTGGCGCGGATGATGGGCGTCAGGACCAGAGTGCGCATCTTGCCCTTCCGCGGGGAGTACTTCCGGTTGGAGGAGCCTTCGGCAAGCCTGGTCAAGGGACTGCTCTATCCGGTGCCCAACCCGGCCTTTCCCTTCCTGGGAGTGCACTTCACGCGGATGCTGGACGGCACCGTGCACTGCGGGCCGAACGCCGTGCTGGCGCTCAGCCGCGAGGGGTATCGGAAGCTCGACATGCGGCCGCGCGACGCGGCCGAGATTCTAGCCAGTCCGGCCTTCTGGAGGCTGGCCGGCCGCTATTGGCGGCACGGACTCGCGGAGGTTGCGCGCTCGCTGAGCCGTCGGCTCTTTGCCCGCAGCCTTCGCGCGCTTGTTCCGGAAGTGCGTGCGTCCGACCTGCGGCCCGAGCCGGCGGGCGTGCGCGCGCAGGCGGTGCTGCCCGATGGCACCCTGGCCGATGATTTCCTCATCGAGCGCAGCGAACGATGCGTCCACGTGCTCAACGCGCCCTCCCCGGCCGCCACGGCGTCCCTGGCGATTGGCGAGTATATCGCCGAGCTCGTGCTTGGGGAGGGTGCCTGACACAGCGCGGCAGGGCGCCCCTATTGGAAGCGCCCTGCCTCGGTAACGCGCGGAGAGTGCCGCCCTAGTTCTCGGGCTTCGGGGCCGGTTCGTTCAGCTGCGATCCCACGCGTCCCGTGATATTGGCATGAAAGAGG
>CAZGLN010000055.1:9136-12797 GCA_964526545.1 uncultured Chthonomonadales bacterium
ATTGTGTCGGATGACCGCGCTATCCGGAGTGATGGCATGCAGCCGATAGCCGCGGGCCAACGCGTCACCCGGCCGCGCCAGCATCACGCGGTCCTGCACCTGCACGGTAACCACCGAGGGATCGCCGTGCACGATGCCGATCAGCTTGATGGTTGGCTCCGCCGGCGGAGTCACCGCCATGGCTGCCGTGGCGCCGCTGCCGCTGCCTCCGCTGAAGAGGCCCGGCAGCCCGCCGCCGCTGCTGGCGCCGAACAAGGCCGGTGTTACGGGACGGCTCTCGCCCACGGCCACGCTTGGAGCCGAACGGCTGCTCGCCGTATTGGACTCCGCGGCGGGCGCGCGGGATGACTTCTCCTCGCGCAGCGGCGTGAAGGGATCGTGCTGGGTGGGCTGCAGCTCAGGATTATCCTTCAGGCTGACGTTTGGAGTGGATTGGGCAAACAGCGAGCCTCCCAGCAGGCCCTCGTCCGCCACCGCGGGGGGCTCGTTGGGCAGCGGTGCATGCGCATCCGGCGGAGTAGCCGGCTGCTCCTGCTTGGCCGTCGTCGTGGGTGCCGCCTTCTTCTTCTGCGGCGCCATGGCGCCCAGCAGCGTATGCACGATGAAGAACACGATGACCACAATCAGCCCGGCAAGCGCGGAGACCTTCATGCGGTCGGCTGGACTCAGATTAGCGAAGCTCATATCGGACCTCTTCCCCTGCGGTCGCCCTTGCGCGTCCACACCCTTGCAAGCGGGGACGGGGACTACTCCTTGACCTGTTTGATGGTCACGAAGATCATGATCTCGGACTTCTTATGCTGGCGCTCCTCGTACCGGAAGAGCTGGCCGACCAGCGGCAGATCGGCAAGGAGCGGTATCTTGGAGAACCTCTTGCTGTCTTCCTCGCGGATGAGGCCCGCGATCACGATGGTGTCGCCGTCCATCACCCGCACGGTCGTCTCCGCCTCGCGTGAGGAGGTCTGGGGCAGGCCGTCTACGAAGCCGGTGAGCGTGCTCACCACCGGATGCACCTTCAGTGTGATCTTGCCGTCGTCGTTGGCCCGGGCCCGGCAGAGGAGCACGATGCCCACCGGAATCTCCAGCACCGTGAACTGCGCCCCGGCGGTCGCGCTGGAGCTCGCCAGCACCCTCACCCGGATGGTATCTCCGATGAAGATGGAGGCTTCCTGGTCGTTCAGCACGGAGATCTGCGGCGAGGCCAGCACGCGGGCCACACGCCGAGAGACCATTGCGCTCAGAGTGGCCACCGGATCGAACGGCACGCGCCCGTAGGAGCCGAAGCCGAGCGGTCCCACCGGGGAGGGACCCGAGTTGTAGGGCCTCTCGTAGAACTGGAACTTGTTCCACTCCCACTCCACGCCGAACTTCTGAAGCTCCTCGGGGGAGGCCTCGACCACCTTCGCCGTGATGTTCATCAGTACCGGCGGCGTATCTGCCAGCTCCAGGGTGCGGATGGCATCCTCCACGGCCGAGGGCGGTCCCTTGAGCACGAGAGTCAGCGCATGGCCCTGGTAGGCCTTGTCCTGGCTGCCCGTGGGCGTGGTGTTGTCGCGGGCATCGGCTGTGCTCGTGTTGGTGTTGGAAGTTCCCTTGTCGCTCGTGATGCCGGCAAGCGTACCGCTAATCAGGTTGAGCATGGGCCGCCGCGGCGAGTAGCTCTCCGGGCCTGGGAAGCACTGCACGCCCGGGCAGGAGGTCTGCACCAACTGGATGAGCTGGGCCGCGTGCGCGAACTTCACCTTGTAGAGCCGGGTAACGTAGTCCGGCTCGGCGGGCGCATCCAGCATCGCCAGACTGCGGCGCGCCTCCGAAACCTGGGCCTGGGTTCCAGCGAGCACCACGGCATTGCCTGCGGGCTCGGCCGTTACGCCGGGCACCATCTTGGCCAGGGCGGCCGCAGCCTCCTTGGCGGGCTTGTGGGCCAGCTCCACCCGCTCGGTCGCGCGCACCACGTCCGGCGTCTCGATGTCGGTGGCCTTCAACAGGCGCTCCGCGGAGTCCAGGTCCTCCGGCGCTCCCACCAGCAGCACGGCCTTGCCCTGCGCGCGGGCCGTCAGGTCTGGGAAGGAGCCCTGCAGCTGCTCCGCGGCCTCCTTGGCCACAAGGTAGCGCACAGGCACGGTGCGGCTGGCGCCGAGGCGCTCAAGTGCCGCCCGCATCTCCGCCCGCGGCGCAACCACATAGGTCTCGTTCACCCTGCGGCCGCCAAGCCCGGCGAGATTCACCACCACCATCAGCGCCTCGTCCACGGTCTTCTCGCGCAGGTGGACGCTCACCACGCCCTTCACACCCGTGCTGATGGCGACATTCACCCCGGACTGCGAAGCCAGCGCACGGATGACATCCGTTACCTCCGCGTTCACATAGTCCACGCTGATGAGCTTCGCACGCGCGGAAGGATCTGCCTCCGCTCCGGAAGCCCGCGCCGGCAGAACCGCCAGGGGCAGGAGTACCAGGAATGCAGCAGTCCATCCCTTGATCATCGCTCTCATCCTTGCAACCGCGTAGTAGGGGGCGCAACCGGCACGGCATCTCCGCCGCGCGCCCGTATTTCCATGTCCATGCCCCGCCTGCGCCGATGCAGCCGCCGGGAAGGAACGTGAAGATGCATCATGTAGTTTTCTCATCAGGAAGCCGCCTTCTCCGCGCCGGAGTCCGCTGTCTGGCTCGGTTTCGGCTCGGCTTCCAGGTACTCCGGCGGCGCATCCACGTAGCGCGCCACGGTAACCGAGGTGAGCAGCCTCGGGTAGCCGTCCTTGCCGACAGTGATCTTGCAGTCCGTCAGGGCAATCATGCGCCGGCTCTCCTTCAGCGCCGCAAGGAAGGCCCGAAGCGACGTGTAGGTGCCCTCGAACGTTATCACGCTCTTCACCTCGAGTACCCCGGGGGGAAGCGCGCCGGTGGCCTCGTCCTTCTTCTTGCTCTTTGAGCCGCTCTTGCTGTTCTTCAGCGAAGCCAAGTACTGATCGAGGGTAGGCGGCGCCAGCGAGGCCACGGTCATGATGGTGTTGTTCGTGTGCGTACACACCTCGGCCAGCCCGCGCAGGAAGTTGCTCTGCTCCTCGCGGTTCATCGGCAGAGTGGCGATCTTCGGATCGGGCGGAAGCCCCTTGATGGCTTCGCGCTTCTCCAGGTAGATGGCTATCTGCTTGTCCGTCTCGCGGATGTCCTTCCCGAGCTGGCGCAAGTGGTTCTGCCTGGGCACCATCACGATGCAGCACACCAGCAGCGAGAGCGGCGGCATGATGAACATCAGCCACTTTTGAACCCTCGGCGAAAGGTTGCTCATGGCTTTGCCTCCCCCTTCAGCGCTGTGCCGATGGCGACTTTGATGGTCTGGCCGGGAGGTGCAAACGCCGTCTGAAGGTCGAAGGCGAGCTCATGACCGCCCAGCGAGGCATCCACGCGGGTCAGCTTGTCCAGGCGCACCGGCTCCAGCCGCGGCGAGAAATTGAGCATGTCCATCATGTCGGCCACAACCCGCGGCGCGGCCGCCTCGCCGGAGAGATGGATCTTTCCGTCCGACGTGATATTTATCAGCGTGAGGCAGGCGCGCGGCGAAATGGCGGAGGAGATGAACTCCACGGCCTCCTTGATGGGCTTGTTGCGGTTGGCGATCTCCGCCACCAGGCGCTTCTGCCGCTCCAGCCGGGCGACC
>CAZGLN010000055.1:12846-17396 GCA_964526545.1 uncultured Chthonomonadales bacterium
CCTGCAGCTCGGCCTTCTTCTGTTTGAGCGAGCGCTCGGAGCGCGCGATGGCGCCTCCGACGATGAATGCCGCGATGATGGTGCCGAGCAGGATGACGCAGGCAGCCGAGGCGCTCGCCATCAGGTAGCGCGGCGTAACGCGACCCTCCACCACCACGCGATCCGCCACGCTCAGGTCGAGCGCGGGGGCGCCGGCATATTCGCCTCCAAAGCCATTCAGGGCTAGCCCCACCGCGACAGTGAAGCGGAAGCCCTCCGGGCCCGCCACGAAGTCCAGCGCCTCCGGCGAAACCGCCAGCGTATCCACCACCGAGGTGAGCTCCGCCTCGCTGCGCAGGTGCTGCGCGATGATGGGGAAGAGCTCGCCCGCATCCTGCGCATCTATCGCCAGGCGCACCTTCATCGCCTCGCCTTCGATGGGGTACTCGCGCAGGAAGTAGTCTATGGAGCGCTGGATCTCCGTTACAAGCAGCGAAACGGCCTGCCGGTTGAATGGCTGGTAGCCGCCCGCAGGCGGAGCCGAGGGCCGCGGCGCCGGAGTCTCCTCATCGTCGGCGCTCAGCGGACCCAGCGCGATGGGATTCGCGGTGCCCGGCGTGCTCCGGCCCACCGGCGGGCGCAGGTCCGCCACGCCGGAATCGACCTGGCGGTAGAACTGCACCTCGCCCTTCTGCAGCACGAAGATATCGGTGCGGTTGGAGGCGATCGAGACAACCGCCACGGCCTCGCGGTCCCGAATGAGCGGGTAGTGCGCGCGCAGCACGGCGATGGATCCCGGCTCCACGGAGACCAACCCCAGGCCCATACTGGCTACCAGGTCGCGGTAGCTGGCTACCACGCGCTCCTCGCCGCCCATCAGCAGCACGCGGGCCGGCGCTTCCTCCGCGGGTTCGCCGTCGGGCGGCTTCACGTCCGGCAGCCGGAAGTAGTCGAAGGCGCTCTGCCCGGCGGGCAGAATGCGGTAGTGGTCCATCTCGCCGCGCAGCACCGCCCGCACTTCGCTGTCGGGCACGGGCGGAATCTCCATCACGCGCGCCACGAGATTGCAGCCGCTCACGCCAAGCGCGATGCTGCTCGCCTTCGGGTCCAGCTGAGTCACGATGGAGCGCATGACGTCGCCCGCCAGGGCGATATCCACCATGCCCTCTTCGTCCATCGCGCCCGGAGGCAGCGGCGCGCTGGCCACCATGGCTATCTGGGGGCTGCCGCCGACCTGCCTGATGCAGGCCCCTCGTATCTCCTCGCGGGAGATCTCAATGCCGATGACGGAACGATGTTTCACTGGTTATGCCTGACCACCAGAATCCCGCCCATGCCGTCGGCAGCTTCCGTGCCCGGCATGCGCTCTCTGGTCCGAGACGTTTCTCCACGTCGCCGTGGAGGGTATTCCTCGATACTGCTCAGGCGTCCGTTCCGGCCCTGCGCCGCGTGAACGCCTGCTACCTCTTCTGCCGCACCTGCACGGTGCCGCGCATCTGGCGGCTCGTGCCGGCGTAGGTGGCAGTTACTGCAAACTGCACGGCACCGATGTTCGCCAGGTTCGTCGTGGCCGCTCCGCTGGCGACGTCCAGGTACGTCAGGGTCATGCTCTGCACGTCGTTGGCGATAACGCTCTGGGTCATCGTGCCGTTCTCCGGCGTAACCTGCTTTATTAAATCGGTTCCCGAAAGCAGATACCGGAGGGTGTACACCACGCCCGTTGAGGGATTGCGCCACGTGAACGTTACATCCGAGGCGGAGGCTGCCGTGAAGGCGACCGCCCCGCGCAGGTTGTCGGCCAGCTCATCCACCGCCGTCCGCGCATTGGTGTTGGAGGCGTTCTGGCCGAGCAGGCTGGACTGCGACTCATAGGTGGACCGGACGTAGTTGACCAGCGCGGCCCCCAGCATGAGGCCCACCAGGCCTACAATCAGCATCTCGATAAGCGTTATTCCGCTCTGTCTGCGTCTCATATGCCCGCCTTCACCAGGTAGGTGTTGGATGTGTAGAGCACCTGGTTGTCCTGCAGTCGCCTCACGGTCACGGTGGCGCTGCAGAGGGCCGGGTTGCCCGCTTGCGCCACGGCGATCACCGTGCGCACCGAGTACTGCTTGTTGGCGCTCGCTTGACTCACCGCGGTCTGGTTGCCGTCGTAATAGGCGGTAACATCGCGCACCATGGAGGCCGGGTCGTAGGCCGGGTTGGCCCTCACATTGCGCACGTATTCCGCCTTCACGCTCTCAAGCGCCTGGCGAGAGAGCGCGTAGGCCACGCCCATCTGGTCCGTCCGCACCGTCATGTTGAAGGCGAAGGACCACATGCCCACAAGCCCCATCACTCCTATGGAGAGGATGAGCCCGGACATCAGGACCTCCACAAACGTGAGGCCCCGTCTTGCTCGCCGTCCCTTCGGCTTCCAATGCATCTGAGTGGCTCTCCTTCGGGAGCGCTACCGCGGCCGCCGCTCGCCCCATGGCGCGCCGCCTTCGTACCGGCTGGAGGACCCGGCAGCCAGGCTCCAGTCTCGCGTGAGCGGGCGGGATGTCTGGACCGTGCCGTTCACTGCTCGCGCAAGGGGCTGCGCCAAGCCCCGGGCGGCCCGGCGCCCGTGCGCGAGCCCTGGTCCATTTTCGGAAGAGAGCACCGGCGTGCTCACCATTGCCATCGGATAGGCGAAGCCGACTGCGGCGATCGCGAGGACGAGGACCAGCCCTCTCTTGCGTGTCTCCCTGCGCGTGGCGGCGCTGTACATAGCCTTCCTATCCCGAGCGAGATGGTGTAGAGCGGCGAGCATGGCGGCTTCGCGCTGCTTACCCGCGTGTTCATTCCACGTTTTGCGCGCCACACGCTATGCAAGCATTACCGGCAAAAGGCGCCCGCCGATGGGGGCGAAGCGTAAGGGCGGCAAGGATGTTCCGGACCCACTGCCGCTCTTCTTGGCGCGCTTCCATCGCTCCGGGCAGGCGACTCGCCGCTCTGTGTCGAAACTTGAGCCAATCCCCGTGGGAGTAAGCCCGATGAACACCAAGTTCGCCTTCTCCGCCGGTGTCTGGAACCTCAATACCGGCGCCGATCCCTTCGGTCCGGCCGTGCGCCCGGATCGTCCTTTCGCCGAGAAACTGAGCATCTTCAAGAGTCTCGGCTTCGACTATGTGCAGCTCCATGACGATGACGCGGTTCCAATGGATGTGCCGCCATCGAAGGTGGAGAGCTACGCCCGCGATGTGAAGAGAATCTGCGACGATGCCGGTCTCAAGGTGGAGTTCGTGGCGCCGCGCATCTGGGAAGACCCCGCCTTCGACGATGGCGGAATCACGGGCAACCGGCAGGCTTCGCGCGCTGCCGCGCTCGACCGGGCCAAGCGCGCCATGGACATCATGCGCGTGCTGGAGACGGACCGCATGGTGCTCTGGCCTGCGCGCGAGGGCACCTACATTCGCGAGGCCAAGGACGCCTGCAAAAGCTTCACCTACTTCCTCCAGTTCCTGAACGACGTGCTGGCCTACGATCCGAAGGTCCGCATCCTCGGCGAGATGAAGCCCAACGAGCCGATGGACCTGATGTATCTGCCCTCCACGGGCCACTTCCTGGCAATGGCCGCACGCACGCAGGATCCGGAGCGAGTGGGAGTGCTCATCGAGGCGGCCCACTGCATCCTGCTCGGTCTGGACCCCTCCGACGAGATGGCCTACGCCCTCTGGCACGGCAAGCTCTGGGGAGTGCACCTCAACGACCAGAACGGGCTGAAGTATGATCAGGACAAGAGCTTCGGCAGCGTGGACCTGCGCCGCGCCTTCAACGTGGTGGATGTGCTGGTGCGAAACGACTACGGCAAGAAGGGCGAGGTGGTAGGCCTGGATGTGAAGGCGATGCGCACGCAGCCCTTCGAGATCGCCATGAAGCACCTGAGCAACAGCAAGGAGATCTTCGAGAGGCTGGTGGCTGTCTCGGCGACCATTGACCGCGCCGAGTGGCAATCTTACGTGGATGCCCTGGACTACGAAGGCCTGGAGCTGTTCATTCTCCGCAGCCTGTTGCGGCAATAGGCGCCGGGGGAGACCGGATTATGGCGGATGGACTCTTTGACATCGCCGGTCGCGTGGCTGTGGTAACCGGCGGCACCAGCGGGTTGGGCAGGGCGATCGCGTTGGGCATGGCACGCGCTGGCGCGAGGGTGTTCGCCGGTTCGCGCGATGCCGGCAAGGTGAGCGACACGCGGGCGGCGCTGCAGGCCATTTCGCCCGAGAGCGATGCGCTGGCTCTGGATGTGGCGGACCCAGGCTCCGTCGAGGCCGCCTACGGCGAAATCCTCTCGCGAACCGGCCGTGTGGACATCGTGGTCAATGCGGCCGGCATCACCCATCGCGCGCCCGCGCTCGAGATGACTCTCGAGGATTGGGAGCGCGTGCTGCGCGTGAACCTCACGGGCACGTTCCTAAGCTGCCAGGCGGCTGCACGCGCCATGAAGGAGCAGGGCGGAGGCGCGATTGTCAACATCGCCAGCCTGGCCAGCTTTAGGGGCTTCTCGCTCGTGGCCGCGTATGGCGCGAGCAAGGCGGGAGTGGCCGAGC
>CAZGLN010000056.1:0-12135 GCA_964526545.1 uncultured Chthonomonadales bacterium
TGAATGGACTCGGGGGGGCCGAGGAGCGTGGCGACCATTCGGTTGTGGTCCGGGTCCGTGGACCAGTCGGCGAGGGTTACACCGGTGCAGCGGCGGGCAGCCTGAACCAGGGCACGCACCGTATCGGCGTTTCGACCCTCGCTGATGTTTACCGCCGACTGAATCAGGGGTTGTGGGTTGTTGACACAAGCAGGCATGCCGTCTATACTCGAATAGACAACTTCATAAGGAAGTTGCGGGATCGCGCGATTATACGCGCAGCCTCTCCAGTACGCGACGCATCGGGGAGGCTGGGGGAAGTCCGGTGAAAGTCCGGCGCAGTCCCGCTACGGTAAGGGGGAGTACCTCTCCCGAGCCCGGTCACCCGCCCGCAACGCATCACAGGTGCCCTTCGCGAGAAAGGGTGTGATGGCTTGGGCGGCTGCCGTAGTTTTACCCCCGAAGCATTGCACCATCCGGCGAGGATGGTGTTTTTGTTTCTCCGCCGAAGCTTCCTCCCCTCGTGAAGCCCAACGACCAGACGTGAGGCATCGCCCACGTCACTTACACAGCGGGAGGAGTGCATGCAGATGACGGATCAAGGACGTCGCGCGCGGGGCTTCACCCTGATTGAGCTGCTGGTGGTTATCGCAATAATAGCCATACTGGCAGCCATTCTCTTCCCCGTGTTCGCCACCGCTCGGGAGAAGGCCAGACAGACAAGCTGCGCTTCGAACATTCGGCAGCTCGGCCTTGCCACCCTGATGTACAGCCAGGACTACGACGAAATCTACCCGCCCTATGCGCAGTGCGTCGGGTTCTCGTGCGACCAGTACTGGTTCGGCCGCCGCGCAGGCACGGGATGGGATAAGACGCAGGGACTGCTCTACCCGTACATGAAGAATCATCAACTTCAGCGATGCCCCAGCTTCACCGGTCGGCCGCGCTTCGGAGATGGCAACGGCTACGGCTACAACTGGGGCTACGTAGGCTCCGACTACTACCTGACGTTCGCCTGGCCGCCGGTCAATCCGGCCTCGTTGGCATCCTTCTCTAGCCCCGCGAGCAAAATACTCTACGCGGATTCCGGCTTTCTCAACACCACCTGGTGGGGTGGTGACGGTACCATGTATGAGACGCCCGGAATAGATCCGCCGATGTCCTGGTGGGGCAACCCGACCATTGATTTCCGGCATGTGGACTCGGGCAAGATCGTGGATGCAGTGGCGCAGACGGTTACCCACAAGGGCCTTGCCAACATCGTCTTCTGCGATGGTCACGTAAAGGCCTTGAAGCAGACCGCGGTTACCGACGCGATGTTCACGCGCGACTAGATCGGCAAGGAGGAGCGGCGCTCTCACATGGAGGAAGACCCGACACCCATCCGCCGCTGTGTCTGCATAGACAAGAGCTTCGCGGAGCTGAAGCAGCTTGCCGCGGAGCGCGGCATACGCACGGTGGGAGCACTTCTTCGTGTGAGCGGCGCCGCTTCCGGGTGCGGCCTCTGCAGGCCCTATCTGCAGCGGATGCTGGAGACGGGCGAAACCGAGTTTCCCATCCTCTCCGAGAGCGAATCGGCACCGATGTGAGCAGTGGGAAGCCGGCGGTTGCTTCTCCCGTTTCCGTGGCTTACGGGCTGGGATGAAGAGCAGCCGCGTGCCGTGAGATTAGCGGCAGGCACGCCTCGCAATGGCAGGGCATGTCGTGCTTGGGCCGGTGGCGGCCTTAATCCTCTGTCTCGCTGCTCTCGCTCCCTGGGCTGGCTGCGGCCTGGGCGGTTGGTTGCTCTGGCTCGACGGCAGTCGCCGTCGGGTCGTGCGCCTCCTCGAGGGGGGGCAGATCCTCCAGTTTCTCCATGGCAAAGTAGTGGAGGAACTCCTTGGTGGTTGCGTAGAGAATGGGCCTGCCGAGCGTGGCACGCCGCCCAACCTCCTCGATGAGTCTGCGCTCTTGAAGAGTCTTGAGTACTCCGCTTGAGCTTACGCCGCGCACGGCCTCGATTTCCGGCAGCGTGGTCGGCTGCCGATAAGCGATGATCGCCAGGACTTCCAGCGCGGCGCGAGACAGCCGCGACGCACCCCTGGCAAGGAGCCTGCCCACGGTCTCGGCGTGCTCGGGGCGGGTGGCCAGCTGGTATCCTCCGGCGATTCGCAAGACATGCAGGCCGCTCTCCCTCTCGTGCAGAGACGCGTTGAGAGCATCCGCCAGTTGGTCAACCTGCTCCGCCTCGCATTGGAGCGCTGCGGCCAGGTCCTGCGCTGAGAGGGGTTCGCCCGAGACAAAGAGCAGGCACTCCAGGGCGGCTACCTGGCTCACGCGGCAGCCTCCGGCACATAGCGCAGCTGGATGGCGAGATCGCTCTTCTGGTGGGCGGCGACTCTGCCCGTGCGCAGAAGTTCCAGCACGGCGAGAAACGTGATCACGATGAGGTAGAGATCCAGCGGGGGATCGAGGAGCGCATCGAACGTCGTTCCCTCGGGGTGGGAGCGCAGCCGGCGCACAACCTCCACCATGCGCATGCGGAGGCTCACGCGGCGCGTGGGCACGATGGCGCTAATCTGTGTCTCCGCCATGTCGGCGCTTGCCAGTACCCTCTGGAGGGCGGCCACCAGTGCCTGCGCGGTGAGATCGCCGGCGGGTACCGGCAGCAGGTAGTCGTCAGGGTTCTCCAGCGCATGGCGGAAGAAGAGCGTGCTCCTCTTCTCTTCCCACAATCGAAGTGTCTCCACGGTGGCTCGATACCGTTCGTATTCCAGGAGGCGTTCCACCAGTTCCGCGCGGGGATCTTCTGCCTCCTCATCGCCCTCCGCGGCGGGCGGCTGCGGCAGCAGCATGCGCGCTTTAATCTCGACCAGCGTGGCGGCCATCACCAGATACTCCCCCGCGATTGCCAGGTCCAGCTCCTCCATGGCGGCGAGATAGTCCAGGTACTGCCGGGTGATCTCCGCGATGGGAATGTCGTAGATATCCACCTCGGCCCTGCGGATGAGATGGAGCAGGAGGTCCAGTGGACCTTCGAAGGCAGGCAGAGTGAAGAGGGGACCGGACGCGGTTTCTGTGAGTGCCATGCCGATGAGTGTGCCGAGGGAGGCCGTTTGGGATTGTACCGGCGGCAGCGGGGTGTGTCAACTTCAGTCAGCAAGGCGCCGCGCAGCGGGTGCGATACGGCTCTCTTGCCGTGCTGGATTCCCGCCGCGGCCTCTCAGGCGGTACCATAATGCCACCTCACGCTTAGGAACGAAAGATGACCGCACGTCTGAGATCGGCCGTTCTCCTCGTGTTGTTGGCCGTATTGGCCGCCGGCGCACGCGCCGACCTGTATCAGTATCTTGCTCGCCCGGAACCCGCCTACAAATGGGAGTTTCGAGGCGAGAAACAGATGGACGATGTAACCGTGTACGATCTGCACCTGGTCTCGCAGACCTGGCAGGGGATTGACTGGGAGCACAAGGTCCAGATATTCAAGCCCGCCAAATTGGACTATCCCGGTTTTTGCGGACTCTATAACACGGGCGGAGGCGGCAGCAGTGCGAACGAGCAGATGGGAGCACTGCTCGCCCGCAACTCCGGGTGTCTCTACGCCATTGTCTACGGCATACCGAAGCAGCCCCTCTACGGCGGCAAGACGGAGGATGCCCTGGTTGTCTACACATGGCTGAAGTATCTCGAGACCAAGGACGAGTCCTGGCCGCTGCACTTCCCCATGGCCAAGGCCGTGCTGAAGGCGGCCGACGCCATCCAGGCCTTCGCCAAGGAGCGATCCTGGCCGGAGGTGAAGGGCTTCATGGTGCATGGGGCCTCCAAGCGGGGCTGGACGGCATGGTTGGTGGGCGCCAGCAAGGATCCGCGAGTAAAGGCCATCGCCCCCATGGTGATTGACACGTTGAACCTCAAGGCGCAGCTCCCGCATCAGCTCAAGGCGTTCGGCGGCAAGCCGAGCGAGCAGATAGCGGACTACACCAATAACAACGTGCTCCAGATGATTGAGAGCGGTCAGGCGGACCGCCTCATTGAACTGGAGGATCCCTACGCATACCGGGAAGTCCTCACGCTGCCCAAGCTCATCATCAACGGCACCAACGACCGCTACTGGGCGCAGGATGCCTTGAACCTCTATTGGGATGGCCTGAAGGGGCCGAAGTGGGTGCTCTACGTGCCCAACAGCGGCCATGGACTGGAGGACAGGGCACGGGTCTTCGCTACGCTCTCGGCTTTCATTCGGGCGAACGCCGCCGGAAGTGCGTGGCCGCAGATGAAGTGGACCTATTCGGAGCAGGGCGGCAAAGTGCGGCTCACCATCGAGAGCACTCCCGCACCGGTAAGTGCACGGCTCTTCTCGTGTACGTCGGAGACCACGGACTTCCGCTCCTCGCGGTGGTCCTCCGTCGAGATGACCAAGGCGAACGGGGGATTTTCAGGAGAGTATGAGGTGCCGGCTTCCGGCTACGCCGCGATTTTCGGCGAAGCCACATACACCCTGAACGGCAAGACCTACACTCTCTCCACCCAGATCCGCATACTCGGCGGCAAGAAGTGAGTCGTCCTCTGCGTCTGTTGTGCGCGGCGGCAGCCAGTCTCCTGGCGGCCGCCGCGCATGCGCAGGGGCCATCCCCCAGCCGGTCCGTTGAGGGAGGCTTCCGCGGGCCCCTTCGCGCGCGCAACATGCGGCCCTACAACCTGCTCTTTCTGCAGTTCGCTCCCGCCGACGCAAACGTGCTGGCTGCCGGGCTGCGGCGCACCACGCTCACCCTCGACCTTTCCAACACTCTCATCCTGTCGCCTCAAGCCGCTGGCGCTCCCGTGAGCGAGGAGGATACCGAGCTGCAGAGGGTGTGCTGGATAGAGGCGCGAGGCACGGGTTTGGGCGAACTGGAGGTGAGCGTGCCGCTGCTCTGGCGGAACGGCGGCTTCATGGACCCCATTCTGCGCGCGTGGCACCGCTTCTTTGGCCTCAAGGCGGAACATGGCGCATCCGACCTCGCCGATTTTCGCTCCGTCGTTCGCCTGACCGCTTCCGATGGCTCGAATGTGGTCCAGCGCGGTCCCGCGGCGGGGCTGGGGGACATCTCGGTGACCCTAAAGCGCGCTCTCACGGATGGCGCTGGCCGGCTGGCGGTGGCAGCGCGCGCGGGCGTGAAGATCCCTTCGGGCAGCGCCTCTCTGCTGCTTGGGAGCGGTGCCGTGGACCTCGGGCTCTCGCTAGACGCGCAATACAGGCTTGGCAGGGAATTCATGACCTATGCGAACCTGTCCGGAGCGCTGCTCGGGAGGGCGCGGCGCGTGCCGCAGGCAAGGAGGACCCTCCTGCAGGGCTTCTGGGGGCTGGAGTACCGCCCAAACAGCCGCGACAGCTACCATTGGCAGCTTGAGGTCGGCCAGGCGCCTATACGCACCGGCTATCGTTTCGCGGATAGCGAGCAGGCCACGGTTACCTTCGGCTACCGGAGGGTGCTCAGCCGCACGTTGATCATCTCCGGTTCCTTCTCGGAGAACGGC
Source organism: uncultured Chthonomonadales bacterium (assembly GCA_964526545.1). Taxonomy (GTDB): domain Bacteria; phylum Armatimonadota; class Chthonomonadetes; order Chthonomonadales; family CAJBBX01; genus CAZGLN01. Next base: position 5,476 of record CAZGLN010000056.1, read on the forward strand.
GACTACGCCAACTACGCCACGCCGCTGCTCGGGCGCGTGGGGCCTGACTTCACGGCCTCGCTCGGGCTGGAGTGGCGGCCTTAGCGCGCAAGAGGGGTACCTGGCTGAACCCGGAATCGCAGCCGACCGGCTGCTGCCTGGCAAAGTCTAGTGGTCGTTGGCTCGGAGCGGGCTGACAATCACCCCATCGAAGACGGCCGCGTTGGTCTTCACATGGCAGTTGCGGCCTACGACGCAGCGCTCCAGCCACGTATCGCGCATAACCACCGCGCCATCCCACAGGATGGTGTCGCGCACCACGGCTCCGCGCTCCACGGCGCAGCCGTTGCCTATGATTGTGTTCTCCAGCACGCGCGCGCCGGCCTCGATTGTGCAGTTATCGCCGATAGCGACCGGGTAGCCGATCTCTGCGGAGGGATCAATCGTTACGTTCTCGCCAATCCAGACAAACTTGCGCTTCTCGCGCATGGGAAACTCGATGGAGACCCGGCCCGCCAGCGCGTCGTAGTGCGTCTGCCGATAGACCTCCAGATTGCCCACGTCCTTCCAGTAGGATGCCGTGAGGTGCGCATAGAGCGGCCTCCCTTGCGCCAGCATCTGCGGAAAGAACTGCTTGCCGAAGAGATAGAACGTCCCACGAGGAATCAGCTCGAAGACCTCCGGCTCAAACACATACACGCCCGTGTTTGCCATGTTCGAGAAGATGACCTCTCCCTTCGGCTTCTCGACAAAGCGCGTGATTCGGCCCTCTTCGTTCATCAGCACGATGCCGTATTCGGAGGGGTCATCCACGAGGGAGAGTGCAATCGTGCTGAGCGCGCGCTTCTCCTTGTGGGTCTTCACCAGCTTGGTCAGGTCAATATCGGCAAGGTCGTCTCCGCCCACTACCAGGAACGTATCCTCGCGGAAGAACTCCTCGCAGCGCTTCACACTGCCGGCATCTCCCCAGAGTTGGTCCTCGCGAGAGTACTCAATCTGTACTCCAAGCGAGGACCCATCGCCGAAGTGCTGCTCTATCTGGTCGCCCAGGTAGTGCAGGTTCACCATGATATGCGTGAAGCCATGTTTCCTGAGCAGCGCGATAATGTGCTCCATCACGGGGCGGTTGACGATGGGCACGAGAGGTTTGGGCAGGTTTCTGGTAAGCGGATCGAGGCGCGACCCGACGCCCGCCGCGAGAATCATGGCCTTCATGAGAGGTTGCTCCGGAAGAGACTGAGACGACAGTGGATTATCGGCTCCGACGAGGAGAGCCGTGAGACGGCCCGCATGCCATCACGCTGATTCCGACTCGACGAAACGGCGCACTGAGTCCGCCACGTAGACAATGTGCTCGTCGGTTAGACCTGGATGGACCGGCAGCGAGAGCACCTCGGCGGCTGCGCGCTCCGACTCCGGAAAATCGCCCTCGCGGTAGCCCAGGTACGTGTAGGCCGGATGCATGTGCAGGGCACGCGGGTAGTAGATGCCCGAATCGATGCCCTGCTCCTTCAGGAATTGCCGCAGCGCATCACGCCTGGGATGCCGAATGGTGAACTGATGGTATGTGTGCGTGGCGCCAGGCGCTTCGTGCGGCAGATCCACCACCCCCGCGAGCCGCTCGTGGTAGATGGCGGCGTGCGCCTTGCGGGCGGCGTTCCAGCCCTCCAGGTACCTTAGCTTCACGCGGAGCACCGCGGCCTGCACCGTGTCCAGCCGGCTGCAGTAACCGATATCATCGTAGAAGTAGCCCCCGCCGCTGCCGTGAAACCGAAACCGGACGACGCGTTGCGCTATCTCGGCATCGTTCGTCAGCACCATGCCGCCATCGCCGACAGCGCCCAGGTTCTTGGTGGGGAAGAACGAGAGCGTGGAGGTGTCCGGAAAGGCACCCACCGGCTTGCCGCAGGTGGTCGCACCGATCGCCTGGGCGGAGTCCCACACAAGCACGACCCCATGCCGCTCCCGCAGGGACAGGAACGCCTGCCGATCCGCCATCAGTCCGAAGAGACCCACGGGCATGATAGCGCGGGTCTTGGGACCGATGCGCTCAGCAGTCCTGGCCGGACAGAGGTTAAAGGTGCGTGGGTCAATATCCGCGAAGACCGCGCGCGCGCCGCAGTGATGGATGGCCTCCACGGTGGCCACAAAGGTGAAGGGCGTCGTAATGACCTCATCACCCGGCCCGATGCCGTGCGCGACGAGTGCGAGCAGCAGCGCGTCGGTTCCTGAGTTTACGGCGACCGCGTGGCTGGCTCCCGTGTAGGCGGCGATCTCTTGCTCCAGGGCTGTAACCGCCGGACCAAGGATGAACTGGCCGGAATCCAGCACCTCGCGAATAGCGGCCTCAATTTCCTGCCGAAGGGGCAGATGCTGCTGCGGGAGATCCGCGAGGGTTACTCTCAATGGCGGATGGACCAGTTAGGGATGGAACGGCTTGTGCCGCGCGCCTCTCATGTAGTCGCATCGGCGCCGGCGCGAATCCGAGCGCCCGCGGGCACCACGGTATTCGACGGCACCTCGCAGCCTTCCTCGATCTCCGCGCCGTCGTCCACTATCACGTTATGCAGCCTTACCCGCGCACCTATGCGACAGCCGGCAAGTATTATACTTCCGCTGATCTCGCTTTCGGAACCGATGCGGCACTCCGGACCGATGGATGTGAGCGAGTCCAGAATGGCATCCTCCGCGATCTCGGTCCCTGCGGCCACCGGTTGTGCGTCCACTCCCGTGTTCACCGCACCGGAGAGTACCGCGTGGGAGGCTGCAAGGTACTGCGAGGGCCTGCCGATGTCTATCCAGTAGCCTTCGAGAGGCACCCCGTAGATCGGCTCCCGCGAGGCGATGAAGGAGGGATAGATATCGCGCTCGATAGAGACCAGCAGCCCACGCGGTATGGACTTGATGAGCGACGGGTCCAGAACATAGATCCCCGCGTTGATGAAGTCCACCTTGCTGGAGGCGGGGCCGGTGTAGGCGGCCGCTCGCCGCTTCTCCTCGTCCGTGGGTTCCGACCAATCGAGCACGCGGCCCGTATCATCCAGTTCAAGCGACCCAAAGGGATGGGGGCGCGGCACCGGCCGCAGCGCAATGGTTGCAAGCGCGCGCCGCTCCGCATGAAGCGCGACTATTCGGGAGATATCATAGTCGGTGAGAACATCGCCGTTCAACACGACGCACGTTTCGCCGGGGAAGAGCTCCGCCGCGTTGCGAATGGCGCCGGCGGTGCCCAGCGGCTCGGCTTCCTGGGCGAAGCGGAGCGAGATGCCGAATCGCGAGCCGTCGCCAAAGTGGCGCTCGATCTGATCCGCCATGTAGCCCGTCGCGAAGACAACCTCCGTAATGCCGTGTCGGCGGAGCAGATCCACCTGGTACTCGAGGAACGGATGATTGCCCAGCGGCAGCATGTGCTTCGGGCGCCTATCCGTCAGGGGCTGGAGTCTCGTGCCGAGACCTCCCGCGATGATGATGCCTTTCATGCAGTTCTCATGGGTGGCATGGCGTATGTGAAACCATTGTGGCACGCCTCCGCTCTCCCCATGGTGCAGGAGAAGCGGAGGCGCCGCCAGGCCGTGCGCTCGTTATGCTCATCTTCGGCCGTGTGCGCGCAGAGCTGAAGGCAGGCTGCCCTGCGCGCGGGAAGCTCCTTTATGCGGCCGCGTTGGTGCCGGGTTTTCTGGCTCGCGCGAACTGCAGAGTCATCCAGCCTACCACCACAAGACCGATCACCAGCAGCACGGCGAACACCAGAAATACGGGCCACTGTGGATTGACGGTCATCGCGTAGACGTCCACATGGGGCTGCAGCATCATCTCGCGCACTCTTTGGCGCGTAATCGCCATCAACGCGATGCTCACCGCGGTGAGAATGCAGGCGAGTCCGAGCATTCTCTTCACCACTCCCATGGCAACCACCGCCACCATGATGCCCGCGAAGAGGACCAGCGAGTCCGGCATGCTGCCGCCGATGAGCGCCTTGTACACGGGCCGCGGAAGCGAGAAGAGGTACCAGAACCCGATGACGAACTGCAGTCCGGTGGCCGTGAGGAACCAGCGCGCCCCGTAGGCCTGGGCGCGGGCCGACCACTCCTGATCCTCTTTCGCGCGCGACTTGCCAAGCAGCATCACTCCGAGGCCCGCCACCGCCATGGCGGCTGCCACGAAGTGGAAGTACCTGGCCAGGATCTTCTGTCCCATGCCGGCCAGATGGAGGCCGGCCGGACTGGCGGCGTACATCTCCGCCCAGCGCTCCGGTTGGAGCATGAGCGTGGAGTTCTGGGTGAAGAGGAAGCCCACCACGAGGATCATGATCGCGCTGGTCCAGGCCACCGCGCCGGCGTTGTTGCCCAACCATGCCGGCCGGAACTGCACGATGTAGAGGCCGTAGTAGGCCAGCATCACGAGCGCTACCAGGATGAGCCACGGCCAGGCCATGAGGATGGACGACGTGTAGAAGGCCTGCCCGTAGAGCACCTGCAGGAAGAGGAGCGGTGCCACGCCGAGCGTAACCGTCAACGACATGGTGACAGGCAGTGCCTTGGCGATCAAACGGCTCAGGCGCTCAAAGAAGGGGTCCTGCTTGCGCCGCAGCGCTATCGCCATCACCACCACGCCGCCCAGCAGAAGGTTCATGGCCAGCAGATGCAGCACGAACGTGAATATGGAGAGCCCTACCAGCAGCCAGGCGGGCGCTGGGATGCCGATGGGGTCCGGAGACGGGATGATAGTGCCCATTACTCTCCTCCTACTTGCGACGGAGTGCTATGTGCGACGTCCGTCGGAGGCGGGTTGAGCGAGTAGAGCCACTCGACCAGCGCCCTCCGCTCGGTATCCGTTCCCGCGAAGGGAGGCATGTAGCCTTTGAGCTGATTCAGGTGCCGAATCTGATGATCGAGAAACTCGCGCGACCAGCCCTTTACCGCGAACCGCACGCCGTTGAAGCCGTTCACCGTGTGGCACGACTGGCACTGCGCGCGAAAAACCTTCGCGCCGAGCCTCACGGGATCTGCGCGGTCCGCCTCGTTCAGCAGCGCCCACTTGGCTTCGTTCAGTATGCCGGTCTCACTCAGGCGCATGATGTCGTCGGGAGTGAGCGTGTTTGAGTACATGTAGCCGTGGATGATGTAGGGCTTTCGCACCGCCTCGCGCACCCACTCCGTTACACCGGTGGCCATGAGACCGACCAATGCGAGCACAAAGGCGAACGTGACATGGAACTGCCTTGGAAAGAGATAGGGTCCAAGGAAGGTGCCTGCCACCACGAGCGCCGAGAAGGCGATGCTGGCTCCCGCGAAGATGGTTGTAACCGGCGCACCGCCCATGGACATCTCACGGGCCATCGGCGGTATCTGCGAGATGTACCAGGCGCCGCCGAATGGCAGGATGATGATGCCCACCAGAACCCACAACGCCGCGTTCCGCACCACCTTGGCCTTGGTCTCCACATTGGCGATGAGCGAGCCGGAGATGAGAGCGTAGAGCCCGGCCAGCGCGATGCACACCGCCGTGCGCACCACCAGTGAGGGCAGCATGCTCGGGTTGAAGAAGGCATCCGCCAGCGATCGAGTCTCCGTCCAGCTGCCCGTGGTGAGCATGAACGTGAGGATCCCGTTAATCATGAAGAGGCTGAGCCAGGCGCTCACGAAGTAGATCCAGCCGATGATCTGGTGGGTCTTGGCGTCCATCCGGTCCCAGCCGTAGTAGTAGAAGAAGGCGGCGAGGATCTCCACCAGGAAGAAGACCCACTCGATGGCCCAGGCCCACACAAAGAGGTGGATGAGCATCGAAGTGGCGGATGGGTGAACGAGGCCGATGGTCCACCAGATGCCCACGCCGCTGATTGCGCCGAAGACCAGTACCACCAGGATGAAGAAGGTGCTGTGCTGCTTGAGAAACGCCAGAAGCTGCTCATCGTTCTCTCGACGCGCCTTGCGCTCCATGAGAACGAGGTAGAGCCCGCCGCCGATGGCGAAGTGCGATACGAAGACATGCAGTATGGCGACAATGCCGATGAGCATGCCGCCGCCCAGCATGGGAACATCCCAGAGAGGGTAGTTCATTGCTTCCTCCATGCGGTCAAAACCGGACAATCTCGGTGTTGAACGCCACTAACATTTTGTACCAGAACTCCTCTCCTCCTGCCTGCCCTCTCGCCAATGTGCACGGCCTTGCGCCGCGCGTTGAGGGCGACGGACGCTAGGCCCACTGTGGAAGGCTGCGTTGGTTCGGCCCGGAAGCGCTCGGGGACCCGCGGGCGCCGCGCCAGGCTGGGAGACTCCGAGGCAGGACCCAAGCGCCTTGGTGGTGAAACGCGTCTCATCTGGTTCAGGAGCAGAGCGATGGCGAACCCTGTCAGCCGACGCGCGTTTGCGGCTTCCTTAAGCCTGCCTGCCTTGATGCGCCAAGGCGGGGCTAACAGCCGTATTGGCGTTGCCTTTATCGGCGTGGGCAACCGCGGCCGGCAGCTGCTGGAGGCGGTCCTGCCCAACGCCGATGTGCAGGTTGTTGCCCTCTGTGATGTCTACGAGCCGTACCTGCGTCGCGAGGCCGAACGGTTCGGCGGCCGGGTTCGCCTGGAGAAGGACTACCGCCGCGTTCTGGAGATGAAGGAAGTGGACGCGGTCTTCATCGCCACGCCGGACCACTGGCACGCGCTGCAGACAGTGGATGCCTGCGACGCGG
>CAZGLN010000056.1:12145-17242 GCA_964526545.1 uncultured Chthonomonadales bacterium
AAGGATGTGTACGTCGAGAAGCCTCTCAGCATGACGGTTGTGGAAGGGCGGCGGATGGTGGAGGCGGCCCGCCGCAACGCGCGGGTCGTGCAGGTGGGACTGCAGCGGCGCTCCTCGGCCATGTACAGGCGCATCCGCCAACTCGTACAGTCGGATGCTGCGGGCAAAATCACAGTCGCTCGCGCGTACCGCATCACAAACATGTGGCCGATGGGTATCGGCAAGGCACCGAACGGTCCTCCCCCGCCGGACCTGGATTGGGACCTCTGGCTGGGTCCCCGCCCTGCAAGGCCGTTCAACCCGAACATCGCGCCGTACAAGTTCCGCTGGTGGCAGCAATACTCATCGCAGGTAGCCAACTGGGGGGTGCACTACTTCGATATCCTGCGCTATGTCCTGGGTGAGGCCGCGCCCTCGTCTCTCTCGGCGCATGGCGGGAAGTATGCAATTGATGACGACCGCGATATCCCGGACACCATGGAGGTAACCTTCGAGTTCGCCTCGGGCCGGCTGATGCTTTTCGGGCAATACGAGGCATCTGGCATGCCCATGTGGGAGCGCGCGGAGGTGGAGCTGCGCGGTACAAAGGGCTGCATCCTGGCCGGCAGTCGCGGATTCGAGCTGGTACCGGAGACACCGGGCCAATTCCAGGAGAAGGGCGAGCGCGCGGCTACCGTGCGGGATACGACCCCGGACGGCAATCTGGACCGTCTCCACGTGCGCGACTTCCTGGACTGCGTGGCCTCCCGGGCGGCTCCTGCCTGCGATGTGGAGGAGGGTCACCGATCCACCACGTTCGCGCACCTGGCCAACATCGCGCTGGCGACTCGTTCGCGGCTGGTCTGGGATGCCAAGGCCGAGCGCGTGGTGGGAAATCCGCGCGCCAATGGGCTTCTCCACTACCGCTATCGGTCGCCATGGCGCCTGCGATAGGTCTTTCGGTGAGGTATCTCCTCGCCCTGTACGATGCGGCTACCCTTGCGGACCGCGACGTGGTGGGAGGCCGCACGTCCTCGGCGCGGTCTGCGCTGGCCCGCAGCGCGACGAAAGCGCCAGAGGTGTACGCGATGCGCTCGCGCTTCTATCACGTTCTCGTTGCCTCGCTCTTGCTCTTTGCCACGTGTGTGGTTGGAGCCAGGGCACAGACCCCTCCCGCAACGCCGACGGATACGCCGTTACCATCGAGTCCGCCATCGGCGCCACGCGTGGTGGATCCCCAGCGGAAGCCGTTTCCGGTGGTGCTGGACGGCCGCGAATTGTTCAAGATCAGGAGCCCCATCGGGCCGTACAGCATCGAGGAGCGGGCCGCGCTGACGGAGAGGCGCTTGCGCGCCTTGGCGGCCGAACAGGCCGATTACAGCGCCATCGCGACGAAAGACGTGGCGAACAGAACAGACGTGGTGCTGAAGGACCGCGTGATCACAAGCGTATTCGACGCGGACGCCGAGGAGATCGGCAAACCTCGCCAGGCTGTCGCGGCCGAGTATGCCCGAGCCATCCGGGAGGCGCTGGAGGTCCATCGCGAGGAGCGCCGAGCTTCCTCACTGGCGCTGGGCACGGGGTTGGCTCTGCTCTACACTCTGATCCTCGTGGCCCTGCTCCGTCTCCTCAACCTGGTCTCCAGTGCCGTTCGGCTGGGCCTCCTCCGCAAGATCGCGCAATTCGATAGGGACAAGAGGCGCACCGGAGTCGTGATCCCCACGCCAGTACGGTTGGCGGGCGTCATTCTGCGTACAGTCGAGTGGGCGCGAGCGGCAGTTGTCATTGTTGTTCTTTATGCCTATCTGACCCTGGTATTCGGACAATTTCCCTGGACCAGGGGCTACGCCCAGACCCTGCTCGGCTACGTAACGGCACGGCTTGGCGCGCTTTGGACTGCCTTCCTGGCCCAGGTGCCCAACCTGGTCACCATTGTGGTGATTGTCTTTATCGCGTGGCTGCTTCTGAAGCTCGTCGGCATCCTGTTTCACGAGGTGGAGCGCGGCGCCATCCCCATCCCCGGCTTCGATCCGGAATGGGCGAACACGACCTTCAAAATCCTCCGCTTCGTCGGCATCCTGCTCACCATCGCGGCGTGCTATCCCTATGTGCCCGGCTCCCAGTCGCCAGCGCTCCAGGGTGTATCCGTCTTCTTCGGACTCCTCATCTCGCTCGGATCGTCCTCCGCGGTGGCCAACACCATTGCCGGCATTCTGATGACCTACATGCGGCCTTTCCGCGTGGGCGACCGTGTGCGCATCGGCGCAACCGAGGGCAACATCATCGAGAAGTCGCTCCTGGTAACCCGCGTGCGCACCGTGAAGAATCTGGAAATCACGATTCCAAACTCGCTGCTGCTGAATGAGCACATCGTGAATTTCAGCGCGCGTGCGCGCCACCAGGACCTGATACTCCACACCACGGTGACTATCGGATACGACGTGCCGTGGCGCAAGGTGCACGAACTGCTCAGAGAGGCGGCCCTGAGAACGGAGAATGTGCTCGCGGAGCCAGAGCCGTTCGTGCTTCAGACGGCCCTCAACGACTTCAGCATCTCGTACCAGGTGAACGTCTACACGGATCGTGCGGACGGAATCGCACAGACTCTGAGCACGCTCCATGCCAACATCCAGGATGCCTTCAACGAGGCGAACGTGGAGATTCTCTCGCCAACCTACCACAGCCTGCGGGACGGAAACGAGAGTACCGTGCCGGCGGACTACCGGCCCGCGGACTATCGGCCAGGCGGCTTTCGCGTGGAGTCGCATCGGCCGCACACAGAGCCCGGCACGGCGAACCCGCCGGGGTAGGGTCTCCGCAGCACACCGCTGGTTGGCGGCCGCCTAGGCCTTGATCACTTCCACAAAGGCGTTGTAGTCCGGCACGCCGGAGGCATCGCACAGCCCGCGTGGAATGAGGACGTTGCCTTCCGGCCAATGCACCTGGAGATTGCCGGGTCGTACCGGCGCGATGCGCACCTGGCAGTCCAGTCTGCCATGCTCGTTTCGCAGGATTACGGACTCGCCCTCTCGTACCCCGAGGCGGTCGGCATCCTCTCTCGCCATCAGCACGGAGTGCCGACGCGCGCCCGTAAGCGGGTCCGTGGGTGCCTGGACCATGGAGTTGAACTGCTTGCCCCGGCGCGTGGTCAAGCGCAGGCGGCCATCGGACGGCTCCCTGTCGGGCGGCTCCAACGCGGCGAACTGCGCCTTGCCCGTCGCAGTGGCGAAGCCAGGCCCCTCGCAGAGCCGGGGACCACCCCACTGGAACTGGTCGCCCTGCTTTGCCAGCTTCTCGATTCCCGCGTAGAAGGGAACTGCGCGCGCGATCTCGCGCCGAATGGCTGCGCCATCCTCAAAGCGCACCAGGTGTGCCCGGCTGGGATCAACCCGTTCGGCGATGGCGACAAGGGTCTGCCACTCCGAGCGCGCCTCGCCGATCCGGCGTCCAGCAATCTCCGGGCTGAAGAGCACACGCCGCTCCGTGGTGGTCTCCGTGCCGCCGCCGGGCTGCTCGTAGCGGGTGGTTGCGGGGAGAAGCAGGCAGGCTTCCTGTGGCTCCACCAGCATCTGGCGGGTGAGCACGATGTCCTGATGTATGCGCACGGGCACCCGCTCCAGCGCCTCACGCACATAGTCGGGCTCCGGCAGGGTCTCAAGGAAGTTGCCGCCCACGGCATAGAAGAGATCCAGCTCACCTCGATGTGCGGCATCCACCATCTGGGAGGCTCCAAGACCGGGCTGTTGGGGCGGAGCGAAACCCCAGAGTTCCTCGAATCGGGCGACGCTCTCCCCATTGATCGGCACGCCGCCCGGCAGGACGGTGGCGTAGGCGCCCATCTCCGCGCCGCCCTGCACACCGGAGTGGCCCCGGATGGGCATCAAGCCGCACTTCTCGCGGCCGATGAACCCGCGTGCCAGCGCGGTGTTGATAATCGCGCGGACGTTTTCCACGCCGTGGCGGTGCTGCGTAATGCCCATGCTCCATACGAAGACCGCGCTTTGGGCCCTTGCGAGGTGCTCGGCGAGGCGCGCCATCGTCTCGCGCGAAGCGCCCGAGGCCCGCTCGAGCTGCTCCCACGTCTGGCCCTCAACCCTCGCGCGCAGAGCCTCGAAACCTTCGGTGTGCCGCGCGATGAAATCGTGGTCCACCGCGTCGGTTTCGATGAGGCGCTTTATAACGCCGTTGAGGAAGGCGATATCGCCCCCGACATGGACCAGGAAGAAATCGTCGGCGAGTTTGGTGCCGAAGAGCGCGCTCTCCGCGGCCGATGGGATCCAGTAACGCTCCAGGCCCGGTTCTCGATACGCATTGATGACCAGCACCTTGGCGCCGGCCTTCTTGGCGTAGTAGATGTACTTTGTTGTTACCGGCTGGTTATTGGCCACATCGCTGCCAATGAAAACGAGAAGATCCGACCCGATCCAGTCGGAATAGGAGCATGTCGAAGCCGCTGCTCCGACGGATTGCTTGAGTGCCAGCGTGCTGGGCGCGTGGCACAGACGGGCGGCGTTGTCCACGTTGTTGGAGCCCAGAAAGCGCGCCACCTTCTGCGCGACGTAGTAGGTCTCGTTCAGCAGGCCGCGTGACGTGAGGTAGAGGGCGAATCGGGCGCCGTGGGCCGGCGCGCCGGAACGTTTGAAGGCGGCGGCTGCGATATCGAGAGCCTCGTCCCACCCAATGCGCGTAAAGCCCTTCTCGCCTGCCCGGCGAAGCATAGGGTAGGGCAGGCGCCCCAGTTCCCTAAGCTGTCCGCTGGAGAGATGCGCCAAGTATTCGGCATCGGCAAGGCGCCGCGGGTCCAGCGCGGGCATGGTATTGAGGCGAAGCAGGTTCAGGCGGACGGCGCAGAGATGAGGCCCCTTCATCGTCCAGTCCTGGAAGCCGCTCACCCCTAGCGCGCATCCGTCGCATACCCCTTGCGAGAGGATGCGCCATGCGAAGGGTAGCTGGTCGCGGTTGGCCCAGAGGGCGCGCGCCATCTCCATGTAGTGGTTCGGCTTAACGTGGCCGATTCCGTTGGGGCTCAGGCTGACCCAGGACTTGCGGTCCCAGCGGGCGCGAGGTGTGCTCTTAGGCACGCGGGCCTCCTTTGTTAGTTTGCCTAAGGATTATACG
>CAZGLN010000057.1:0-3048 GCA_964526545.1 uncultured Chthonomonadales bacterium
AGGTCCTTGTACTCGCATATGCAGATACCGGCCTCGGCGAGTTTTGGAAGGAGGTCATCGCGAAAAACAGAGCAGGCCAGCGCATTGAGCTCTGCCGTTCGCTTGCGGATGGCCTCCAACTGCTGAACCGGCGTCAGTCCGTCGCGCGTGGGCTCGACCAGTCCGCTCTCCACCTGCTCCTGCAATCCCGAGACGCGTATCATATAAAACTCGTCCAGGTTGCTGTGGTAGATGGCGAGGAACTTCACCCGTTCCAGCAAGGGATGGCTGGTGTCCATTGCCTCTTCCAACACGCGCAAGTTGAACTCGAGCCAACTCACCTCTCGGTTGAAGTACCTCGGTTCCATGCCAGCCTTTCCCTCTGCTCTCAACGCAGCGAGCATGCCTCTGAATTCGCGGCAGTATACACGGGATTATGGCGATTGGCGGCGCCTGCGCGAAGGGGTAATCACGATCGCGCAGATATAGCCCGCAATGGTGCTGCGCGCCGGTGCGCGCTCAGTGCACACGAGAGGCAACCGCCAGCACGGAGTCCCCAACGCAAATCGGGGGCCGCACGGCCCCCGATTCGCCAGAAGGAGTACGAAAACCTACTAGCGCGAGCTCAGGTACCAGCTCCCGTCGGCCCTCTTTCGAGGGATTCCCCACAGCTCGTCGCGCCCGTTGTAGGGACCCGCGTCCGTTACCACATGCAGGTTGAACGGCTTCCCATCGAGCTGGGCGCAGGTCTGGCCGGTGGGCCTCGCCTTTACCACCTTCGCGTGGCCATCCACGAAGTTCGCGTTCAGATTGTTGTTGTGGCGCCCATCTATGGGCGAATCGAAGAGGTTGCACCCGCCGGACCCCTGCGTGAGGAGCGTTCCATCGTAGACGATGGCGGTCTCCACGGGCCAATCAATGGTTGCAAGCGGTATCGGAGGATCCCCGCCGCCGCCAAACAGAGCGTTGCCCTGGCCCTCCTGAATAACGGCATAGTTGTACTGGTAGCTCAGATACCGCAACGACGAAGGCGAGGCGCACGGAGCCGGCAATCCATGCAGCGCGAAACCCTGCACAACGTCCAGAGCCTGCGGCTTCGACGGACAGCGCATGATGTCCGCGTTCTTCTGATACGGGTCTATTGCGTGGAAGAAGCCGAAGACGCACGGACTCGGGTTGAACGCAAGATAGATGGAGAGAGGGAAGTATTCGTCGTAATCCTGCACGTACATCGAAGTCGCCGTGGCAGTCTGGCGGAGGTTGCTCAGGCAGCTTGTGGCCCGCGCCTTCTCTCGAGCTTGCGCAAATACCGGGAAGAGAATGGCCGCCAGTATGGCGATTATGGCAATAACTACCAACAACTCGATCAGCGTAAAGCCTCGCCTTGACGATGCGAACATGCGCTTCTCCTTTGGACTGAGAGGTTCTATCTTCACCCCGTCCCGGCGTATGCGGCGACGGTTCGACGCATGTAACAGACTCTTCCAGACATCATTTACCGAAGCGGCGATCCACTCTGCGACGCGCTGTATGGCATTTGATGCTTGCATATTAGCGAGGCGTTCCTTCGCTGTCAAGAATCAATAATGGCAACGCGGGCAAGGTATCGGGATGGCGGCTGCAGGGGAAGCAGCCGCAAGGTGGGGAGCCAAAACTGATTGCGCCAGGCAGGAGCAATCAGGGGCAGCGGGCTGGTCTATCCGTTGTTGGCAGGCCCGTTGAGCAAGATGTTATCAATGAGCCGTGTGGCGCCCACGAACCCGGCCACGGCGCAGAGCGCTCCTTCCGCGCCAATCTCCTCCAGGGGCTCCAGTGTCGTGGGATGTACGATTTCCCAGTATTGCAGGCGCACGGCCCCGTCCGCCTCGGCAATGCCTCGGCCGATCGCAGCGAGCCGCCCACAATTGCGCTCGCCGGCGAGGTAGTGCTCACGGACCGCCTGAAGGCTTGCGTAGATCCGTGTTGCTCGCGCGCGCTCCTCCGGGGTGAGCATGCGGTTGCGTGAGCTCATGGCAAGTCCATCCGCCTCCCGCACCGTGGGACACGTCGAGATCCTGAGGGGCAGGTCCAGGTCGCGCACCATTCTGCGAAGCACGGCGCACTGCTGCGCATCCTTCTGACCAAGGTAGACCACGTGCGGCCGGATGATGTTGAAGAGCTTAAGGCAGACGGTGGCTACGCCGCGAAAGTGCCCGGGTCGGTAGCGTCCGCAGAGGCCGGCGGCAAGCCGTTCCTCCACCACATAGGTGGAGTGATCCGGCGCGTAAAACGACTCAACGGCTGGAACAAAGACCGCGGCAACGCCGAGCGGCTCGAGGAGCGCGAGGTCCTCACGCAGAGTGCGAGGATAACGATCGAGGTCCTCGCTCGGACCGAACTGCAGCGGATTCACGAAGATGCTCACGCAGGTTACATCGCACTGCCTGAGCGATTCCCGCACCAACGAGAGATGCCCCTCATGGAGGGCGCCCATGGTGGGCACGAATCCAACCTGCATGCTCGTTGAGAGCCCGTCACGCCAGGCCCTCGCTTCCATCGTCGAATCCAGCAGCCGCACTCCGTACTCTCCCAGAACCGTGTGAGCCGCCCGATGAGGCAGCCTGCATCGCGCGTTATGCCTCATCGGCATGCCGTCCGTCAATCGCGACTCACGATATAGACTGTAACGCCGCTACTTCGCCCTCACGTCAAGCGCCGAGCGAGGCTCGCGCCGGTTACTCCGTGCCGTAGATTGCGGCGTAGTAATCCCAGTGTGGATATCGGTTTCCTCTCGTCCGAGGATTACTACCACCTGGCCCGCGTGGTAGTAATCCTCGGACGAGAGGAAACCGATATCCGCAAGCTTCCGCGGCGATCCAAACAGACAAGCAGGGGCATCGAGCGGCGCCCCCGTGTAGCGTGCCGCGATGTAGCGCACAAGCTCCTGGTGCGAGGTGTCGAGCATCTCCAGCAGCCGGTCCCGATCCGTCTCCGTCACCTGCATGCCTTCGTAGTCGGGCTCGTGGCCGCTCTCCAAGGACTGCAGGGCGCATCGGTCGTCTACGACAAGGTGGGCTATCGTCTCTCGGA
>CAZGLN010000057.1:3065-4492 GCA_964526545.1 uncultured Chthonomonadales bacterium
CGTAGGGCTTCCAGTCCCACTGCGCGTCCGTGAGTCCATCAAGATGCTTGAGGAAGAAGCGGCGTGAGTGGCGCAGTCCGTGCAGCAGGTCGTCAAGCGAATAGGACATGGTTGGGGCCCTTTCCCGCCCATGGCGGTTAACCGCTGAGCGCTTACCAGCTTTCGCCACAGAGTACCCTGCGCAACGCCAAAATGCATATATTCGTCTACATTTTTCTATCACCTATACGCCCGATCCCTAGTTCAGGGACGGACGAGCCACGTCCAGACCGCGACTCCGCTCTATCATGGGGGATGGCTGCATCGGGGAGCCCAACAGGTGCGGCATCCCTCAACGTCTAGAGCAGACCGGCGCGTTTGCGGATCAGCCATTCCAGTGAGAGCGCCAGCATGAAGAGCGCAAAGACCACTGGCGCGTCCCACAGCGCAATGTCCACTTCGCGCCGAACCGTTCTGCCAGGATCCTTGAGACTGGCTTCCCACTCTTGCAGCTCGTGCGGCCGATAGTAGCGCCCACCCCCTGCCGCAGCGATCTCCCGAAGCAGTCTTTCGTTCATCTCAGGCTGCTGTAGTTCCAATGCCACATCCTGCACCGCGAAGCTTGCCGTGGCGGGCGCGCCCGGTTGGGCGGGCGATGCGCCGCGCAGCGTGAACCGTCCTACGCGTTCCGCCAGAAGATCGGACGCGAAGAGGCCCGAGGAGCCAGGTACTGCTTTTAGCGCAACGGAGAAGGGTGCTCCGCGTTCCGGAGTCACCGATATCTTCACCTCGTTTGCCTTCACCGGCCGAAAGAATGCGTCGAGAAATCGGCCATGGATGGCAATGCGGTCGCCGAGCACGTATTCGGGCCGATCCACACTGATCTGCGCATAGCGGTTGCCGCCGGGAGTCTCCATGGGAGTCATCGCGCGGACAACCTGGCCCCAGAATCGGTAGAAGTGCTTGTCGCCCACTCGGTACCGCCAGAGCCAGGTGCTGTCAGCCAGGGTGACCAGACACCGGCCGGCGCCAAAGGGCTGTACCGCCACCACAACCCGCTTGCCCGATGCGTTCCGCCGCGTCGGATTAACGGCGAGAACGGTCGCGCCAGGCCGCGCGCGGGCGGTTCCGGCGTGCCAGTACATGCCGGGCAGATTGGCCCATATGCGCGCATTCTCGGCGGCATCCGCGGAGAGACGCATGAGGACATCCTGCCTGCCCTCGGGAGTCAGCTCCCACTTGAAGGGCTCCGTGGTCCTGATGTGCTCCGGCGTACGCGAGATCTCCACCGGCAGCACGGCCTCGAGTGGCGTCCCGGCATATTCGTGCGGCATGTGCTTCTCGCCGGCGATTACCACCAGGCTGCCGCCCCGATCCTCAACGAACCGCCGCAGGTTGCGGAGCTGCAGATCGGAGAAATGCGCGCGCGGCACATCGCCCAGCAGAAC
>CAZGLN010000057.1:4511-5790 GCA_964526545.1 uncultured Chthonomonadales bacterium
GTAGGCGAAGAGGTCCTTCTCGTTTGCGGGAAAGCCGCTGGTCGGCACGTTGCCCTCGCCTCCATCCGCGGCCCCGGAAGCCGCCAGATAGCACGAGAAGGCAATCTGCGTATCCCGCAGGATCGCGTTCTTAAGGTACCGGTACTCCCAGCGCGGCTCGCCCTCCACGTAGAGTATCTTGAGCTGCTTGTCTACCACCTGCTGCCGAAAGGCTCGGCGGTTATTGGCGTGCGTTACTTCGCCTTCCAGCTCGGGAACGCTGACGGTCCATGTGTACGTTCCAACAGACTTCGGCGTGTAAGTAAACGTAACGGTGCGTTTGGTGGAAGCTTCACCAAGCGTGATGGGCTCAGCTCCGATGACCTCGGTTCCCCGGCGAAGAGTTACCGTGACACGTCTGCCGGCATAACCCCGGTGCGCGACGGCGGCGAAAACCTGGATGACATTATCCTTTCGCACCACCTGGTCCGCCAGCACCTCCGTAACAGCGAGATCACGCGTGGGGCTTGGGTCACCCACACCAAGCGTACTGATGCTCAACCCTCTCAGCCGGGCAGCGCGCGCTTCGGCAACCGGATCCGGACCGAGATTGCTGCCCCCGTCGCTCATCAGCAGCAGTCCCGCTGTCGGCTGACCAGCCGCCTCCTCCACAGTATGCCGAATAGCCGCACCCACCTGGGTGGATCGGCCCAGGTTGCCATCCATCGCGAGATTCACCCGACCCGCCGAAGCCTGCACATCGAGAGGGCGTGTGTCGGTGCCGAACTTCCATGCCCGCACGGTGAATCGTTCCGAGAGGCGCGCGGGAAGAGGCTTCGAGCCCGCATTCAGCAGCGCCTCGGCCACCCTGGCGCGCGTTATGCCGCGAGGATCGGCGCCGATCGCGCCCCGCAAGGGCTCGGCCCGATCCACCGGAAGCCGCGAATCCGTGATGCCCATGCTCCCGGATACATCCACCAGCAGCCCTACGGTAGCGCGCACCCGCTGCGTCTGTGTGATGTGCAGGGTGGGCTGCAGCAGCATGAACAGCAGCGCGGCAACCGCACACATGCGCAGCGACCAGAGCAGCGCTCGCAGCCAGCGGGACGCCCGCGCTCCGTCCAATCGGTACAACCACCCGAACCAGAGCGCCGCGGGAATCAGAATGCCCACAACAATCGGCCAGGGCATGTTGGCGGAGAGCACCAGCCGCGCCTTCTCTGTCTGGCGTCCCGCGATGTCACCAACGCCAAGCAGGCGCAGCAGCCAATCCGCCGCCAAAACAGGATGGGACATAACA
>CAZGLN010000057.1:5821-17181 GCA_964526545.1 uncultured Chthonomonadales bacterium
CGCGGCTGTGTTGGGCCCGTATCGTACCAGCGCCCAGGAGGATCGCTCCTCCACCCGGATGCGTGTATCTTTGACACGAAGCGCGCGGCCGCGAGCCGCCGTCGTCAGGACCACGCCGGATGGGTTGGCATGAAGGAAGGCGTTGGCTGCCTCCTCGTCCGCGGATTCCGCGAGGTCGCCCTGCCCACCCGGCACAAACAGCCTGTCCGGCAGATAAAAGAGAACGCTCGGCCTCCTCGGCGGACCAACATTGATCAGAAGCCGCCCTTGACGTGCAACCTCGCGCCCCGCCTCGCGCGCCAGATCGTGCAGCGGCCGCATGTAGGCCGCATCCAGCGCGGGCGCAAGCCGCACGGCCGCCAGAAGAGTGAATGCCGTCATCGCCGCCACGAGTATTCCGACGGAGTCGGACCTCCGGCCGTTCCAGGCCATCCACCCGGCGCCGGCGGAGCCCGCGCAAAGGCAGGCCAGCATCCAGCGTCCGGCGCTCAACGCGCCGTCAGGAATCTTTTCGGCATCCAACCTGCGGCCGGCACGAGCCGAGGCCGCCTCCAGAATCTGCGGCAAGAAAAGCAGGAAGAGCGACAAAACCAGCGCGGAAGCGAACACGACGAGCAGCGGGCGTGCGAGCGATCGTCCACCCGTCTCCTCCGTCTCCCGCTGCGCAAGCCAGCCGCCGAGGAATATCGCCGTGGGCGCCATCATCGGCAGGATGTAGCTCACAAGCTTGGATCCGCTAGCCGAAAACGCCGTGAAGACAATCCCTGCCCAGAGCAGAAGGAACCGATGCGGCGCTCCCTCGGACTTCCGTGTTGCATGGCGCCTGAGCGCACCCGGCAGAAAGACGCTCCACGGAAAGAAGCCCAGGAGAAACACAGGTACGTAGAACCAGAAGGGTGCCAGGTGGCTGGTATCGCCTCCCCGGAATCGCTGCAGATGCTGACGCACCACGTACTCGGCCCAGAATGCCTCGCCATTCGCCTTGTAGGCCAGGTAGTGCCACGGCGCCGCCACGCCAAGGCACAGCAGGATACCAAGCGCGGGGCGCAACCTGAGCAGTCGTCGCAGGGCCTCATGCCATCGGCCCCAGTAGGTCCACAACACGTAGGTGCACGTGGTCATGATTGGAAAGACAAGGGCTGGCAGGCCCTTGGCAAGCAGTCCCGCGCCTATGGACACCCAGAAGAGCATGGGCCAACCCAGTGCGCCGCGCCCCGTCGCCTCCATCGCACGCCACGCGGCATAGTGGGACAACCCAATGCTGAGACAGAGGAGAGCATCGGTGGTGAGCATTCGCGCCGCGCCGAGTTCGAGCGGCGTGAGGGCCAGGATGAGTCCGGCGAAGAGACCTGCTCGATCGCCGTACAGTCTCCTGCCGAAGACGGCCGCGATCCACACCAGAAGTGATGCGGCGAAGGCCGCGGGCAAGCGCGCCGCCCATTCCGACCGTCCGAAGAGCGCCATGCTGGCGGCGGAGCACCAGTACGCAAGAGGGGGTTTCTCGAAGAAGGGCTCGCCGCGAACGGTGGGAGTTACGAAGTCGCCCCGCAGCAGCATCTCACGAGCGGCCGCCACGTAGAGCCCTTCATCGAGATCGAAAATGCCCGGCGCGCCGAGCTTCCAGAAGAATGCCGCCAGGCACACGGCAAACAGCAGGCCGGTGTGCCGTATTCGAAGCGAAACGGGCGCAACGTTCACCGAATTCCCTGGCAGCCGAGGACTCCCAGACGCCACACCCGTTGCCTACGGACCGCTAGTCCGTGAGCTCGCGGACGGCCGTGAGCACTGCCTCGTAGTCTGGCTCCTCGGTTACCTCGGGCACGTACTGCACGTAGCGAATGATTCGGTCTTTGTCCACCACAAAGACGGCGCGAGCCAGGAGTCGCAACGGCTCGATGAGCACACCATACGCCTTGCCGAAAGATGCATCGCGGTGATCGGAAGCCGTCTGGAGGTGGTGCGTATACTTGTCGGTGCAGAATCTGTTCTGCGCGAAGGGCAGGTCCATGCTTACGGTAAGTACCTGGACGGAGGAGGGCAGACTGACAGCCTCCTCGTTAAAGCGCTTTGTCTGGCGCTCACACACCGGTGTATCCAGTGACGGCACCACGCTGAGAACCAGCACCTTGCCCTCGTAATCCGCCAGCGTAACGTCCTTCAAGCCGTCTGGGCTGCGCTGACTGAGATTGAAGTCCGGCGCCTCGTCGCCCACTTTCAGTTCCGGTCCGGCCAGCGGCAGCGGGGTGCCCCGCATCATGGTCGTGCGTTCCGACATGAGCCTGCTCCTTGGGTACCTTCAGATATCGCCTTGCTCACCCGATCCGCTCGGCGATGGGCCTGCGAGATGGGTACTTCCGTCAGGATACCTGCTCTGCCTGCGTGAGCTTGCGCAGGCACCTGAAGAAGTCTGGAAAGGTCTTGCCAACGCACTCAGGATCGAGGATGGTGATGCCTGGAGAGCGCAGCCCGGTGATGGCGAAGCTCATGGCGATGCGGTGGTCATCGTAGGTCTCAATCTCGGCGGGCTGCAGTTCGCGGGCGGGAAAGATGCGCAGACCGTCCGCGTGCTCCTCCACGAACACTCCCAGCTTGCGCAGCTCGTTGGTCATAGCCGTGATGCGGTCGGTCTCCTTGTGGCGGATATGCCCCACGTTGTGGATGTGGGTCGGACCATCCGCGAAGGGAGCGATGGCGGCGAGCGTCATGGCTGCATCGGACATAGCGTTCATGTCCACCTCTACACCGTGAAGAAGCTTCGGGCCGCGCACTTCCAGCCAGTTCTCCCCCGCCCGAATCTCGCATCCCATCCGCTCCAGCACCGAAACAAAGCCCGCGTCGCCCTGGATGGAGGCGCGTCCCAACCCCTCGACACGCACACATCCGCCTGTAACGGCGGCCGCGGCGAAGAAGTAGCTCGCGCTCGAGGCGTCCGGCTCCACGTGGTAATCGCACGCATGGTAGTGCTGGCCCGCGCGGACGAAGTGCCTGCCCGCCTGGTCCCAGGTAACCTCGGCGCCCCAATGACGCATCATCCAGGCGGTCATCTCCACGTAGGGCTCCGAAACGATGTGCCCGAGCACGTCTATCTCGATGTCTGATTGTGCGTAGGGCGCCACCATGAGCAGCGCGCTAAGGTACTGGCTGCTCGTATCGGCGCGCAGCTGCGTTCGCCCGCCACGGAGACCGTGGGCACGAACCACAAGGGGCAGGCAGCCGTTTTCCATCTCGGCGGCCACGTCCACGTCCAGCATGCGGAGCGCATCCAGCAGGTCCTGCATGGGTCGCTGCCGCATGCGGTGAATGCCGTCCAGCCGGTATTCACCATGCCCCAACGCCACGAGTGCCGTCAGGAATCGTGCCGCCGTGCCCGCGTTGCCAACATAAAGATCCGCCCGCTCCGCGGGAATGCGCCCGCCCTTTCCGTGCACCGTCATGGTGCAGGCCTTCTCGTCGGAGTGGACGGGAATACCGAGCTGGTTGAGGGCAGCCGCCATGTAGCGCGTATCGTCTGAGAAGAGCGCACCCGTAATCCGTGACTCACCCTCCGCAAGGGCGGCCAGAACCTGGGCGCGGTTGGTTATGCTCTTCGAGCCCGGCACGCACGCGGTACCCTCGACAGGGCGAGTTACTGGCGTGATGGATAGCCTTGTCGCCATGGCGGTCTCCTTGCCCTGATATTCGCCGTAGAGGCGCGGCAGTCCTGTCGAGAGCCATGCGCCCGCAATCTTGCGCGGCATGCGTTGGCACGTGCTTCAGGCAGCCCTGCGGGCCAGGGCCAACCGCGGCCTTGGCCGCCCCGAGCCAGCATACCTGCACTTCGGCATCTTCGCGTACCGAGGGCCACCTGCAGTCCATCCGCCCACGCACCCTATGTTTTCGTCCGCCGTTGTGCGCCAAAATAGCCGCATGGCCTGTAACACGAACATCGAGCCGAGCTCCGACTCGGCTGCTCCCCTCCAGCCGCTCACCGCACGCGCGCTCCTTGAGGTTCGCCGAATCTACAGTCCCGCCATCTCGCCGGACGGCGGACGCATAGCGTTTGTCGTGGAGGAGCCGGACTTTGAGGAGAGCCGCATCGTCTCGGCCCTCTGGTGCGCGGATACGGAAGACGGCCGCCCTCACCGCTTGACCTTCAGCTACGAGGGCGAGCGCTCACCCGCCTGGTCGCCAGATGGGCGATGGATTGCTTTTCTCAGCGCACGGCCGGACCTCACCGAGCCGCCTCCCCCACAGGAATCGGAAGAGGACTATCCCCCGAAGGAGCAGGTCTGGATACTTCCCGCCCATGGAGGCGAAGCATTCCGCCTGACGCAGCTGCCCGAGGGCATCGTCTCCTTTGTGTGGGCTCCAGATAGTGCCGCTCTCATCGTGCTGACGCGCGAGCCGAAGACTCCAGCCATCGAGATGGTGAGGCGCTCCTGCCGAAAGCGCCGTGAAGATGCCTATGCGGAGGATGAAGACAGGCAGCGCCTGCAGTTTTGGGAGGTGGACCTGGAGGAGCGCAGGGCCCAGCTCCTCTACACCGGCGATCCCGGAATCGGCGAGTTCCGCCTCTCGCCAGACGGCAACCGCCTTCTCTTTAACTCCAACAGCACGGGCGATGCCAACGACTACCATCGGTTTGATCTCTTCGTGCTGGACCTCGAAAGCGGCCAGGTAGTGCAGCCATGCTTGCGGCCGGGCAGCAAGTTCGAGCCGAGGTGGTCTCCGGATGGTGCCCACATCAGCTTCGTTGCCCATGCGGACCCGGAGCTCAGCTTCTCTCAAACGCGCCTCTATCTCGTTGCCGCGGAGGGCGGAGACTGCCAGGAGATCTGGCGCGACGAATGGGGCGATGTGGCGCAGCATCAGTGGCTGCCCGATCGGCATGAGATCGTCGCTACGGCCGCGCGTGGCACGAAGGTGGCTCTTGTCGCGCTGCGATGCCCCGGCAATGGCGAACCGTCGGACATGGGAGGGCCGCCTGTGGTAAGTGACTTCGCCGCCGGGCCGTCTGGTCTGGTTGCGGCAGTGGGAGAGAGCGAGGCCGATTTCCAGGAACTCTATCTGGTTGATCCGGAAGGCCGGTGGCGGCGCCTCACGGACCTGAATCAGCGGTACAGGGAACAATATGCCTTGCCCCAACAGCGTACAGTCCGCTGGGCCAGCGACGGGACCGAAATTGAGGGCGTCCTCACACTGCCTGTCGCGGCCAGGGCCGATGAGCCCTATCCCCTGCTCGTTCAGGTGCATGGAGGCCCGCATGCCGCAGCAGCATGCTGCCTGGATGCCTACTACATGCCCGCGCTGTATGCCACCGAGGGCTACCTGGTATTCCAGCCCAACTACAGGGGCAGCGCCGGCTATGGGGATGCCTTTGCAAAGGCCGCGAGGGGCGATCTTGGCGGCCAGGACTACCGGGACATCATGGCCGGTGTAGACCACCTTATCAAGGAGGGCCTTGCGGACCCGGAGCGCCTCGCCATCATGGGCGGATCGTACGGTGGATACCTGACCAACTGGGCCATTTCGCAGACCGATAGATTTCGCGCGGCCATATCCATGTTCGGCATGTTCAATCTGGTTACGTCCACCGCCAACTCCGAGATTTCCCGCTTCGAGCTGGAGTACATCGGGTGCTACTACTGGGACGATCCAGAAGCCTATCGCCAGCGCTCACCCTCAACCTACTTGAAGCAGATAGGCACGCCGACCTTGCTGCTGCACGGAGTTCTGGACAGCAACACATTCATCGCCAACTCCAAGGAGATGTACCAGGCATTGAGGGAACGCGGCGTGCCCGTGGAGTTTGTGCACTTCCCCAGAGAGGGCCACGGACTACGGGAGCCCAACCACCGATTGGAGGAGGCCAGAAGGTGCCTTGCTTGGCTGGATGAGCACCGGTTTTGCAAGGATGCGCCGAACCGCAGATACCGGATTGGGGACCGTGTAGTTCATGAGGGATACGAGCTGCGCGTGCTGCACCTGCAGGATGCCCACTGCCCTGCATGGGATGAAGCCAGAGGGCGCCTCGTTGAGCTGGCATTCGCGCTCTCGTCCGTTGACCCGGTGCATAGCGCGTGGGACTTTCGTATAGAGGAGATAGCGCTCTACACCGCGGACGGCAAGGCGATTCGCCCAGCCGGAGTGTTCGGCGATATCGGCGGCGGGCGCACTCTCGTGGAAGGCAGCAATCTGCGCACCCTGCTCGTGCCGGATCGCGAAACTGGCCGCATCAGTACCGCGTTAGCGGCGGGATTCCTGGTACCCAGCGGTCTCTGCCGCGTTCAGATACGCATCGCCGATATGCCGTTAGTCGAAGCGGATATCGCCCCCGCATCGGCGCTGACGCAGCATGAGGCCGAATCTTGCGAGCCAGCCGATGCAAAGGAACCAACCCAACACGCGCAAAGGAGGAGACGATCGTGGCGGAAGTCGTGATACAGGTGAGGCCGAATGGCCCATACAAGATCACTGGTCCCGTGTCGCTGGTAGGACCTGACGGTGCGCCGATACCGCTCGAGGATGCCGACGAGGCGATCTTCCTGTGCCGGTGCGGCGAGTCGAAGGAGAAGCCGTTCTGTGACGGAACCCACAAGGAGTGCAGCTTCCGGCCGGACGGGGACTGATCGTTCGCAGTACAAGCCTATGACGGACTGCCAGACGGCGCCGATACCGCACTCTGGGGCTCGTCTGGCAGTCTGTATCGGGGATCCTCTTCCGCTATCGCGGCGAAGTTCGGTAGATCGGATATGGTCTTGTGGCGGTAGCCCGCCAAAATGCGCCCCTGGTGCACCAGAAATGCGCCAGGAAGCTGAAACTTATCGCCGGCGTAAGGTCCCGGGATCTTTCCACTCACGGTGAGCAGCATTCCGCGAAACATCGTACGGGGACCAAAGGTGCCCAGGAGAGTGGTCCGGCCCAGGCCAAAAGCACGGAACAGCCGCTTCTCCTTGTCCTCAACGGCGATCACGCCCTCCATCTTGTGGCGCGCTAGATAGCGGCTGGCAGCCTCCGGCGAATCCATGTGGATCAGCACGAGGCGGGCGCCCGCCTTCTGGATGCGATCCATCTGCTTGCGGAGCGCCTGAAGCGTGTCAATGCAGAATATGCACTGGAAGTGCCGCAGGAAGACCACCAGAAGCCGCTGCTCTTGACTCAGGTCAAGCAGGCTTTGCCCTTCGTCAATAGGTGTATTGGCCAACGCCTGGCTCAACGACGTATCCGCCATCATGTCTCCACCTCCTCGCACCAGGGCTGCGCTGTCCGCGGGCACAGCCCATCCGGCAGATGGTCACTCGGAATGCCGCACGCTGTGCTGCCGCAGCCAGTCGCGAAGCGCCGCCTCGTCCCCAAAGTCCAGCACGTCCGCCCCGGCGCGATCCAGACTTCCGCTCACTGGACTCTTGTAGGAAACCGCCACCGGAGAGCCTCTTTCCAGAGCACGGAGGCAGACAGCCTCCATCATGCCTCCAACGCGCACATATCCCGCAAGCACAACCCAGGCCAGCGAGAAGATCATCTCGTCGCGCCTACGGTTGTTGGCTCCGGTGCCATGGTCTCGCAGACCAAATGGCGAGAGCACCAGGTCGGAGCCCGCGTCTAGCGCCGGCGACCAGATTCGCGCCGCCGCGAAGAGATCGCGGCCCACGTCGTCGCCGCACGCGTCGAGCATCCCTCTGTCCAGTACGTAGGTGATCGGCCGGCCGTCCCTGCGTGCCACAAGCGCGAGACGCTGGTAGGCAGGGCGATTGTGGCCGGTGATTACGCGCATGCCGCTCTGCTGCGCTACCCTCGCCGCACGCTCGGCAAGTCTCAAGTCGTCCTCGGATGCGCCGTTCGAGAGCGCAACGGCGAAGCTTGGCTCCCAGATAGCGTCCAGGTTGCCAAACGCGAACAGCAGTGTCGGGGGACTATCCATGCTCTCGGCCAGCTCGTCGGGATACGATGCGCTCAGCGCCGTGAGCAGCGTGATTCCATGTCTGCGCATTTCACGAGCGGTCTTGACCGCCTTTTCCGCGCGCCCCGCCCACTCTTGCTCTAGGCACGAAGCCGAGCGGGCAGGCATTTCGAGCGCGGATTCAAGCTGGCCGGCGGGAAGCTCCGCGATATGGTCCGGATCCCATCGAAGCACAGCCATGCGCTGGAGGATCTTGAGGAGGCGCTTGTCGCCGATGCCAGGGATATCCGCAAGCAGGAGTGCAAACTCGGTGGTGTCCATGCTGCTTGGCCAGGACTCTGGGCTTGATGGTCTTGGCAGGACGCATCTCAGCGCCAGGCCGCAATATCCACTCTGGCCCGCTCCTTTATGAGCGACTGGAGCCCGCTGCCGGGCACAACGAAGGGGAGGAGGTCCTAAGCCAGCCGCAGAAAGTTTTGCCGTACTCTAACAGAGGGTGTCGTGAGCGTCAATCATCCCCGCACCGCGCCGAGCGAATCCGAGCACCGCGAGCCCTATTTCGGCCCCTCTCTCCTCCTTGCGGGTGTCTGCATTCTGGTACGCATGGCCCTATTGGCAAGGACCGGGAGCACCGCGGAAGACTTCTACATCACGCTGCGCATCAGCGAGAACCTGGCCGAGGGCCGCGGCTTCGGCTACAACCCCGGCTCAGCCGTCCTTGGCACCACGACCCCGCTCTACTGCCTCTTCTTGGCGGCGCTGCACTGGCTGGGCATGCCCGCTGCGCATCTTGGGAAGCTCGCGAACATCGCGGCCGACGGCGCCGTATGCGTGCTGCTCTACCGCCTGGCCCGCGCAATCCGCCGGCCCGAGCTGGGACCAATCGCTGCGGCTGTCTATGCATTCTCGCCGGCCAATATCACCTGGGCCATCTCCGGCATGGAGACAGCCCTGGTAACGATGGCCGGCGTGGCGGCCTTCACCGCCCTCGCGGAGCGGCGCCCGATGGCATGCTCTGTCTGGTGTGCCGTGTTGACCCTGCTCCGATTGGATGGGCTGCTCGTGGTCCTGGTCGCCGCGCCGGCGCTGGCTGCGCGGCACCGGCGCGAAGCCCTCCGTTGTCTGGGCATCTACCTGCTGCTGGTGGCTCCGTGGCTCGTCTACGCCACGTTCACATTCGGCTCGCCTATACCCTCCTCGCTCGCCGCGAAACTCTCGGTGTACCGATGGCGCAACCCGGGCTTTCCAAATCTGGCTCCCTGGCTCCACCGCATGACGGGCGGTCCACAGCAGATCCTCCTGGCAGCCGGTTTCCTCCTTGGCACCTTGACAGTGCTCGGGCAACGGGCTGCCGCGCCGCTTCGGCCCGCAGTCCTCTGGCTGGCCGTCTACTATGGCGCGCTGGCAACCAGTAAGGGCTTTCTGTTCGGCTGGTACTTCATCCCGCCAACGCCCATCTATGTATTGACCGCCGCGCTCGGATGGCATGCCATCCTCCTGCTCCTGCTTGCCGGCGGCCGGAGCGCGCCCGATCTAGCAGAAGCGAAGGAGCGCGTCTATCGCAGGGCGCACCTCACGGCGGCGGGCATCCTTGCGCTGGCCGGAGTCGCGTGGATGCCGCGCGTCGTGCGCGATCTCGATGCGGCGCAAGCGATGGAGGAGCGCCTGAGGAAGCCCATCGGTATGGAGCTCCGCGCGCTGGTGCAGCCGGGCGAAACGCTTATGCTGGAGCCCATCGGCTACATAGGCTACTACTCGCGTGCCAGGGTGCTCGATACCATTGGGCTGGTGTCACCGGAGGTTGTGAGGTTCTACCGTGACGAATCGGAGAGTCCGGTAGCGGACATCCTGGCGCACTTCCTGCCGGAGTGGGTACTGCTGCGCGCCGGCGAAGTGCAGCAGATAGAGCGCGCCTCCGCGCCCGACCATCCCCTCTTCCGCCGGTACCGCGTGGTAAAGAGGTACAGCGATCCATCCGCGCCGCAGAACGCGCCGGCGGCATTCACCCTCTACAGACGCGTGGACTAGGCTGTTTCCTCTTTGTGGTGTTGGGTTCCGTATAGGACGCCGAGAAGGCCGAGGGTTGGCGTCAACGCGGCATTCACGGCCTGTCGGTCAACCCGCCGGATGCTGCATGGCGGCAAGCCGCTCCAGCGCCTGACGCTGAGGCGATGCCACGGGCAGCTCCAGCGCCTCCCGCGGTGTCGCCCATCGCAGCTCCAGGCAGTCGAGCAGAGACGCGTCTCCTTCCGGCTCCGAAGCCCGCAGAACATGCAGCGTGATTGCGTAGTGCATCACGGCGTGACGCACCGTATGGAGCTCCGCTCCAATGGTCGCCCGAAGGCCCACCACCTCGCGCAGCGCTCTCTCGGCTGTCTGGACAGGCGCCTCGCCCGCTGCACACTCCCGCCTTGGCAGCTCCCACATTCCCCCCCAGAGTCCGTGCGGCGCTCGCCGAACTAGAAGCACGCTCCCGTCGGAGCGGAAGAGGGCAGCGCTGGCATGCGCCGTCCTTACTTGCCTCTTCGCCGCACGCCGCCTCGGCCAATCCGTAGGACTTTCGGTCCGGGCCGCGTGGCATGCATCGCTCAGCGGGCACCGCCCGCATGCGGGATCGGATGGAGAGCACACAAGCGCGCCGAGCTCCATCATCGCCTGGTTGTGCAAGCCCGGTGCATCCGGCGGCACCAGAGCCTCTGCAAGCGCGGCCAGCCTGCGCGCGGTGGCCGCCTGACTGGGAATCCCATCCACGCCGAAGATGCGGCAGAGCACGCGTTCCACGTTGGCATCCACAACGGCGGCAGGGATGCCGTAGGCAAGCGATGCGATGGCTCCGGCGGTATACCGGCCGATACCAGGCAGCCGCAGAAGGGCCTTCACATCCGAGGGCAGTTCGCCTTCATAAGACGCGAGCAGGTCCTTCGCCGCCAGGTGCAGGTTGCGCGCCCGGGCGTAGTAGCCGAGGCCCGCCCAATACCTCAGCACCTCCTCCAAGGGGGCGCTCGCAAGATCCCGAACGGTCGGGAATCGCTCCATC
Source organism: uncultured Chthonomonadales bacterium (assembly GCA_964526545.1). Taxonomy (GTDB): domain Bacteria; phylum Armatimonadota; class Chthonomonadetes; order Chthonomonadales; family CAJBBX01; genus CAZGLN01. Next base: position 16,738 of record CAZGLN010000057.1, read on the forward strand.
CAGCGCTCGTAGAAGGGCGCGGCCGTGGCCACCTGGGTCTGCTGGAGCATAATCTCGGAGACCCAGACGGCATAGGGACTTGTATTCGGCTCGCGCCAGGGCAGCGCGCGCGCGTTTGCCCGGTACCAATCCCACAACTTGGGAAGCAGCGGGACCAGGCGCGACAGCCTTTCGGTGTCCTCTGAAAGCATCATCGCATTGACTTCGCGGCCCGCCGGCAGTATAATCGCGATGTCCGCCGGGGTGTAGCTCAGCTTGGTAGAGTGCCTGGATGGGGGCCAGGAGGCCCGCGGTTCAAGTCCGCGCACCCCGATGGAGCTCAAGGGCGCAGCGTAAGCTGCGCCCTTCGCCATCACTGATCGTCCTCGTCGCCGACATCCTCCGACGTTGCAGCGCCCGGCTCCGCCGATTCGCCAGCCGACTGCGCGAGCTCGATGCCCGGTA
>CAZGLN010000058.1:0-3341 GCA_964526545.1 uncultured Chthonomonadales bacterium
GTACCGGCCACCACATGATCGCCTCCGAGACCTGCGCGCTGCACGTAAATGGCGCAAGCTTCGTGCGCGATGTGGAGCCCGGCGAGATGGTGGTGATCGATTCCGAAGGCATGCGGGAATACCAGGCCGTGCCCCTGAAGCGGCATGCCACCTGTCTCTTCGAGTTCATCTACTTCGCGCGCCCGGACAGCCATATCTACGGACAGTCGCTGCACATGGTGCGCCGTCGGATGGGCCATGAGCTTGCGAGGGAGCATCCGGCGCCGAACGGACAAGTGGTGATACCGATACCTGACAGCGCGATACCGGCCGCCCTCGGCTTTGCCGAAGCCGCGCGCATACCCTATTCCGAGGGGATAGTAAAGAACCGCTACATCCAGCGCACCTTCATTCAGCCGAGCCAGGCCATGCGGGATAGGGGAGTGCTGATGAAGTATTCCCCCCTGCGCGAGGTCATCGCCGGCAAGCGCGTGGTGATGGTGGATGATTCGATTGTGCGCGGCACGACCACGGGCAAGCTTGTGCGCATGCTGCGCGAGGCCGGTGCCATCGAAGTCCATGTGCGCATCAGCGCGCCCCCGGTTACGCATCCCTGCTTCTACGGCATAGACATGGCGACGCGCTCGGAGCTGATAGCGGCGCAGAAGTCCATCGAAGAGATCCGCCAGCACATCGAGGCGGATTCGCTGGGATACCTCTCGCTAAACAGCGTGGTAACGGCGGTCGGCCTCTCCAAGAACAAGTTCTGCCGTGCGTGCTTCGACGGCCAGTATCCCATCCGTGTACCGCGCGGCGTGAAGGTCGCCAAGGATGGATTAGAGCATCTCGAGGCGATGCGCGAGGCCCAGCTTAGCGCGTGCGGAGGTTGCGGCAGTCGCTGAACCCGTGCGGGCTGGTCCAACGTAGGACGGGTGAGGAGCGATTCCATGGCCCCGGTCATCCAGACGCACAACCTGACCAAGATATACGGCAACCGGCTGATCGCGGTCAATGGAGTGCAGATGTGCGTGGAAGCCGGACAGACCTACGGCCTCCTGGGGCCGAATGGCGCGGGTAAGACCACCCTCTTGAAGCTTCTTCTAGGGCTCCATCTGCCCACGGCCGGCAGGGCCGAGCTCTTTGGTCAGACGGTGGGGCCAAACCGAGCGGATCTGAGAAGACGCGTGGGCTATCTGCCCACTAATCCCCGCTTCCCGCCGGCAATGACCCCGATTACTTACCTCGATTTCCTGGGTCAGCTGCTCGGCATGTCTGCGGAGGAGCGCAAGCCCCGCCTAGCCGCGCTGATTCGCGCCGTAGATCTGCTTCCCGCGGCTTCTCGGCCCATTAAGACCTTCAGCACGGGCATGACCACCCGCCTCGGCATAGCCGCCGCGCTGATGAATGATCCCGAACTGCTGCTCTGGGACGAGCCGACCGCGGGCCTGGACCCCGCCGGGCGAAAGTACACACTGGATCTGATCCGCGAGCTCGGCAAGACCAAGACGGTGATCGTCTCCTCGCACATCCTCTCCGATATAGACCGCGTCTGCGACTATGTGGGCGTGATGCACGACGGCAAGATGATCTACAACGGCTCCGTTCGTGAACTCAAGCAGGCGTTGGGCCGCAACAACGTCGAGCTGGAAATCGAGGGTGCCGAGCAGGCGATCTCCGCCTTCTGTGCCGCTCTGGCTGCTCAGCCGGAGGTTGTGAGTCTGGAGCGGCACGCGCGCTGGCTGGCGGTGCAGTTCGCAACCACCATCGGCATCGCCGAGCCTCTGGCGCAGCTCCTGCATCTTTCGGCTGCGCATGGTGTCGAGGTGCTGTCCCTGAGCACCACCAAGGCGCAGACCGAGGAAGCCTTCATAAATCTTCTGGAGGTTGACCAGGCCGATGGCTTCGCACGCGCTTACCATGCCGTTCCAACGGCGCTGGATGGCCTGGACCGCACTGATCAAGGCCGACCTGTTAGCCCTCAGTAAGTCCTGGGTCTTGCGGGGATGGCTGATCGCCCTGGCAGCCACGCAGTTTTTTGGGCTGATGATGGCCGTAATGGGCAACAGGATGCAGCCCGTGCCGGCCTCCACCGTGGTCTCCGGCGCGCTCCTAGGGTTCCTGCTCGTATGGAGCGCGGTCATAGTAGTCCTCAGCGCCGGCTCCATCTCTCTCGAGGCGGATATCGTCTCCGACAGCGTCCTCAGCCGCTCCTGCACGCGCACGCAGTACATCACGGCCAAACTGGCGGCTCGGCTGCTGGTGGTGCTGGCGATCTATGCCGTTGTCGCCGTGGTGGTGAGTTACGTGGCGTGGCGCTGGACCGCGGCCGACGTGAGCATCGCGACACTCGCAACGGGAGCGGGCATCGTGGCGATGGCGGTGGCCCTTCTGGTCACACTCGGCGTGGCCATGAGCGCGGTCTTGAACAACACGATTGTCGCCGTGGTGGGCCTGCTCTTGCTCTGGTATGTGGCAAATCCCGTTTTCGCCTTCGTGGGCGCGCAGTACCTTAGCCCGGCAAGCCTTGCGCGCAACCTGCCGCGCATCCTGAAGAGTCCCACGCTGCCGGAGGTCGTGGAAGCATCGGCCACGCCGACAAGCGTAACCGTGGTGTTCTCCCATGCGCTCGATCCGGTTCGGGCGGAACGGCCGGAGAACTACCAGGTAGAGGTGGGCGAGCAGCCAGTCATGGCTCAGACAGCGACCTACGATAAGAGCCGGACAAGCGTGGTGCTTGCAGGGCTCCATCTTGAGCCGGGCGCGGAAGGCAAGGTGACGGCACGGGGCGTTACCGATCGGGGCGGCAATCCCATCTCTCTAGTGGCCGATTCGGCGAGTTTCCGCGTTCCCGTTGACACTGCTGCCGGCGCTTCCTCCAGTGCTTCCTCGTCTCAGCCCACGCCGGCCGCCCGCACGAGTACAACCCGCGGTGGATCGGCCGCCGACCGCACTGCTCCCCGGGTTCTGGGCCTCTCCGCAACCCCCTCCAGCCTGCGCGTGCAGTTTAGCGAGGATCTGGACCGAGCCAGTGCCGAGAGCCCCGAAAACTACCTTGTTGAGAACCCGCCGCGAGAACAGAAGAGCGCCCGGCTGGCGACTTATACGCCTTCGGCACGGTCCGTTCTTCTGACCGGGCTTACGCTCGACCTGGAATCGGCGGTAACGGTAACGGTGAGAGACGTGAAGGACAAGGCGGGCAACACCGTAGCACCGGGCGGGTCCAGGGCAACCTACACCGAAATAACTACATGGAAGTATCTGCTGGGCTTTGGAGTGCCCGCGCTCGTCGCGGGGCTGCTCAGTGTGGTGTGGTTCGCGCGCCGCGATCTGTAACGGCCCTCCACGTGCAGCGCTGCAAGTGG
>CAZGLN010000058.1:3352-17158 GCA_964526545.1 uncultured Chthonomonadales bacterium
TCGGGCAGCAGACGCATCGTATCCAGGGAAACCCGCCGCCGTTCCCGCACGTAAGTCTCGCGTACGGTTCAGCGCGGACGCGAAAGAGCCTGTGGCGAGGAGGACAGATATGTTGAACGTGTTGCTAAGGCGCGTGTTGGGAGCAGCAATCGTTGCGGGAGGGGCCGCTGCCGCCACGGCTGGAGCGCGCTACGCGGCGAGCCGAAGGATCAATGCCGCGGAGCGCCTGGGAGTGGCCCTCCTTGATACGCAACGGCTTGAGGAGGCCGCTCGCTACTCCGCCGGAGAATCCGAAGCGGCTCTGGCTGCCTGCGCTGCCTACCTGATAAACGTGGCGCACCAGGCTGCGGAAGGCATCAGCGGACCGCCCGCGGTGGATACGATCGGGTTCGAGCGGAAGGTCTCATCCGAGCGATCGAATGTTACAGCCTCGGTTATCACCACGGCGCACGAGCCGGAGTCGCGGTGGCAATTCGAAGTGGAGATTCCCGGCGTGGCACGCGTGAGCGGCAGCCGCAGGCTCACCTCGGCGAAGTTTACGGGCACGAAGGTCCACATGCGCACTCCGGACACGGTCTCGATCCGCTTCGAGAATGGCTACACGGCCAGCATCGAAAGCGATCTCGAATTCACAAGCAACCTGCTGCAGGTGATCGGGCAGCGCACGCGGCTGCACGGCAAGGCATCGCTCTCGGACAACCGCTCTAACGTGGGCCGCCTGCAGATTGACCCCAATGGCGAGGTTATTGGCACCGTAACTCGGGGTACCGATATCGTGGGACGCTTCGAAGGCTCCCTACTGGATGGGGTAACATTCCGGCAGTACCTTGGCGAGAATTAGCCGCGGACTGCCTGAAACATGCCCGATCAGCCAATCACCTATCGCGATGCCGGGGTGGATATTGACGCGATGAACCAGGCCGTGCTCCGGATGCGCGAGCACGTCCGATCCACCTACACGCCTGGAGTGCTCACCGATGTCGGCGCCTTCGGCGGCGTATTCGCACTCGATCTGGCCCGGTACGCCGAGCCGGCACTGGTCTCCAGCATAGATGGCGTGGGCACCAAGGTGAAGGTTGCCTGCATGGCCAACCGGCACCGCGGCATCGGGCAAGACATCGTCAACCACTGCCTGAACGATATCCTGGTACAGGGCGCGCGGCCCCTCTTCTTCCTTGACTACTTCGCGACGGGCAGCCTTCGGCAGGATGTGCTTGTGGAAGTTGTAGAGGGCATCGCGGAGGCGTGTCGTGCCGCGGGCTGCGCGCTGCTGGGCGGCGAAACCGCCGAGATGCCCGGCGTCTACGCGGAGGGCGAATACGACCTGGCCGGCTGCATCGTTGGGATCGTGGACCGCGGCCGCCTGTTGGACGGCCGCACGATCGAGCCGGGCGATGCCGTGGTCGGCATTGCCAGTTCGGGCCTGCACACAAACGGCTTCTCTCTCGCTCGCCGCGTTCTCTTCGAGGCGGCGGGCCTCTCGGTGGATAGCGCGCCCGTTGCGCTGGCGGGAAGCACGCTCGGAGACGTGCTGCTGGCTCCTCACAAGAGCTACTGCAATGCCGTGCTGCCGCTTTTGGAGGATGGCCTGATAAAGGGGATGGCGCACATAACGGGCGGCGGCTTCTACGACAATATTCCCAGAATTCTGCCCGCCGACTGCAGCGCAACCGTGGATCCCCGTACGTGGGCTATTCCTCCCATCTTCTCGCTCATCCAGGAGATTGGAGGGGTGCCCACCTCCGAGATGTTCCGCACGTTCAACATGGGCATCGGCATGGCGCTCGTCACGGATCGCGCCGCAGGTCCGGAAGTGGTGCAGCGCCTCACCGAGGCGGGTGAAGGCGCGGGGGTCATCGGCGAGATTCACAGGGGAGTGCGTGAGGTGCACGTGCTGTGACCCGTGCCCTCTTGTGGGACATTGACGGGACGCTCATTGACACAACCGACCTGATTGTCTCCTCTCTCGATTCTGTCTTCCAGCGCTTCCTTGGTCGCAGCCTGCCGTATAAGCAACTGCGCGCACTCATCGGCATTCCCCTGCGCGAGCAGGTGACGGCACTTGGCGACCCGCGCGCTCATGGTGTGGACCCTGGGCACATGGAGCAGGAGTTCGTGCGCATTTACGAATCCGGCAAGCACCTTGAGCGGGTGATCACTCCAGCTGTGGAAGCCCTTGTATGCGCTTCGCGAGAGGGTGCTCCTACCGCGCTGGTTACGTCCAAGAACCGGCAGGAGCTTGCCAACACACTGCCCAGGCTGAATGTGGCCCCCTACGTGCAGGTGATCGTCTGCGCGGATGACGTGCGCCGCACGAAGCCTGACCCCGAGTGCGTGCGTTTGGCGCTGGACCGCCTCGGTGTGGATGCACGCGACGCCCTCTACATCGGCGATACGGTTCACGACATGCGGGCTGCTGCCGGTGCCGGTGTGCCTCGGTGCGCGGTGCTCTGGGGCGCCTCCTCCCGGGAGGAGCTGGAGGCGGAGCATCCGGAGTATGTCTGCGAGAAGCCCGAGGACCTCTCCGGTCTGCTGCGCAGCCTTTAGGCGCACCTGGACGTGGTGATCCATTTCCTTAGTGCCGATAAAATCCCTGCGCGTAATCAGGGTTGCAATTGTTGACAACCATTTTGCGCGTTGTTATACTAAGTTTAGGGAGTCTCGTTCGGCGAGTCCGGCCTTGCTACCGGATGAAATGCCCGGACAGCACTACAAGGAGGACGTTAGGGAGATGCCGCAGGGCAGAGTGAAGTGGTTCAATGATGCCAAGGGCTATGGCTTCATTGAGACGCCGGAGGGGAAGGACCTCTTCGTGCACTATTCGGCCATCAACATGGATGGGTACAAGACCCTTGCGGAGGGGCAACAGGTCTCGTACGAGGTGGTGCAGGGCGCCAAAGGACCTCAAGCGTCCAACGTGACCGCGGCTCAGTAGGCCAAGGTTCGCTCGCCAGTATCGGGCTGGCCCGCCGAGGGTCTTGTATCGAGGAGAGCGCGCAGAGCGCAGCGTGCGGCGTCAGCCATGTCAGGGTAGGTGTCAGGATTGCAGAGGGTCGGCGTCGAATAAGGGGCGCCGGCCCTCGTCGTCGTCTGGGGCAGTGCCATGCACCGCCGGGCACCAATCGCATTACCCAGTTCAGGGTGTGCTAGAGGACGTCCGTGCGGCAATTGGAGAACGCCGTCGTGATCGCGCACTCTGCCGGCAGCTCTTGTGCGCGTCGAGGTAGACTCAACCGATGGAAATAGGCATCGCGCTTCGTGTATCACCGAGTGCCGAGAGCGCGTGGTCGGGCGCATCTACTCGACAGCGAGGCTGGCTCCTGCGGTACTCACTTCGCCGCGCGGCGAGCCATGGCACGTCGCAAGCACGGCTTCGGCCGGAGTGGATGTGCAGATGATGCAGGAGTTCGCACAGCAGTCCGAGTCTCCCATTCGGCTTGCGGTGGTTGGCTGCGGCGGTTCGCGCCGCAGCTTTGGGCCCGCATTACGCGAATGCGCCGACCTGCAGATTGCCGCCTATGTGGATCCTGATCCGGTTGCCTCACGGGTATGGAACCGCTACCTGGCGAAGGCGCCGACCTTCAGCGACGTGCCGGAGATGCTGCAGAGCGTGGAGGTGGACGCCGCGCTGATCACAAGCCCTTCTCCAGGGAGGATAACCGAGGCGCTACAAGTTGTGACCGCGGGAAAGCACGTGCTGTGTGAGCTTCCCATGGCCGGGACACTTCCAGACTACGACCGTCTCGCCGATGCGGCAGCGACCGCGGGCGCCGTTGTGATGCCGGTTCTGCCCAGGCGTTGCCACGCAGTCTTCTGCTGGGCCAAGGAGGCGGTGGACGCGGGCGCCATCGGCGTGCCGCAGCAGCTCCGAGCCGAATGGAGGTTCTACGCCGGCTGGGCGAATCGGCGCGCGCGACTCCGTCGCTGGCGGGAGCTCTTTGTGGAGTTGGCGGCGCACACGCTGGATCTCGGGACATGGTTTCTCGGCCAGCCCCTCTCGGTAAGCGGTGATGTGGACCTTCAGGCGGGTTCCACCGCGGGTCGCCAGATGGGCAATATCATCGTTCAGCACGCGCGCGGCCACTCCATCCATCATATAGCCCGCACGGAACGCCTGGAAGCGGTGGAGCAGTACCACCTTACAGGCACCGAGGGGAGCATCCAGATAAGCTACGGCACTGGCTGGAGCTACGATGACATGAGCGGCTATACCGCGGCCCTCTCACGCGAACGTGGAGTGCGTGCCGCGGCGGACCACGCCAATGAGGTCATGGAGCCTCCCGCAGGCCCGCATCCGTCTCCCTACGAACTCCTTCTTCGGCGATTTGCAGCGCGGATTCGTGACGGAGAGGTATCCGCCGCGGATCTCGCACAGGCCCGGCTGATCTCGGAGCAGCTCGTGGCGGCTGCACTCTCGTGCATCGAGGAGTCCAAGGTTTCGCTGCCGGTGATCGAGAGCCCCCACGTTGTCTCGGCCCTTCGCGCGGCCGGGTGGCTCGAGGCCGGTGCCGCTGCCTGAAGTCAGCGGCCGCTATGCGGCTAGGGCTCCACTTCACGAAGCAGATTCAGCACGGTCTGGTTAGCGGTGGAGAGTCTCTTCAGCGCGTCGCCGCACTGCAGGAACAAGGCCTCATCGGCGCGCGGGTTGGCGATGACCTTCCGAAGGCTCCGTCTGGCTTCTTCCGCCTCCGTTCTCAGGTGCCCAGCCGCCTCGCGCAATTGTGACCAGCACTGCCGGGCTGTGTTTCCGCCGGCGGAAGGAGTTCCGCTTCGGAGAATCGCTTGCGCCACGCGCAGCGTAAGGTTGGTAGCGCGAAGGTAACCGCGCATCCGTTCGACATGCTCTGCTTCGCTCTCTGCCGACTGCGGCCGCACGGAAAGTAAGCGCAGCGTAAGCGCGGCCTCCAGACTGGCCGCTGCTACCTCGTTCACGCGGTCCTGGGTCCATGCGAAGCGCACGGACGGCGTGTGCAGAGATGTAAAATGCGCTATTGCTACCAAGACCAGTAACGGCACGTTGCCTTCCTCCCACATACGTCTCGCGGCGCGCACAGCAGTCTACCAGCCCTGCCCATCGCGTTGCAATCCGTCTCGGGCAACGGATATAATGGGCAGATTTCGAAGGTCTGGAGGCAAGGCTTTGAGTGATCACGGTTCGGAGAGCCACATCGTGCACGTGGCGAGAGGGCTCGAAGGCGTAGTGGCCGCCGCCACGCACATTGCCGAAGTGGATGGTGAGCGTGGCAGGCTCACGCTGCGCGGTTACGATATTGGTGAACTGGCGGGCCGTATCACTTTCGAGGAAGTGGCGTATCTGCTGTTATATGGCAAGCTGCCGAACCAGACCGAGTACGATGGGCTGCTCGCCGAGATGCGCCAGGCGCGCGAGCTGCCAGAAGCCACGCTCAAGGCCTTGAGGGAGCTCGCTCCGCATGCCGAGGGCATGGACATCCTTCGGATGGGCGCGGCAATGCTCTCGGTGGGCGATCCGACGCTGAACGATCTTGATGTTGCGGGATCGCGCCGACGCGCCATTCGGCTGCTCGCCCAGATGCCCGCGCTTGTCGCGCATAGCTGGCGGCTGAAGAACGGCCTGGATATCGTACATCCAAAGCCCGAGCACGGTGTGGCCGCAAGCTTCCTCTACATGCTCGAGGGTGTGGAGCCGCACGAGGGACGCGTGCACGGCCTTGATTCTTACCTCGTCGCAATCAGCGAGCACGGCCTGAATGCATCCACATTTGCCGGCAGGGTAGTCATCTCCACCGATTCGGACATGGTTTCCGCCCTTACTGCCGCCGTGGGAGCCCTCAAGGGGCCGAAGCATGGCGGAGTGCCCGGCCCGGTGCTGCGTATGCTCGAAGAGATTGGCACGCCCGACAGGGCGGAGCCGTGGATACGCAATGCCCTCGCGAACGGCAAGCGCATCATGGGCTTCGGTCACCGAATCTATCGCGTTCGGGATCCGCGAGCGGCCTTGCTCTCCAAGGCGGCAGACAGAATGGCTGAACTCACCGGTGACAGCCATCTCCTGGAGCTGACGAAAGCGGTGGAAGAGACCACGGTGCGCGTTCTTGCAGAGGTGAAGCCTGGCCGCGATCTCTATGCCAATGTGGAGCTCTATGCCGCCCTCATCCTGCATGCGGTCAACATCCCGGAGGCGCTCTTCACTCCTTGCTTCGGCATTGGACGCACCGCCGGCTGGACGGCGCACATGGTGGAGCAGCTCGAGGACAACCGCTTGATCCGGCCGAACTCCATCTATGCAGGGCCCCGCGGGCTGCGCTGGAAGCCGATTGAGAGCCGTGTGTAGCCGGCTGCCGGTCTACCCGGCGCACTTCTAGGCTCCTAGGCGGTTAAGCGCAAGGAGCGCGGCACCGCGCGCGGGATCGCCGCGGGGGGGCATGACCCGAGGGGCAGGCTTGCCCTCCGCGCCGGCTTGCCGCTGGAGTGCCGCTTCAAACAGACGCTGCATCCTTTCGGAGGAGAGGAGCAGACCGCCGGTGCGGTAGATCGGATCCTCCGAGCCAAGATTCAGCCGCACGTAGCAGGACCACGCGGTGTGCGCCAGGCTCTCGGCAGCCCCGGAAAGCAGGGGTACGGCGTCGCTCTCCTCGGCGCAAGCCAGCACAACCTCCGCAAGGGCGGCAATGCGCGCCGGCTGAAACCCACGGTAGACCCACTCGATAAGGTCATCCGCATCCTCGGCGGAGATCGCCGCGAAAAGACGCCGATCCAGCGATGTGGCGGGAAGGCCGGCATCGCTGCGCTGAATGGCCGCCCGAAGCGCTGCGCGCCCAATGGAGAAGGCGCTGCCGCAATCCCCCAGCAGCCACCCGCGTCCATCCGCTCGACACGCCTCGCCCGCGCTGTTTGTGCCATACGCAACCGCGCCTGTGCCGGCGGAGATGGTCACCCCAGGGCCACCCTCTGAGGCGCCCCAATGCGCGATGACAAAGTCCGGGGTTACCAGTCGGCGTTCAGCGGAAATGGTCTCGTGCAGAATTCGCTCAAACTCGGCACGGCGTTTGCGCGCTGTGTATCCGGCGACCCCCGCGCAGACGGACGCAATCCTGGCACCTGGGGGTAATTCCGCAGAGTGAAACGCCTGAAGCACTGCCGAGCGTACGGCCTCGCGTAGATCATCCGGGTCGCCCGTCGCGATGTTGCAGGGGCCACCGCTTCCGCGCCCGCGCTCGTTTCCCTGACCGTCAAGCAGGGCGGCGGTTGTCTTGGTGCCGCCGCCATCAATGCCCAGCGCGAAGGCTGCCTGAATCATGTGGTGTTTCCCATCCGGCATCTCTGCGGGAAAGGATTTGGATGCAACAATAGTTAGAGAGGCAACATATTACCGTAAATCTACAGATGATCGTGCAGAATGCCGAGATGTAAACGGAAAACGTGCGGATGGAGCGGCGGCATATGCAGGAACTCAAGCTGACGCTGTACGTCGCGGGACGCAATCAACGTGTGGAACGCATCGTTGCCGCCGTGCATGCCATGCTCTCCGGATGCTCTGCTGACCCAATACAGCTCTCGATAGTGGACGTCCTCGAGAGCCCCCACATAGCCGATGAGCATGCCATCCTCGTCACTCCCGCGCTCGTCCGGCACTCTCCCGCGCCCGTCCTGCGCATCGTTGGCGATGTAACCGACCCCGAGCATGTGCTGCCGGCACTCGGCCTGCGGTTGCAGACTGCGGGCACGCGGTAGACCGTCTAGAGAGGCGACTGCCGTTCTCCGAGAATCGAGGCAGGCGGTCAGGCAATCCAGGCGTCTCGTGCCAGACCATGTGGCCATGATGCGCGTGCCCGGTCTGCAAAGGCGCAGACGCTGCTGCCGTGTCGAGCACATGGTCTCTGCACTGAATGTTCCGTTGCTTTCTGTTGCCGGTGTGAGCGATGAAAAGACCATTTTCGACGAGCCGTGAGCTAGCCTTCTGTCCGACACTGGTTGGCAGCTGCTCCTCCGCCTCCTGCAACCTTCTCTTTCGCAAGATTGCCGAGTGCCACACGGATGCCATTGTTGTCCTCGACACGCAGGGGCTCATCCGGTATGCCAATCCCGCGGCTAGCGCGATGCTGGGTAAGCCGCTTGGTGATCTTGTCGGGGCGCCCTTCGGATATCCGGTTCGCACGGATCGGCCGCAAGAGCTCGATATCGTTACTCCCTCGGGCGCAACGTGCTGCGCGGAGATGCGGTTCTCTGATATCGAGTTCAACGGGGAACCGCTGGTGGTTGCCTGCCTGCGCGACATCACGGAGCTCGTCTGGCTACGCGAGGAGTTGGCCGAACTCTCGTTGGTGGATGACCTGACCGGTCTCTACAATCGGCGAGGATTGCGCACTCTTCTTGACCAGCAGCTGCGGCTGGCCGCGCGGAGAAGGGAGCGACTGGTCCTCCTCTTCGTGGATATTGACGGGCTCAAGGAGATCAATGATCTCCACGGCCACACGGCGGGCGACATCGTGATTCAGCAGACTGCCGAAATCCTGCGGCACGTCTTCCGGTCGAGCGACATCGTGGCCCGCGTCGGCGGCGATGAATTCGTGGTGGTTGCCCTGGAGGCCAACGAGCGCAGCGCGGCCCGCCTCGAGAGCAGACTGCACGAGACCGTTGACGAATGGAACAGGACGAGCAGGCACTCCTTCTCACTAGCCATTAGCGTGGGCTCGGTGAGCTTCTCGCCTGACGATGAATGGGACCTTCAGGAGCTTCTGGCCGCAGCTGATCGGGGGATGTACGCCGCGAAGCGGTCCAAGGCTGGCGGGTCGGCCGTGCGATCGGCAGCCTGAGCCTTCGGCAGCTACTTCTCGTCTTCCTGGTCGTAGCAGGAGTAGTAGTAAGGAGTGGCCGCCTCGAACTCCGCCGCGCACGTATCCACAATCTTGTAGGTGGGCACGATGTGGAATGCCCGGCGGATGGCGCGGATGAAGTGCTCCGGAATGCCCGCGTAGTCGGCGATCTGCCGGTCGGCAAAGCCCATGCGCTTGGCCCTTCGCAGAAGGTCTGCGGCATCGGAATCGGCATCCAGTGTGTCCGCCAGCTCCGCAATGGCCCTTCCGGACACCTTGAGGCGCGTCTCCATCGTCACCAGGTTGAGCACTTTGTGCAGGAACCAGATATCCACGTTCGAGAGAGCGCGCACTTCCTCAACCATCATGCCCCGGCGGAACGCCTCCGCGATGGCGAACAGCCGTTCATCGTTCGGTCGGGCGATGCGGTCCTCCAGCTGCACGTCCGAAAGGCGGGAGACATGGCGCGGGCTGAGGCCGTAAGCGCCGATCTCCAGGCTCCGAATGGCTTTCATGAGGGCCGGCTCGAAGGCGCGGTCTATGGCCATCACCTCGCCCGTGGCCTTCATCTGGGTGGTGATGGTTCTATCGGCCAAGAGGAACTTATCAAAGGGCCACCGAGGAATCTTCACCACACAGTAGTCGAGTGCGGGCTCGAAGCAGGCCAGTGTCCTGCCGGTAACCGCGTTTGGTATCTCATCCAGCCGAAGCCCCACGGCAATCTTGGCGGCCACCCGTGCGGCGTCCGCGGGGCGGTCCACCTGGGGCAGCAGGACGGTGAACTCGTCGCCGCCGATGCGCGCCACGGTGTCGGATTCCCGCAGGCAGTCCCGCAGCCGCTCCGCCACTTCCTGAAGGAGCTGGTCGCCCACGTTGTGCCCCAGGGTGTCGTTGATGACCTTGAAGCGGTCCAGATCCAGCAGCATCACCGCCACCTTGCCCTCGCCGGTGCGCCGCACCAGGGAGAGGGCCTGGTCGAGCCGGTCGCGGAACAGGGTGCGGTTGGGGAGGCCCGTGAGGGCGTCGTGGTAGGCCTGATAGGCGATGATCTCTTCGTTGCGCTTGCGCTCGGTGATGTCGCTGAAGATAGCGACGAAGTAGTCGATGTCGCCGTCCCGGTTGGTCACGGCGCTCACGTTGAGCCATTCGGGGAAGATCTCGCCGTTCTTGCGCTTGTTCCAGATCTCTCCCTGCCATTTGGCTTCCTTGAGCAGGGCGTACCAGAAGTTGGCGTAGAACCCCATGTCGTGCTTGCCCGAGCTGAGGATGCTGGGGGATTTACCGATGACCTCCTCGGGCCGGTAGCCGGTGGTCTCGGTGAAGGCCTTGTTCACCATCTGGATGCGCCCGGCACCATCGCACACCATCACGCTCTCCAGGGAGTTCTCGAACACCAGCCCGGCGAGCTTCTCCGTGCTGAGGAGCTTGCGGGCCTTGGCCATCACCCGGTTGAAGGCGCTGGAGGCCTGGCCGATCTCGTCCCGCCCGCGGATGGGCAGGCGCTGGGACAGATCGCTCTCACCCAGGGCGATGTTCTCCAGGCCCCGGGTCATGTCCCGCAGGGGACGGGTGACGAAGCGGGCGATGAAGAGGTGGATGAAGGCCAGCAAGGGCAGGCTGATGAGGATGGCGATGAAGAGTATCTTGAGGGCGAAGGCGGCCACGGAATCGTTCACCTTGGCGAGGGAGATTTCCATGCTCACCGCCCCCAGGGGCGCACCCTCTGGCACCTGGTGGCAGGAGAGGCAGTTCTTGCCCAGGTAGCTCTTCAGCGCCAGGGCGGGCATCACCACCCGCAGACTCTCTCCCTCCGGCCGGGTGATGATCTGGGAATAGGGCTTGCCCGTCTCCAGGACGAACTTCTCCAAGGCGTCCGCCGCCATCTCCCCTTCCACCCCGGGGCCGAACTGGCGCACCACGTTCTCACCGCGTACCACGCTGAGAGAGCGGATGTTGTTGGACTGCTTGATCTGGTCGAGGAAGACGGCCCGCTGGGACACGGTGCCGGTGATCATCATGCCGGTGAGGCCCGCCAGGGTCATCTGGTGGACGCTCACGGAGAAATCCCTGGCCTGCTCGATGGCCGTACGGCGCTGCTCGTAGGAGGCCCAGTAGATCATGCCGCTCCAGGCGATCACCAGCATGACCCAGATGGACACCACCAGACGGAGGCCGATCTTGATGTTATATAGTCTCTTCAAGTACTTATACATGCCAAGCCAGGCGCACCGGGAGCATCGCGGAATAGGAGAAAGCCCCTGTTCTGTCCCGGCGTACCATGAGCCACGGCGTACGCAAAATTACGTATTCTACACCGGAAACACCCCTACCGCGCCCGATTCTCCACTCAATCCATGCCATTAGCAAGTTTACTTATGCCGCCCCTTGCGCGCGAGGCCGGTTTCGGCTAAATATACTGCCTTTCGCCACACATTGATTTCAGCACACGGCGCTCCGGCGCCGTGTGCGTTTTATTTCCCTCACTTTCCCAGGGCATCCGCATCATGTCGCACCTGATGAACACCTATTCCCGGCAGCCCCTCGCCTTCGTCAAAGGCGAGGGCGCCTGGCTGTGGGACGAGACGGGCAAGAAGTACCTGGACGGGGTGGCCGGCGTGGCCGTCAATACCCTTGGCCACGCCCATCCCAAGCTGGTCAAGGCCATCGCCGACCAGGCCACCAGCCTCATCCACAGCTCCAACCTCTACCGGGTGGCCGCCCAGGAGCGCCTCGCCGAGCGTCTCGCCGCCCTCTCCGGCATGGACAACGCCTTCTTCTGCAACTCCGGCTGCGAGGCCAACGAGGCTGCCATCAAGCTCGCGCGCCTGCACGGCCACAAGAAGGGCATCGACAACCCCGCCATCATCGTGATGGAGAAGGCCTTCCACGGCCGCACCCTGGCCACCCTCTCCGCCTCCGGCAGCCGCAAGGTCCAGGCGGGCTTCGAGCCCCTGGTCTCCGGCTTCGTGCGGGTGCCGTACAAGAGCGTGGACTCCGTCGCACAGGTAGCGGGCCATAACAAGAACGTCGCCGCCGTGCTGGTGGAACCCCTTCAGGGCGAAGGAGGTGTGAACACCCCCGACACCGATTACCTCAAAGGTCTGCGGGAGGTATGCGACCGCCACGGCTGGCTGCTCATGCTGGACGAGGTGCAGACCGGCATCGGCCGTACCGGCACCTGGTTCGGCTTCCAGCACGGCGACGTGCTGCCCGACGTGATGACCCTGGCCAAGGGGCTGGGCGGCGGCATGCCCATCGGCGCCTGCCTGGCCCGGGGCGAAGCAGCCGAGCTGTTCAAGCCCGGCAACCATGGCTCCACCTTCGGCGGCAACCCCCTGGCCTGCGCCGCCGCCCTGGCCGTGCTGGATGCCATGGAGGAGGAGAAACTCCTCGCCAACGCCGCCCAGACCGGCGCCTTCCTCAAGGGACTGCTGACCGAGCGCCTCGCCGGGAAGCCCGGCGTCACCGACGTCCGGGGCATGGGCCTCATGATCGGCGTGGAGCTGGACCGGCCCTGTGGCGACCTGGTGGCCCAGGCCCGGGACGCGGGACTGCTCATCAACGTCACGTCCGACAACGTCATCCGGCTGGTGCCGCCCCTCGTCCTGAAGCGGGACGAAGCGCAGCTCATGGCCGACATCCTCGTTCCCCTGGTGGAGCGCTTCCTGGAGGCGGGAGCCCGCTGATGGTTCCCGGATCGCCATGCCCATCAAGCATTTTCTGCAATTCAACGATTTTTCCCGGGAGGAGTTCGAATACCTCTTCGAACGCACGCGGGTAATCAAGGACCGTTTCAAGCGCTACGTCACCTATCATCCCCTGGTGGACCGCACCCTGGCGATGATCTTCGAAAAGAGCTCCACCCGCACCCGCCTCTCCTTCGAGGCCGGGGTGCAGCAGCTCGGCGGCGCCGCCATCTACCTCAACACCCGCGACACCCAGCTTGGGCGCGGAGAGCCGGTGGAGGACGCGGCGGAGGTCATCTCCCGCATGGTGGACATCGTGATGATCCGCACCTTCGAGCAGGAGATCGTGGAGCGCTTCGCTTCCCGCTCCCGGGTGCCCGTCATCAACGGGCTCACCAACGAATACCACCCCTGCCAGATCATGGCCGACATCTACACCTACATCGAGCACCGGGGCTGCATCCAGGGCAAGACCGTGGCGTGGATCGGGGACTCCAACAACGTCTGCAACACCTGGCTCCAGGCCGCCGAGGTGCTGGACTTCCACGTCCACGTCTCCACCCCGCCGGGCTACGAGGTGGAACCCGAGCGCGCCAATCTCTACGGCACCGACCACTTCGAGAGCTTCGCCGACCCGATGGACGCCTGCCGCGGCGCCGACCTCGTCACCACCGACGTGTGGACCTCGATGGGCTTCGCCGACTGGCAGGTGGACGGCGACATGATGCGCGCCGCCAAGTCCGACGCCCTGTTCATGCACTGCCTCCCCGCCCACCGGGGCGAGGAAGTGGCCGCCGAAGTGATCGACGGCCCGCAATCCGTGGTCTGGGACGAAGCTGAAAACAGGCTTCACACCCAGAAGGCTCTAATGGAATACCTGCTACTGGGACGGGTGGCGGAATGATGGCGGCCAACGGGAAGCCTGTTTCGGTGAAGGCTAACCTGCGCAGCAGGTTAAGCGTGCCGCGCGGCCGGAGCCAAAACAGGCTTCACACCCAGAAGGCTCTGATGGAATACCTGCTGCTGGGACGGGTGGCGGACTGATGCGCCTGCGGGGAGCCCTCGCCCTCACCCTGGCGCTCGTCGCGCCCCTTCTCCACGCCTCGCCCTGGCCGTCCCCGTGGCCCAGGCCAAATGGAACAGCGGCGCCCCGGTGACAGACCCGGTGCGGGAACAACAGCTCCTCGATCAGGCGGCGGCCCTCGCCCCCGCCCACCTCCTCACCCCCGAGACCGCGCAAGGCTTCTTCCGCGCCCAATTCGCCGCCAGCCGCGCGATCCAGGAAGACCTGCACCGCCGCTGGCGCGCCGAGGGGCGCCCCGCCT
>CAZGLN010000059.1:0-1412 GCA_964526545.1 uncultured Chthonomonadales bacterium
AGCGTGATGGCGTAGCGCGGCGGGCCGAGCTCGGGGGTGAAGGGCAGAAGGTCGCCCGGGCGGGCACGGCGGAGCCATGCCCGCATGGCAATAGACCAGAGCCGCACGAAGAACCTGGCGGGCGCCGTTGAACCATCCGCCACATCCACCTGAATCTGCTCGCCATTGGAGACGCGGCCGTGAATGTGCGCAGTGCGCTCCAGGATGGGCATTATGCGCTCCTCCGCGCGCTCCTGCTCCCAGCCGTAGAATTCGCCGACCAGCACGAGATGCGAGAGATCGGCGGTAAAGAGGATGTCGGGCACCCTCTGGATGAGGGCGAGAGTCTGCGGGATGGTTTCGGTGAAGTTGTTTCGGTGAATCTCCACGAAGAGAGGCAGTCCCGCATCCGCGGCAGCCTTGCGGCCCTCCACCACCAGACGCACCACATCGTCCAGGGAGATGAAAGCGTCAGCGGGCTGCATGAAGAGAAAGTCCGCCTGCAGGCGCTGCGCGCGACGCACCGTGGCGTGTATGTCGTCCAGCGTAAATGGGCGATGGCCGAGCACCAGCCGCAGACCGTGCCTGGAGAGAGACTCTGCGTGCTCTTTCTCGTTCTCGTCCGTCAGCCAGCACTCCACGGCCTCAAAGCCGGCCTGGCGGACGCGCTCGAACTTCTCGTCCAGCGTCCACTCTTTGTCGGAGCTGATTGGCAGCCCACGCAGCCCCCACAGCGAGTGCTGATACCGCAGCCGAGGCGGGTTGGCTGTGCCGTCATTCAGGAAGAAAATGGGCATGGCGTCTCAGGTCTCCTGGGCCAGTTTGGGAGTGGTCGGCTCAACGAGGCCATCCATGGCGGGCTGCTGGCCCAGCGCCGGCATGAGAAAGAGCAGGACCATCTTCACGCTTGCCGCAACGGGCACCGCCAGCAGCATGCCCCAGAGGCCGAAGACCGTGGCGCCAAACATGAGCGCGAAGATATTCACCAGCGGATGGAGACCCACCGAGCCTCCAACCACCCTGGGAGTGATCACATAGTCGAACGTTACGTGGACCGCCAGGAAGCATATTCCTACGCCGATGGTGAGACCGAGAGAGGCTCCCGAGACGTAGCTGAGCACGACGGCGCCGGTCAGCGCGAGCGCGGGTCCCACATAGGGCACCGCGTAGAGTGCGCCGGAGGCAACTCCCAGAAACACGGTGTAATCGAGGCCGAAAAGCCAGAAGAGCACCATCATGGCGAAGCCGTAGAGACAGCACACCTTCGCCAATCCGCGCACGTAGGCGCCGAAGATGTTGATAATCTCCAGCGACATGGAGTTGATCTGGGCGCGGTGCGTGTTGGGTACGAAGGAGATGAGTTTGGCGCGCAGTCGCTGGAAGTCGAGCAGAAAGTAGACCAGCGACAGCGGCACGATGATGAGCCAGAGCCA
>CAZGLN010000059.1:1433-9858 GCA_964526545.1 uncultured Chthonomonadales bacterium
CCAAGATGGCGTTGCGCACGCTGGAGAGCACCCTGGTCACTGCTGTCGCCACGGGACCGCTGCGGTCGCTAAGCAGTTCAGAGGGCGGCTGCGACACGCCAAGCGCCGTGAGAGTCTGCCGGTTGCGCGCATACCAGGCATCGGCCCGCGCGGACATATCCTGGGAGTAGCGTGTGAGTCGTGCGCTGTAATCCTGAGCGTTCGCGGCGAGATCGCCGATCTGCCTGACCACGGTCGGGATAAGCAGAACTCCTGCCAGCGTGATGATGGCCAGACCAAGCAAAAAGATGGCTCCCACCATGCGTGCGCGCGAAACTCCCTTGCGCTGGCCGTTGGTTACCACGGGGTCCAGCAGTGCGGCGATGAAGAACGCCACGACGAACGGCATGAGGATGTCGCGAGCGGTCCAGAAGAAGAGCAGCGCGAGCGATACGGCCGGCGTGATAGTGAGAAAACGGCGCCAGGGGAATGTAAATGTGCCCGTGCGTGCGCCGTTAAGGAGGTCGCGTACGACGAAGTAGAGGAATGCCGTGGTGCCGATGAAAGCGTTCACCGCGACGAGCGCGAGGAACACGTGCGCGGTAGTGGTGGCGCTCAACATGGGCCCGTGGGTTCGGAGATTCGGCTGCTCGCTATCGAATGTGCCAAGCGGGGTGGTGCTGCCAGGACGTGCAAGTGCCCGTTAACCCCATGCAACACGCACCCCGCAAAGGATGCCGTCGGCGGTTAGGCGGTCTCGGATTTCGTCTCGCCCGTCTCCTCCAATTGGTCGGCCACGGCCTGCTTACCATGCTCCACCGCGGTGCGAACACGCGAGGCCACCTGCTGGCTCAGCTCAGAGATCTTCTGCCCCATCTCGGAGAGCGTGGTGCCGATGTTCTGCCGCGTCTCGGCGCCCGCCCGCGGAGCCAGCAGGAGACCCGCGATGGCTCCCACGAGAACTCCCACGCCGATACCGGCCAACACACTTATCAACACGCTTCGCTCGTTGTCGTTGTGCTCCATTACCGTTCCCCCTTGTGTGTGCTTACGGCCGCGATCTTGCCTGTATCCGGCGAGTGCCTTGACGCCAGGAGTGCCCGAAGGGCAGCGCCGAGCGCCAGGGCGAGCATGCTCGCGCGGCCTGCGGGCGCGGCAAGCGCACGCGTTGCGGTTGCCGCGAACGTTGCCGGCCTGGCAACTGTCTTGACCGATTCAACTATGGAGCGCACGCTGCTTGCGCTCTCGCCTACAGCGCGCGTTGCGGCCTCGACATGCTGCAGAGTCTCGCGCGCCACCGCCAGCGCGGGTGCCACCTCCGCGGTCACCAGCTTGTCGAGGTTCTTTGCCAGCTCCTCCAGACGCACCAGAACGTCCTGGGTGGTCTGCAGCGTATTGCAGGTCTCTTCCTGGACCTGCTTGAGCGATGTTTCCAGCAGATTGGTCAGCCTTCCCAGACGTACGCTTGCCACGGCCATCCCGATGGCAACCAGGAGAATGCTCAGGGCGCTCGCACATATCGCGGCCACCAGGAGTGTGTCGTGGACCGGCACGCAGGGTCCTCCTCGTTACAATATCGCTGTCCCGCCACGGTCCGCGGGGACTAGTCCTCAGCCTGCACGCTCTCGATGGTTCCGCCGCCGAGCACGCGGTCTCCGTCATAAAATACGGCCGCCTGGCCTGGAGTAATCGCCCGCTGAGGGGTCTCGAACTCGCAGAGAAGCCTTCCTGACGGGTCGCCCGCGGAGATCCTTGCGGGGGCGGCCTCGGCATTATAGCGAATGCGCGCCGAACAGGCAAGCGAACCGTTCGTGAGTTCCGGTATGCTCACCCAGTTCATGCCTGCGACAAGGAACCGGGAGGCGTAGAGGTCGGAGTTGGTGCCCACGGTTACGGTGTTCGTGTCTGGGCAGATGCGCACCACGTACCTCGCGCCCGAGGGGGAGGGAGGAAGGCGCCGACGCTGGCCTATGGTGAAAGCACCGATGCCCTGGTGCCGACCGATGACGGTTCCCTGCGTATCCACGATGGGGCCGGGAACGGCGGCCTCGGGTACCTTCTCGCGAACGAAGCCAACGTAGCCTTCCGGCGGCACGAAGCATATCTCCTGGCTGTCCGGCTTGTCCGCAAGGGGAAGCCCCCACTGCCGGGCAAGCCTTCGGGTCTCCTCCTTGCTGTGCAGCTCGCCAAGGGGGAAGAGCGTTGAAGCGAGCTGATCCTGCGTAAGGCTGTAGAGGGCGTAGGACTGATCCTTGTCGTGAAAGGCTGCTCGGTGCAGCTCCCAGCGGCTGGAATCTGTGTTTCTGCGAATGCGCGCATAGTGACCGGTTGCAAGGAAGCGGGCCCCCAGGCTCCGCGCCTGACGCATCAGTTCCAGGAACTTGACGGTTCGATTGCACTCCACGCAGGGATTAGGCGTGCGGCCACGCGCATACTCCCGCACAAACAGGTCAATGACATTGCTTGCGAAGAAGTCGCGCATATTCAGCACATAGTGGGGAATGCCTATGCGCTGTGCGGCGCGTCGCGCATCCTCCACTGCGCCCAGCGAGCAGCATCCGCCATGCTTGCCGGCACGGTTCTCCTGCCAGATCTGCATGGTGATGCCAATCACCTCGTAGCCTTCGCGGACAAGGAGCGCCGCGGCGACCGCACTATCCACGCCGCCGCTCATCGCGGCCACAACCAATCCCTTGCTGCTCACCTCGGTACCTTCTCAAGTAGTCACTGGCCTGCCGCCGCGCGCGGCGGAGCGTGCCCATTCAACGAGTACGCGCATGGCGGCCTCGATGTTGTCGCAATTCTGTGGGGAACCGTCGGAGGTCAGTGCGTCTGCCACTTCCAGCCCATGATCGCCCGGGACAACAAGCACAGATACGTTGGAGGATGCGTCTTTGACAGCGTAATAGAGGTTGGGAATGGGACAGTTCTGAGGGTCGTTCGAACCGACGAGTATCGCCACCGGCCTCTTCTCCATCGTGAGGCCAGAGTAGTAGCGCGCTCCTCCGTCTCTCTCCGGGATGACGGGGGTGAGCAGGGCGACGCCGAGGATTTCAGGATCCCGCTGTGCCAGCCGCCACGCGACGATGCTTCCAAGCGATTTGCCCGTTATCAGTATTTGGCTGCCATCAACCCGCGGGTGACGGCGGAGCCAATCCACCACTGCCTGCATCTCCACGAGTTCGTTGACCAGTCCGGCGCTTGGCGCGGATTTGGCATCGGTATACGCCCAGTCGAAGCGGACGGCCACCAGTCCACGCTCCGCGGCCAGCTCGCATAGCCGGACCGGGATGGGCAGTCCGCGATGGTAGCCCCGACCGGGTGCGACGACGATCGCGGGAAGTCGGCCGCCGCCGCTCGGCACGTGGACGCTCATCCTCACGGCTCCGCCATGATCCGTGCGCAACTGCTCCTCCGTGACGGAGACATCGTTCCACGTGTTACCGGGAAGGCTTGACATCAACAGGCAGAGGTTCATTAACAACAAGATGCTCCATGATTGAGAAGGGATTTCGACGAGCAACCGGTGAAGAAGCAGCCAGGCTGTTACTGCCAGCTCATCCAGGTACCAGAGTAAGATACCACGGCCGTGCGGTTGCTGGCCAATCGGCAGTGGGCACGAGCCGCCGCTTGCAGCTACGTGAAAGCGCAAGTCGGTGCCTACCCTGGCCTTGGCTGGCTAAGTCTGGGAGGTTTCAGTGAGGAAGATCATCGCAACCTTAATGGTTTGTGCTGCGTTGCTTCAGCGATTGAGCGGGAGTGCTCAGGAGATGCCTCCGGAGGTGCGCCGCGAGTTCAGAGGCGTCTGGGTAGCCACCGTCGCCAATATTGATTGGCCTGCTCGCGCGGGAAGCTCCACCGAGAGGCAGAAGCAGGAGCTGATCGGCATCATGGAGCGCGCGGCCGCCACCGGCCTGAATGCCGTCATTTTCCAGGTGCGCCCGGCATGTGACGCCCTCTATGCCAGCCAAATTGAGCCCTGGTCGGAGTATCTCACCGGCACGCAAGGGAAGGCGCCGAACCCCTTCTACGATCCTCTTGAGTTCGCCATAGCGGAAGCACACAAACGCGGGCTGGAATTGCATGCCTGGTTCAACCCCTATCGCGCCCGCCATTCCGGCGCGAAATCGCCTGTTGCGCCCAATCATGTGAGCAAGGTGCAACCGCAGTTTGTACGGACCTACGGCAAACACCTCTGGCTGGATCCGGGTCAGGCCGGTGTACCGGAATACACGCTCTCAGTCATAGCGGATGTTGTGCGCCGATACGAAATTGATGGGGTGCACATTGACGATTACTTCTATCCCTACAAGGAGAAGGACGCATCTGGAAACGTGATTGAGTTTCCGGACGCACAGAGTTACTCCGCCTATCGGGCGAGGGGCGGGACACTGGGGCGTGATGATTGGCGCCGGCAGAATGTCAATCGGCTCGTGGAGCAGATGTACCAGACAGTGAAGTCGCTGAAGCCGCATGTGAAGTTCGGCATAAGTCCCTTCGGCATCTGGAGGCCGGGCAATCCGCCGCAGATTCGAGGCTTCGATGCATACGCGGAGATCTATGCAGATGCGCGGACATGGCTGGTCAACGGCTGGTGCGACTACTTTGCACCGCAGCTGTACTGGGCCATCGAGCCGCCCGCTCAGAGTTATCCCGTTCTGCTGAATTGGTGGGCCGAGCAGAACACAAAGAAGCGCCATCTATGGCCCGGCAATGCGGCCTACCGCGTGGGCAACCCATGGCGTGCTCAGGAGATCGTGGACCAGGTCGAGCTGACACGCAGGCAGCCTGGGGCAACGGGCAACATCCACTTCAGCATGGCAGTGTTTATGAGCAACCGCCAGGCAGTGCGCGACATGCTGGCGCGCGGCCCCTATGCGGAGCCGGCCCTGGTCCCCGCCAGCCCGTGGCTGGACGCGCAGCCGCCGGAGGCACCTGAGCTCAAGGTGCGTACGACAGCCGGCGGCCTGGAGGCTTCCTGGAAGGCAGGCGGCCGTGAAAGACCATTCCGGTGGGTCGTACAGTGGCTGCGTGACGGCAGATGGTCTACGGAGATACTGCCTGGCGGCTCCACTGCAAGAAGCTGGACCGCTGATTCAGCGCCGAGCGTGGTTTCCGTAATGGCCGTCTCGCGTACCTCAATAACCAGCAGGGCCGCAGTGTGGCGCATCCAACCGAACCGGAGCACTGATCCATCCGCCGCCGCGGCGCAGTAGCGCACAGCCATTCCGCCACTTCAAGCCGATGTAGGGGGAGGTGGGTTTGGCACAACACCGGTTGAACACAGCCTCGGCTCCTCGAAGCATCAGGCCGCCAGAAAAGTCGCTGCTCAAGCCTGCCCGGATCCAGGGCCTCAACCACGCTTGCCGAGCGATTTTGCGCTCATCCTGTGTGCCGCCGCGTTCGGGCTAACCAATCACTGCTGACTTTGCTCAGATTCATCATGCAACCTGCTTGACATGGTAGACACAAAGCGGCTAACATAAGTACGCTATTGCCCGGCACGTGGTGACCAGAAGTTCCGATTCGTGAAAACTGAGCACGCGGCCCGTGGGAGGAGCAAAATGGATTCATCCCAGTGGTACGCCCACAGTGCCAACGCGGAAGGTCGCTGGCAGACCATGCGCGAGCATCTGGAGGGAGTCGCGATTCGGGCAGAGCAGTTCGCCAAGGCTTTTGGGGCTGAAGAAGAGGCGCGACTGACTGGTCTCCTTCATGCTGTCGGCAAGTACTCGCCGCTGTTCCTAAAACGTCTGAAGGGTGAGGTTGGCGCACTGGATCACTGGTCGGCGGGCGCATGGATAGCAGTCACGCACTACAAGAGTGCAGCAGCGGCGCTGGCCATTGCAGGACACCACGTAGGCTTGGAGGATGGAACCGTCGGTGGCCTCCGAAAACTGGATCCCGCCAGACTCGCGTTAAATCACCCGCTTGGTCTGAGGCTCTCGGAGGAAGACACCAAGGCGCTTCTGGCTCGGATGCACAAGGATGGCATCAACCCAGAGCCACCAAATAGCCTACTTTTGCCCGAGTTGGGCAGCACGGCCGCGCACATGCTGGACGTGCGCATGCTCTTTTCCGCGCTAGTTGATGCGGACTTCCTCGATACGCAGGAACACCACGTGAAGGAGCGTGCGGCCGCCTCAGATCTCGATGCCAAATCCGCGCTAGCCTCCCTCGCGTCGTACGTTAAGCTTGTCGAGCGTAGCTCCAAGGCCGATGCAGGCGTGAACAGAGTGCGCCGGCAGTTGATGGAGTGGTGTACAGAAGCGGGGAGACTCCTACGAGGGCTTGTTACACTCAACGCTCCAACAGGTTCCGGCAAGACTCTGGCTATGCTCCGCTTTGCCCTGGAACAGGCGGACGCGTTTGGATTGCGGCGAATCATCTATGTTGCGCCGTACCTCTCCATTATTGAGCAGACAGCACAGACGTTTCGGGAGGCACTCCACAGTTGTGCTGCAGACAATCTGATACTCGAGGATCATAGCCTGTCAGGTGCGCGCGGCTCCGGTGCGCGCGGTGGTGGAGACCTTGTGGACGGCCAGGAGCGGCGTTTGCGGGAGCTAACGGAGAACTGGGACGCGCCCTTCATCCTCACGACCACGGTTCAGATTCTCGAGTCGCTCTTTGCCAATCAGAATCGTCCGTGCCGCAAACTCCACCGAATCGCTCAAAGCGTCATCCTCTTCGACGAAGCGCAAAACCTGCCAGTGCATCTGGTGGTACCCACTCTCACCTCGCTGGCGCGCCTTGTGGAGCGGTTCGGCGTTACGGTCCTCTTTGCCACGGCCACTCAGCCCGCGTTCCACCGGTTCGATGCGGAGGTGTCGAAGGCGACCTGCATCGGCTGGCGACCCAGAGAGATTGTGCCAAACCCGCACAGACTGTTCCAGGGTTTGCGTCGCGTCTACATAAAGTGGCCCAGGGTAGATGCAGGGCGTGCTGTGCCAACTTCCTGGGAGGAGATATGCGGTCGCTTGACGGACGAGAGACAGATCGCCTGTGTCGTGAACATGAAGCGTCATGCAGTGCGCCTTGCGAATGCTCTTAAGGATGCTTGTACAGAGGGTGTCTTCCACCTGAGCACTAATATGTGCCCAGCCCACAGGATGCATGTGCTCCGTGAGATACAGCGCCTGCTGGGCGAGGGTGCGCCCTGCCGGCTGGTAAGTACCCAATGTATTGAGGCGGGAGTTGACGTAGACTTCCCAGTGGTGCTGCGCGCTTTCGGGCCGCTCGAGGCCATCGCTCAGGCCGCAGGACGCTGCAACCGCAATGGGAAGCTCGACAAGGGGAGGGTGGAGGTCTTTTGGCCGGAGCCGGACGAGGGCAAGCAGTTTCCATCCACCTTTTACGAGCATGCGGCGACTGAAGCCCTGTACCTTCTCGGGGAGCTCGGGCCAGAGCACATGGATATATGCGACCCTGCGCTGTTTACTCGATACTACACGGCTCTGTATGACGTCACAAGGCCTGAAACAATGCGTGAGGAGCTGCTTCAAGCAATCAAGGACCAGAATTTCAAAGAAGTCGCGCGTCTTTATCGCGTGATTGAGCAGGACCCCATCAACGTGTTGGTGCCCTATGGTCCTAACATGGCGGATTATGAAGCGCTGGCAGATGAAGTGCGGCGGAACGGCATCACGGCCCGCTGGATTCGGCGCGCACGGCGTTTCAGCGTGTCGCTGTTCAAACCGCGACCTAATGATCCCGTCTGTGGCTTTTTGGAGCCCGTGCCCATAGTTGGAGGGCAAACGAGCGACGATTGGTTTATATGGTCGCGGGCTCAGGACTACGACGATTTGCTTGGCCTTTTGGTTCCAGCCGAAACGGCAACGCTCATCGCGTGAGTTACGTTGTCACATATCGTACGTAGCCGCCAATAAGTTGTCAGAAGGCAATGAGAGCGAGCCGGCACTGCAACCGGCCGTGAAGGGAGGACAGATGAATCCTCGTACTCTGGTAGTGGAGGTTTGGGGAGACCTGGCATGTTTCACCAGACCGGAAATGAAGGTGGAGCGCTACAGCTATCCGTGTATCACCCCTTCCGCGGCGCGTGGTGTTTTGGAGGCGATCTACCGCAAACCGGAGTTTCGCTGGCAGGTGGAGCGCGTAGAGGTGCTCACGGAGCCGCGCTATATTGCTTTGCGCAGGAACGAGGTAAAGAATCGGGCGCCAGGTGCAAACACAATTATGAGCTGGGCAGAGGGCAAGGCTGCGCCCCAACCCATCTGGGCGGATGAATCTGAGGGCGCAACTGGACGCACGCAGAGGCAGACGATGGCTCTTCGGGATGTGCGCTACCGAATCCACGCGCGTATTCTGCCGTGGGACAACAATCAGGTCTTATTGCCAAAGTACCAGGACACTTTCGAGCGACGGGTGCAGCGGGGCCAATGCGTGTGGCAGCCTTGCTTCGGATGCCGCGAGTTTCCGGCTTTCT
>CAZGLN010000059.1:9992-17115 GCA_964526545.1 uncultured Chthonomonadales bacterium
CCGTTCATCACTGTCTTCCATGCCTCGATAAGGCACGGGGTACTGGAGGTCCCTCCGTTCGATGATGACCGGCTGGTACGAAAGCCTCACAAGGAGGCAGCCAGATGATCAGTGCTCTGCTGAAGTACGCTTCCGACCAAGGCCTCTATTCGGAACCCGGGTTCAAGCGCAAATCACGCGTCAAGTGGGCTCTTCGGTTCGACGGCGACGGCAACTACCAGGGAATCATGGAATTAGGCGATATCACGGAGAAGAAGAATGCCGGGGCAACTTTCGACAGGGCGCCGCATCTAACGGATGGTGAGCTCAACGGCATCAGCTCTCGCCTGGCCAAGGATGTCACGTCGGCTGACCAGATGGCCTGCCACTTCCTCATAGAGAGTGCTTCCGTGGTAACTGGGCCGGACGATGCGGATGTTTCTCCGGAGGCGGAAAAGGCTCGGAAGAAGCACCGGTTCTTTGTCAAGCTCTTGGCTGACGCCGCCACCGCAATCAAGGAGCTAGGTTCTGTTGCAGTTTCACTCCGGAATGAAGCGACGCTGGTTCGCATCCGTGAAGACCTAAAGAACAAAAGCGCGAAACCAACCGACAGTACCACGCTGATGATCGGCACCACCCGTGTTGTGGAGATGGATGCGTGGCATGACTGGTGGCGTCAGTTTCGTGCACAGCATTGTCCGCCCAGCGCTGAGGGCGATGCGCGCATGGTCTGCTTGGCGTCTGGAGATCCTGTTGCGCCAGCGGCAACACAGCCGGCCGTGAATATTTCAGACGTAGGCGGGCAGCCCACGGGGTCCAAGGTAGTCTCCTTCGACAAGACCGCGTTTCCTTCTTATGGCCTGGAGCAGTCGGCAAACGCCGCCATGTCCACTCAGGTTGCAACAGCCTATGCGGATGCCCTTCAGCATGTTCTTGATACACGTGGGGTAAAGCTTGCCGGCAGCAAGGTGGCCTACTGGTACAGCCGACCCATCGGCGGCGTCATAACTGCTGAGGATGACCCACTTGGCTTTCTCTTCGGACCGGGCGCGACAGACGAGGAACCGCAGGGCGAGGTGCGCCGGATCCACGAGCTGCTGAACAGCGTGCGAGAGGGAAAGCGGCCGGACTTGGCGGGCGCTCAGTACTATGCGTTAACTGTCTCTGGTACCGGCGGTCGCGTAATGGTGCGCAGCTTTGATGAAGGGCGCTTCGAAGACCTGGTACGGAGAATAAACAGTTGGTTCGATGATCTAGCGATTGTGCGGCGAGACGGCCGAGGTCCAGCGCCATATCCTGGTTTCTTCGCGGTCCTCGCTGCAGCAGTACGCGACATCAAGGACGTTCCGTCGCCATATGTCGTGGCGCTTTGGCATTCGGCACTGACTGGACAGCCAATACCGAGGGCATTCGTGGGGCTTGCAGTAACACGCGCGCGACTCGACATAGTCCACGATCAGCTACCAAATCATGCCCGTATGGGTCTGATCAAGGCATTTCTTGTAAGGAAAGGAGATACTGCATTGCAGATCTACCTCAATGAGGAACATCCGTCTCCCGCCTACCATGCCGGCCGCTTGATGGCGGTTCTGGCTCGACTCCAGCACGCAGCGCTTGGTGATGTCGGCGCTGGCGTAGTGCAGCGGTACTACGCCTCTGCAAGCTCTACGCCCGCGCTGGTGCTGGGTAGGCTTACCCGGCTCAGTCAGTACCACCTAAGCAAGCTGGAAGGTGGTCTCGCCAACTACTTTGAGAAGAAGATCGCCGCCATCTGGGCGCGCATTCGCGATGGTGTTCCTGCGACTCTCTCGCTAGAGGAGCAGAGCCTCTTCGCCATGGGTTACTACCAACAGATGGCGGCGGACTGGCGCACGAAAGAGGACAAAGCTCCAGAGCCTTCAGCACATTCGGATAACCAGGGAGAACAGACCAATGAGTGAGCCCATCAAGAACCGCTACGAGTTTCTGCTGATTTTCGACTGCGAGAACGGCAACCCGAATGGCGACCCCGACTCTGCCAATGCTCCGCGCATCGATCCAGAGACCATGCACGGGCTGGTATCGGATGTGGCCATCAAGCGGCGCGTGCGCAACTACGTGCAGGCTTCGCGCGGCAACCAGATGCCTTACGCAATCTTCATCGAGCACGCCACGAATCTCAACCGTCCAATCATGCGCGCACATGAGGAGACAGGTGGTTACACCGCAAACGTGAAGACGAAGGGCAAGGTGGAGGCAGCACGCAAGTGGATGTGCCAGAACTTCTATGATGTGCGAACCTTTGGCGCAGTCATGAGCACGGGCGCCAACGCCGGCCAGGTCCGCGGTCCGGTTCAAATCTCCTTTGCGCGCTCCGTTGATCCGGTCTATCCCTCCGAGGTGACCATCACGAGAATGGCCACGGCGGATGAGGCGAAGGGAGCCAAGTCTAGCGTTGAAATTGAAAATTGGGAGAAGGAGCAGGACGAGGACACGCTGCGGACAATGGGTCGCAAGTCGCTTATTCCGTATGGACTCTATATTGCCAAGGGCTTCATTAGTGCCCACCTGGCGGCTGGCACCGGCTTCTCCGATGAGGATCTTGAGCTGTTCTGGGAGGCGCTGCTCGGGATGTACGATCACGACCGCTCGGCCAGTAAGGGTCTCATGGCGACGCGCAAGCTGATCGTCTTCCGGCACAACGGCACCGATGTGGTTCCTGAGCAGCGCGAACGCCAGGCCATGCTAGGGTGCGCGCCAGCACAGCAGCTGCTCGATGTGGGTATCCATGCAGACAACGGCGAGGTAGTAACCATCAGCCGAAGCAATCTTGGTGTGCCTCCGCGCCGCTTTAGCGACTATTTGGTGGTCATCCACCCAGAGCGCGTACCAGCGGGAGTACAGCTGATCGAAATGCGCTAATGAGATCGGAGTCGCTCTGTGGATCCAGACGAACCATTGCCGATCGCCGCTGTCTCCGAGTACGGCTACTGTCCGCGGCGTTGCGCGCTCATTCACGTTGAGTCCATCTTCGATGAGAACGTGTTTACGCTGCGTGGGGAGGCGGCGCATCAACGCGCCGACGAAATAGCTTGGCATACCGAAGAGGGCGTGCGGATTGAGCGCGCCCTTCCGGTCTGGAGCGAGAGACTGGGTCTGACGGGACGATGTGACATTGTGGAATTTCGGCCTGACGGCACGATCCACCCGGTTGAATACAAGTACGGTCCTCTGCCTCCCGCGCATGGGATAACCTATGCACAGCGGGCGGCCGATCTTCAGTTATGTGCGCAGGCGGCGTGTCTAGAGGAGATGTTCGGTATTCGCGCCTCACTTGGATCCATCTACCATATCTCTTCGCGCCGACGTCGGGAGGTGGTGATTGATGAGCTGCTCAGAAGAGATCTCGAGATTGCTTTAGCTAACATCCGGCAGCTCTTTCAGGACGGAATCAATCCAGCACCGGCCAACGACAGGCGCTGTCCGAATTGCGCCCTGAACGATGCCTGTGTTCCCGCGGTGCTCGCGGAAGCCCGCTTTGCACGGCACGCCCGTGATCTATATAGCTTGGATGATGGCTTGGAATCTGGATGACAGACCTTACACAGATGGTCATCAACCGAGTGGGTAGTAGGAAGCCTGGGAGGATGGAGACGTCCTGCTGCTCGTTAGATTGGAGGATGAAACTGCGAACCAGCGAGGCCTAGACTGCAAGAGTACGAACGCTGCAGCACATACCGGTTCCGTTGCTTATGCTCCAGTGATCGGGTGATGCAGCATCACGGGGGACAAGAGCATGAATTTGCTCACTTTCTTGGGCACTGGGAAGTACCGCTCTACCACGTATGATCATGAAGGCGTCCGCGTAACTACGGCGTATTTTAGTGTCGCGGCTGCGCAGTTCGTCGCTGCCAAGCATGTTTATGTTGGACTTACTGAGGAGGCCAGGAAGCATGACAACTGGAGCCACCTTCAGCGAGAACTTGAGATGGCTGGATGCAGTGTAGGTCCGATAGATATTCCATCGGGTCGCTCTGAAGCTGAGCTGTGGACAGTCTTCAATGTGCTTGCGGATGCAGTGGCAGATGAATCAGATCTCGCCCTAGACGTGACGCATGGATTTCGATCGTTGCCAATGCTGGCTGTCGTGCTGTCCGCCTATCTGAAGGCGATCGGCGGTCCTAAGATCTCACGTATCCTCTATGGTGCATACGATGCCGGGGAAAGCGTGTCGAATGTCACTCCGGTCTTTGACCTCACCGCATTTGACATCCTCCTTGAGTGGGCTGGTGCCCTTCGCGTCTTCAGAGTATCTGGTGATTCCAGAGGCATGGCGGATATTCTAAAGTCGTACGACCGGACCCTCAGAAAGACGTGCTATGGTAGAGATCTCTACGAAGCCGGAGCATCCCTCACGCAACTATCTGAGGCTCTTGCACTCGCCCGTCCGACGGACATAGCTTCAAACGCACAGAAGGTAGTTCAGAAGCTGGGCCGTCCGCCTGTAGAGCAACCAACAGCAGCACCGTTTGTCCGCGTGGCGAAGATGGTAGCCGAGACCTACAGTGACTTGCAGTCCTGCGACTTATCAGGTGTCCTCCGTATGGTGAGATGGTACGTGCAACGCCGCCGCTACTTCCAGGCGGTAACCCTTGCAAGAGAGTGGCTGGTAAGCGTTGCGGCTGAGAGGTTGGGCATGACGGATATACAGGTCCGTAGGAACGTGGAGCGAGCGCTCAACCTTGCGACCCTGTCCATGTCAGTCACTGATGAGAGGGCTGATCATGACGGCCCCTTGGATAGCGATCTGAACACTGAGTGCGCACTGGAATGGAGTAAACTCCTTAAGGGCGCCGAGCATGCGATCTTGCGTAGAGTCTGGAGCGATGTAAGGGACTTTCGTAACAACCTAGCGCACTGCGGATATCAAACGCAGAAGCTGTCCTGCCGCAGGATTCAGTTAAAGGCGGAGCAACTGGCGGCATATGTGCAAGATGTACACAGCGAGACAGAGAGTCACTACAGGGCCAGGGGACTTCAATCTTGACAGCGAGACGACATGTGCTCTCAGTCCGTGTAGTTGGCCCGGCACTCGTTCAGCCTGGAAGCACCCAGCAACTTGCTTAGTAAGAATGTACAGCTTGCCGAATAACGCAATCTAGACCTATATCACGGGCTTCGTATGCCGCCCAGCCACGGGGCGCTCCTCCACGTTTACAGACCGTGACGAGAACAGGATGCTGTATGCTCCGTGCTCCTCTAAGACTGGTGAAAGCAGCAGATACACGTCAAGCAATGCGTAGAGCTCGGGAGGTTGTCGTCCAATCCTGATACACCGCTGCCTGTTATCGTGCACTAACATACAATACTACGGGTAGTCACTCTTCTACGGGTGCTCCGCCCGTGCCAGCGGTGTTGCGCTGCGGTGCCGGTACTGCGCATAGCTGCGCTTAATGGCTCGAGGTTCGTATGGCACGCGTACTCCTTAACACCCTTTTCATCACTACGGAGGGTGCCTTCGCGCGTTTGGATGGCGAATCCGTTCGCGTAGACGCCAATAACCAACGGCTGTTGCAGGTGCCCTTACACCACCTTGGCAGCATTGTGCTCTTCGGAGGCGCCAGTATGTCCAGCCACCTCATGATGCGCTGCGCCGATGATGGGCGCGAGGTTACATTGCTGGACTACTCAGGTCGGTACCGTGCCCGCCTAGTAGGGCGCGAGACCGGCAACATCCTGCTGCGACGGGCGCAGTATGAGGCCATGATGGACGAGTCCAAGACCATTGCAATTGCTCGTCCGATAGTTGCTGGTAAGATCAAGAACAGTCGCCAGAATCTGCTTCGAGCAGCCCGCGACGCTAATGCCAAAGCCGCGAAGGAGAGGTTGAGTGTGGCTGCCCAAGGTTTAGTCGCTCAGATGGAGTGCTTACGGGCTGAGACGACACTCGATGGTATACGCGGCGTAGAGGGGATGGCTGCCTCGATCTATTTTGGTGCGTTTGGGGCAATGATAGCACGGCCGCCGAGTGAGTTTGCCTTCGTTACTCGCACGCGCAGACCTCCTCGCGACAGAGTGAATGCATTGATCTCATTTCTCTACTCCATTCTCGCCACGGATTGCACTGGTGCTCTTGAAGGAGTAGGGCTCGATCCGCAAGCAGGATTTCTCCATGCGTTACGGCCCGGTCGACCTGCTCTGGCACTCGATCTTATGGAGGAGTTCCGCCCGATCCTTGCAGATCGCCTTGCGCTGACACTCATCAATCGCAAACAGATACGCCCAGAGCACTTTGTCGAGCGGACAGGTGGGAGTGTCTTGCTAGATGATGAAGGTCGTCGTATCGTCCTGGCAGCTTATCAGAAGCGCCGGCAGGAGGAAGTGGAGCATCCTCTGCTACGCGAACGCACGCCCATTGGGCTGTTGCCGCATCTGCAAGCCAGGTTGCTGGCTCGCTACCTTCGTGGTGATTTGAAGCAGTACGTACCCTACGTGCCAAGCTAGCAGCGCGGTATTTTCCTAATCCAGCTAGAGCACGCACGGGGCGGAAGGTGGATCATGGCCTAGAGCGTGTTGTTTTAGTGACTCACGACGGCACCCTCCATGGACATAATAGTCACATATGACGTTAACACGCTCACCCCGGAAGGTCGCAGGCGGCTGCGGTTGGTTGCTAGAATTTGTATGGGGTACGGTCAACGGGTGCAGTGGTCCGTCTTCGAGTGCACGGTGAGCGAAGCTCAGATGGAGAAGCTGCGACTCAAGCTATTGGGTGCGATCGATCAGCGCGAAGATAGCCTTAGGATCTACAGACTGCTTGGCGGTCGCGAGGGAGCGGTCGAGACCTACGGCCGCGACGGCTACGTGGACTTCGAAGATCCTTTAATTGTGTAGAGAAGAGCGACGCCGCGAAACGAAAGTGATAGGCCCGTCACCCTCGCGGTTCGCGGAACGTGTCACGCTTGTATTGCCAGCCTGTGCTTTCGAGTTGCCCCAACCGAGGGATCGCGCGATAATACACGATGTCCGGGAATCCATGCCCACTGATATCACGCGATGTCAGCATGCATCTGAAGGTAGGCCGTTGCACCGGTCCTCCGGGGCCGGTGAGGATTGAAACAGTCGTCTGCGTCCTGGTCGTCGAGCGTAACGGTGGTGTTGCACC
>CAZGLN010000060.1:0-7090 GCA_964526545.1 uncultured Chthonomonadales bacterium
CCACCATCTGCGCATCCGCGGCGCAGATAGCCAAGAGCCACGACCGCGAGGCCTCCAAACTGGCGCAGGTAGTGCTCGCGGAGGCCTCCCACCTGGTACAGGCCATGAAGTCGCTCGGTATAGTCTCGCCCTTCGCCTACGATCCGGGCTCGGTTGACAGCCTGGATGGCAAGGGCAGGGAGCAGGCCTCCTAGGATCGCGTCCCGCGTTGACGCTTCCGCTGTGCCTGTGGTATGGTTCCCGCACTTCCGTGCACACTCATTGATTGCGCCTAAAGAAGAGAGAATGGCTGAAATCACACTCACAGAATCGAGCTATCGCCAGCTTAAGGAAGAGCTGCAGCATCTCAAGACCGTGAAGCGCGCCGAGATCACCGAGGCCATCCGGAAGGCGCGTGCGTTTGGCGATCTCTCGGAGAACTTCGAGTACCATGCCGCGCGCCGCGAACAGGGGATTCTGAACGGCCGCATCCAAGACATCGAGCGCACCCTGCAGCGCGCCAGAGTCGTGCCGGACGACGGCCACCAGGATGAAGAGACGGCAGGGATCGGGTCCGTGGTAACGGTTCGGGACCTGGACATGGATGAGGAACTGGAGTATGTCCTGGTGGATCCCGTGCAGGCGGACCCAGTGAACGACCGCATCTCCATTCAGTCTCCCATAGGCAAGGAGCTGCTTGGTAAAAAGGTTGGCGAAACAGTTGAGGCGAAGATACCGACCGGTAAAGTGCGGCTAGAAGTCCTGGCGATACGGAAGGAATAGACAGAGCACCCCTGGCGGCGCACGGCGCCTGACCCCGGGGTGCTCCGATGGACGAGCGGGTTGACGGAAATCGCTACGGACTACCGTGGCGGAACTTTGTGAGCACCGATAGGCGGAGGTTGACCAGGCGGATCCGGAATCCTCACCCTTATATGTCATCCTCAGCAGCACGATGCTCACATGAGATCGCGTGTCTCCGCTCTCCTCACATATCTTCTATTGCACGGTGCGTGCCAATTGTTCCCCGCGCTAAGGGCGGCTGCGAAACCTTTTTGGAATGGAGGAGCTGCCTTGGGCGCGGAGAGTGTGAGCGGGCTGGACGCAGAGTCCGATTCGGTGCCTGCGGCATGAAGGACAGCGACTCAATGAATGCTGGAGGGCCCGATGCAATCACACAGCTCATCGGAGCGCTTCGCCAGGAGCTTGCCAATAAGAAAGAGCGGATAGCCTGGCTGGAAGCGAGGCTGCAGGAAGCCATCGCCGGCGGCGAAGCACTCGCCAGACGACTGGACCTCCTATCCCAGCAGGTTGCCGGCCTGACGGAAGCCGTAGCTCGCCAGCATGAGCTTCTGGAGGCGATGGCCGCGCGTTCCATGATGCCCGCTCCGGAACGGGTGCCCGCGTCCTCTGGTGAGGCTGCCGCGGCGGATTCTGTCGAGCAGCTAGCAGCTCCTCCTACCGGGCCCCTGGGTGAGGAGGCCCCTGAGGCGCAGGCCCAGACAAGTGCATCGGCAGCCGAGGCCGCGGCGCCCACGCCTGATCTCTCCGAGGCCATCCAGGTCATTGCCTCTACGGTGGTGCAGGCCGCGCAGCGCAAGGTAGCCGAGGAGTCGAATGCGCCTGAAGACGCGCAGGGCGAGAAGGAGATTACCGCGCGCTTCTCCCGCAAGGAACTGCAGAAGGGCCACCGCGCGCAGGGTGCGAAGCGAGGCATCTGGCCATTCCGCCAGCGGTCCGATTCCAGCGCCTAGTCTCTGTCCAACCGCACGTTAGTCGCCGCGCCCAGTGCGGTGGGCGATAGACGAAAAGGTGGCGGCCGCTCATGAGGGGAGGTCGGCCGCCCGAAGGTAGGAAGGTGAACTCGAATTGCTCTCATTATCGGCGGCTGGCGGGCAATCTTTAGAGCGTTTTCCAAGCAACTTCTCCAGCCAATGAGCCACCGCGCCGCGGGCGCGTTGCGGAGCATCTAGGTGGTTGGCTTCGATCTCGACGTAATCCGCCATGCGCCCAAGTCGGTCCGCCAACTCGCGCACCCTCGATTGCTTCACCAGCACATCGTGCCGTGCCGCAATCACCAGGGCGGGCACATCCTCCAGGGGGCGCAGCCGCTCCGCCATCAGGTCCAATTCCGCAAGCAGCGCATCCACGGGTATGCCTGACACGTAACAGGCGCGCTGTGCCTTCATTGCCAGCCCGACGGGTCCACGGAACCCTCGAGAGGGATGGGTGCCGGTGGCAATGGCGACCACGCCGGAGACGCGAGGATCGTCGGCGGCAACAACCAGGCTCAGCAGTGCTCCCATGGAGTGCCCCACGAGGACGCAGCGCGGACTCTCGAACGTTTCGCGCGCCCATCGGGCAACCGTGTCGAGATCCGCAGCCGCTTGATCCGCCGAGAGCAGGTCGCCGGTACTTGCGCCGAGCTTATGCCCGCGGAAGTCGAAGGTTACGCAGAGGTGGCCGCGGCCGCAGAGATAGGCAGCCAGCAGGTCCATGGTCTCCTTGGACCCGCTCAGTCCATGAGCAAGTACCACGGGCGCGTGGAAACAGTGCGCGCGCGGGGTGTAGACGAGGGCCGCGAGAAGGGCATCGCCGGAAGGGATCGTTGCGCGGTCGAGCTGCATGGGACCCATCATGCCCAGCTTCCGCCTCCCCCGAGGTGGGCCAGCGTGGCCCGCCGTACCGCTGTCGTCTGCGCGGTAAGCGTGTAGAACATGGCCTCACGCAGAATGCGCTGCGCCGAATGGTTGAGCGAGTTGCCCTGACCGCCCACGGCGGCAACGGCCGCGTGCGCCGCCCGGACCGCCAGGGCAATGCACTCCGCCCGTATGCGCAGGGCATTCGCCAGGTAGTCCGGGTGGTGCGTTTCGCGTATCCATCGGTCCACCTCGTCCCGAAGCAAGTCGGCCCTCTCCTGAAACACTTCCACAGCCTCCCGGATGACCGAGTCGGACGAGCGTTCCCCTTCTTGCCGAAGCACCCTGAGCGCGCCGGCCGTGGCGCCAAGGGGCTGAGGCGTAACCCCGAGGATGGCATTGCGATCCGCTTCCTCGAGCTCGCGGCGTGAAATCACCTTCACCGTGTCTTCCTTGGGCACATAGCACTTCGAAACGGTAAGCGACACCGTACCGCTCGCGTTCATGGCGCACAGGCGCATGGGAGCGCTTGCCGCTATCTCGTCGTTGTTGCGTAACGGCACAACCGCGAACACAAAGTGAGCATCCGGAAGCGTGCCCGCAAGCAGGCAGTGCGTCATCAATGGCCAACCCGTAAACCAGGGCGCCACTCCGCTGAAGAGCCACCGGCTGCCCAGATTCTCCACGCTCATCAAAGGAGCGCCTGGTCGCCGGAGGTGGGAGAAAGCCACGCCGCACAGCCATTCTCCGCGGCCGAGGGCTGGCAGCATCCTCTCCTGGAGGGATGAGTTCTCCGATGCGGCGATCTGAGCGCACGCCGAGAGGTGCTGCCCGGCCACGAAAGTGGTTACGCCGCAGGCGGAGGCCATCACTTCCGTATACTCACGGAGAGCGCAACCATCTCCGCCCAATCCTCCCCATTGCGTCGGAGTCGTCAGTCCGAGCAGACCTGCCTCGGCGAGCAGGGAGAGATTAGTCTCCGGCGGACCCTGAGATTGGTCGGTTCTCTCCGCGGCTTGCAGGAAGATGGTCTCGGCAAGGCTTCTCGCGCGGTAGAGGGCAGCGCGCAAGCGCTGAGCGAGAGGCTCATCGGAAGAGACGCGTGAATCACCAACAGGCATGCCGCCTCCGAGTCTACCCGAATTGACTCCGCCCCGGGCCGGTGCTACAATCGCGGCGGAGGTTCCCCGAATTGCATCCAGCGCTCAGCGCCCTCTACTCCCTTCAGCAGGTTGACAGCGCGCTCCAGGCCGCGCAGCGCCAGTATAGCGCGCTGGATAGAGGAGCCGCTGAGAAAGCCGCTCTCGACGCCGCCGAGGAAGAGTATCGGAAAGCCCATCAGGACCTGCACGAAACCAGCGCAAACCTGCACGATGCCGAACTCGAGCTGAAATCCATCGAGCAGAAGCGTGTGGACAACGAGAAGAAGCTCTACAGCGGCCGAGTAACCGCCTTCAAGGAGCTCGAGTCGCTGCAGCAGGAGGTGGAGGCATTGGGGCGCCAGCGCTCCCGGCTCGATGAGCGCATACTGGAGTATATGGATCGCATCGAGACAGTGCGTGCCGCCGAGGCTGCGGCGAAGGCCGTGCTCGATACAGCGCGAGCGGCATACGAAGCGAAGCAGGCCGCGTATAAGGAGGCGGCTTCGCAGCTCGTGCGGAAGGCGAAGCAGCTTACCGCCGAGCGTCAGAAGCTGGCCTCCTCTATTCCGGATGCACTGCTCAAACGCTACGAGTCGCTGCGCGCTCACTACGGCGGAGTAGGGATTGGCAACGTAAAGGACGGCCTCTGCGGCGTGTGCCACACCCAGGTGGCCACCAGGCAGATTGAGGAGCTTCAGACCACGGACCACCTCGTGGTGTGCCAGAGCTGCGGACGCCTGTTGTGCATGGTTGAAGAGTGAAGCGGCTCACTCTTTTCGTTGATGGCGCGGCTCGCGGCAATCCCGGGCCGGCCGGCATCGGCGTGGTAGTGCAGGAGGGGGATACGCTTCTAAAGGAGATAGGCGATCCGCTCGGCATTGCCACCAACAACGTGGCCGAATACACGGCGCTCATTCGCGCGCTGGAGGCCGCGAGGGACCTGGGGGCTGACGCGGTCAGCGTCTTCACGGACAGCGAGCTGATGGAGCGGCAGCTACGCGGAATCTACCGTGTGAGGACGCCGCATCTTCTCCCGCTGTACGAGAGGGCGTTGGAACTCTTGCGCGGCTTTAGAGAGACCAGCGTGAAGCACATACCGCGCGAGAAGAACCGTCACGCCGACTATCTCTCCAATCTTGGCGCCGACCGGGTGGAAGGCCGCAAGACCGCACGCAGAGATCCCAGGCGCTCACCTGGTTCCAAAGTGGAAGAGCCCTAGCAAGACGCTCCCCGCGATGACGGCGACCACTCCCGCAGCGATCCGGGCGTACATCGTTTCGCCCGCGCGCCAGTAGTAGTAGACCAGGACAAGCAGCCGCGCAACCGGTGTGGCCATGGTCGCTAGCAGGCCCGCCAGCATGACGCGGGCAGCGGTCGGGTGGCCTGGCACCGCCACCGACCAGATGACGCCCACTGCCATCAGCCCGAAGCTAAGGATCACGCCCAGGCGCAGGATGCGGGCAACCGCCTCGTTGGGCGAGCTCGGCGCGGTCATCAGAGCCCGATCACCTTCAGCAGGCCGGCCGTGTGCGCCATTTTGATCGCGGTCGCCAGCAGGGCGCAGGCGAAGAGGATGCGCAAGGTTCTGGCGCGCGTGCGCTGCTGCAGGCGGGAGCCGATCTGCGCACCAAGCAGCACGCCCAGTGCGCACGGCGCCGCCAGGTGGGGATCTACTTCGCCCGCGGCGTAGTAGGGCACCGCCGTTGCTACGGCGGTTACCCCGATCATCAGTGTGCTGGTTGCCGCCGCCACGCGCATGGGTATTCCCATCCGGCTCACCATCACAGGCACCATGATGATGCCTCCGCCCACGCCCAGGATCGCGCTCACGTTGCCTGCGAAGAAGCCCGCGGCGAGGCCGGTGGGCACCGCCCGCGCGGCGTAGGTAACGCGTTGGCCCGACGCCTTGTCGTGATATTCTCCCCGAATGGCGTTGCCGGGGGTGTCCTTTGTTGGCGGCTCATACTTCGGCTCACGCCGGCACAGATGGACCGCCGCGTAGACGAGAAGTGCGGCGAAGAGGGCGGCCACCACGCGCGCGTTGAGAAGCAGCGCAATCAAGGCGCCCGTTACCGCGCCTACGGTGGTCGCGGACTCAAGCAGGAGCGCAAGGCGGACGTCCGCGTACCTCTCGCGAAGGTAGCCTATGGCGCCGGCGCTGGAGGTAGC
Source organism: uncultured Chthonomonadales bacterium (assembly GCA_964526545.1). Classification (GTDB taxonomy): domain Bacteria; phylum Armatimonadota; class Chthonomonadetes; order Chthonomonadales; family CAJBBX01; genus CAZGLN01. Next base: position 5,930 of record CAZGLN010000060.1, read on the forward strand.
GATCACACTGACGATGCTGGTGGCAACCGCCGTGCGGGCCGGTACGCCGAGGATGCTCATGAGTGCCGGCACCAGCACGATTCCGCCGCCGAGTCCCAGCATCGCGCCGAAGGCGCCGGCAAATACGGCGACCAGGAGAACCTCAAGAAGCTGGAGAGATGTCACAAGCGCGTGTTCCGATTGGGCTCGCCCATTATAGGGAGAGCGCTCTGCTGCCGTCAACGCGCGCACCGCTCCGCAGGTACGCCACGGAGGCGTGTCGAACATGCCCATCAACCTCTGAACTACCGTTTGGGAGTGCGATGATGCCTCGTGATTGCCGATGTGCTGGGACCTGTGGGCCGGAACCGATAGAACTCACCAGGCGCGAAGTCGTGGGCGCCGCTGGTATCGGCGCTGTGATGGGTATGGGAGCCGCCGAGATGGACTATCAGCTTCCGCAAGTGGAGGTGCGCAAGTGGATGGCGTCGGTCGCCAGCGCGGGCAAGCCGCGGCGCTATCGGTCCGACACCCACACGGATGCGCGCATGCACCTCGGGGGCATCGGCACCGGCAACATGGACCTGGGTGTAGATGGCCAGCTCACCACCTGGCAGCTCTTTAACACCCTGCGCGACGGCTATCTTCCCCTCTTTTTCGGCGTGCGCGCGGGTTCCGTGGCGCGGCTTCTGCAGACTCGCGGAGGCCCACAGGACTGGCCGCGGGTACACGCTATCGAGATGACGGGCGAGTATCCGCTGGCGGAGCTGCGTTACGTGGACGCCGACCTGCCCGTGAACGTTACGCTGCGCGCTTTCACACCGTTCGCGCCGCTGGATACAGAGCTCTCATCTCTTCCTCTGGCTTGCTTTGTCTTCCGAGTCACGAACCCCACCGATCGGCCCCTGAACGTATCGCTCGCGGCGTTCTGCCAGAACGGCATCGGCTACGACGCCATGGGCGTACCAGTCAGCTTCAACTCGGTTGGTTTCAACGAAGTGTCCGCGCGCCTGGAAGTGGAGCACCCGAATTTCGGGGGAAACTTCAATGAAGCGAGAGTGGATGGGAGGCTCACCTCCGTCGTAATGGGAGCGGTTCCGGCTCACTTCAAGGCGGCGAGACCCTGTCGAGTGTTCACGAATCTCAATCCTGGCCAGCTCGCGGATCCGCCGGGCTCGGTGC
>CAZGLN010000060.1:7125-16720 GCA_964526545.1 uncultured Chthonomonadales bacterium
AGCGTGTCTCAGGAACGGCACACCGTTATCTGGCTGGAGGAGCCCGCGGCCAATCTGCCCGCCCAGCCGCTGCGTCTGGCGCTAGAGGCAGTCAGAGCGGGGGCGAACCTGGTCATCAGCGGTGCGCAGATGCCCCTGCTGGCGGCATACGGAGCCATCACAAAGGGTGCGGCACTGGATTCGGCCAACCTGCGGCCGGACATCGTATTCGAGGACTTCGAGTCCGGTTACGGCAAGTGGTCGGTCAGTGGAACGGCCTTCGGCGCGAACCCGGCAGGTGGGACTCTGCCCAATCAGCAGCGGGTAACAGGATTTCTCGGGAAGGGGCTGGTCAACAGCTTCCTGGGCGGTGATGGAACGACGGGAAGGATGGCCTCGCAAGAGTTCACTATCGAGCGCAACTTCATCCGCTTTCTCGTGGGCGGAGGTTCGCACCCTACCACCCAGATACGCCTGGTTATCGATGGCCAGGTGGTGCGGGCGGCCTCCGGCAAGGACAGCGAACGGCTGGAGCCGATGGCCTGGGATGTGCGGGAGTTCCTCGGCAGGCAAGCCAGGCTGGAGATTGTGGATGAGCACACCGGAGGCTGGGGACACATCAATGTGGACCAGATAGAATTCGCGGACCTGGCCGGCAGCGCGGATGTGATGAAGGCGCTGGACGAGCTTCTGCCGGTGCGCTTCTCCGGGGTACGCATGGAGGCTGGGGAGGCCGGCAAGCCTCCGCGGGCCGTGCTCGAGGAGGTGAGACTGAAGCCTGGCGCCGCCCGCGCCGAGGACGGCAGCTACCGCATGGCGCTGGGCAAGGGGCAAGTCGTTGTTGCGGGCATTTCGCTTCTGCCGGCCGATAGGCTCGAGCTGATCGGCGCTAAACTGGCGGCCTTCCGCATGCTGCTGGGATACGGCGGAGTAGCCGTGGCGGGCGGTGTGGGCGTGCCCGAGCATGCGCCGGGCTATGGCGCCATGGCACTGGCTACCATGGGCCCGGATGCGCGCGTACGCCTCGCCTTCGAGGATTGGGACGAAGCGTGGCGCCGATTTGCGCGGACCGGCGCAGTGTCGGCGGAGGCGGTGAAGCCAGGTTCCCGTTCGAGACCCACGGCATCGGGCAGGACGGTCAACAGTGCGGTCTCCACGACCTTGCGGGTGGACCCGGGCAAGACGGTAGAGGCACCGTTCCTTCTGGCGTGGCACTATCCGAACAAGTACGGCGGCGGGCAGAACATGGGCAACCACTATGCGCGGAAGCATTCCGATGTGGGTGTCGCCCTGCGCTCCGCGGCCCGCAACTTCAATGAATTGCGATCCACTACCGAGCTCTTCAGGAAGACGCTCTACAACAGCACGCTGCCGTATTGGCTGCTCGACTGCCTTTCGTCACAGATAAGCACTATCCGGCACATCGGCGTGGTGTTTCGGATTGGCAACGGAGATGTGTACGGCTGGGAGGGCAGCAACGGCTGCTGCCAGCCCACCTGCACGCACGTGTGGGGCTACGAGCAGACCCTGGCGTACCTCTTCCCGGATCTTGAGCGCGACATGCGGCGCATTGACTTCAAGCACCAGCAGCGCGCGGATGGAGGAGTCAACAACCGGACCGAAGTGCCATCGCCGCCGCGACCAACCGGCGAAATGCCCTTCACGGACGGGCATGCAAGCTGCATCTTGAAGGCCTACAGGGAGGCACTGAACCAGCCTGACGACACGTGGATGCGCGAATACTGGCCGCACATCCGCCGCGGGGTGGAGTATCTCATCGGCCGGGATGCCGCGACCTCCGGCGGGCAGCCGGATGGCACGCTGGCAGACGACCAGTGGAATACGTACGATCAACCGCTCCATGGTGTAACAACCTTCCTTAGCGGCTACTACCTGGCGGCGCTGCGCGCAGGGGAGGAGTGGGCCAAGCGCGTTGGCGATCAGGCCGCCGCGGAGCGGTTCCACGGCATCTTCCAGCGGGGCAGCCGACGCCTTGTTGAGCTCTGCTGGAACGGCGAGTACTTCCAGCAGAACCTGGAGGACTACCTGACGCGCGGCGGGGAGGTGGGGCCCGGGTGCATGAGTGACCAGCTCATCGGGCAGTGGTGGGCGCACCAATTGGGGCTCGGCTACCTGCTGCCCGAGCAGATGGTGAAGGAGGCCTTGCGATCCGTTTTCAAGTACAACTGGAAGACGGACCTGACAGGATGGCGCCATGCCCCGCGCGCGTTTGCCGGCGCGAAGGACAAGGGTCTAATCATTGTAACCTGGCCCAGGGGCGGCAGGCCCGGCCATGTGATGCTCTACTCGGACGAGGTCTGGACCGGCATCGAGTACCAGGTGGCGGCGCACCTGATCTACGAAGGCATGGTACAGGAAGGGCTGGCCATCGCGAAGGCAGCGCGAGACCGGTACGACGGGATACCGCGGCCTCCGATACCGCGCAATCCCTGGAACGAGATTGAGTGCGGCGGCCACTACGCCCGGGCAATGTCTTCCTGGTCGCTTCTGCTCGCGCTCAGCGGCTACCGGTATGATGGTCCCGCACGCGATATGCGCTTCGCGCCTCGGATCACGCCGGAGCGGTTCCGCGCGTTCTTCTGCGGTCCGGAGGGTTGGGGCTCGCTGCGGCAGGTGCGCGACGCGGGCAAGCAGACAAATGAGATTAGCTTAGCGTGGGGTTCGCTGCCGCTTTCGGTGCTGCGCCTTCAGCCGCCCGCGGGCAGGCGCACGGTGAGCGCCACGCTGCGCGGCAAATCAGTGCGCGCGTCCGCTACGACGGAGGCGGGCGAACTCGTGGTCCGTTTCCCCGAGGGAGTACGCATTGTCGCGGGCGAGACTCTGCGACTGGAGATTGGATAGGCGGATGAAGACTGCACGCAGAGGGATTGTGCTCGCGGGCGGCAAGGGGACGCGTCTCTATCCGGCCACGTTGGCTGCGAGCAAGCAGCTCCTGCCCGTGTACGACAAGCCGATGATCTACTACCCGCTCTCCACGCTGATGCTGGCAGGCATCAGGGAGGTGCTGGTTATCTCGACGCCGGAAGATCTGCCGGGTTTCCAGCGCCTCCTGGGTGATGGATCGCAGTGGGGCATCTCTCTCTGCTACGCGGCCCAGCCCCGCCCCGAAGCGCTGGCGCAGGCCTTTCTCATCGGAATGGAGTTCATCGCGGGCGGGCCGGTCTGTCTCATCCTTGGCGACAACCTGTTTTATGGTCAGGGGCTGCGCTCCATGCTGATGCGGGCATCCGAGCGCGAGCAGGGCGCCACTGTCTTCGGCTACTGGGTTAAGGACCCCGAGCGCTACGGTGTGGTGGAGCTGGATGCGGAGGGGAGGGCGGTCTCTATCGAGGAGAAGCCCAGGGAGCCGAAGTCCAACCTCGCCGTTGTGGGGCTCTACTTCTACGACGAGCGCATTTCAGAAATAGCCAGGCAGATCCGGCCATCCGCGCGGGGCGAGCTTGAGATTACCGATGTGAACGCGACGTACCTTCAGAAAGGCGAGCTCTATGTGGAGCGGATGGGGAGGGGCATGGCCTGGCTGGACACCGGAACGCACGAGTCGCTCCTCCAGGCCGCCAACTTCATCCAGACCATCGAGGAGCGGCAGGGCCTGAAGGTGGCGTGCCTGGAAGAGGTTGCCTACATCCTGGGCTACATAGATGCGGAGCAGGTACTGAAGCAGGCCCACCGCTATCGCGGCAACGAATACGGTGCCTACCTCAAGCGCATCGTGCACGACACGGACCGCACGTGAACCGCCACGCGACGGCATGAACCGCTACGCCGCTCTGTGCAATACAGACATGTTCTTCGCTGGCGCGCGAGCGGCCACTATTTGGAGTCCTCCTCTGTATCCACCGCGTTGGATGCCGTTACGCCGCTGTACCAGAGGGCGCTGCGCTTCGGTATTCTGCGCTGGGTGGGATAGTCGCAATAGACGATGCCGAATCTCCGCGTGTAGCCAAAAGCCCACTCGAAGTTATCCATGAGCGACCAGACGTAGTATCCGCGCAGGGGAACTCCCTCCTGAATGGCGCGGTGCGCCGCCGCGAAGTGATCGCGCAGAAACACGCGGCGGGGCTCGTCGTCCACTGCATCGTTCTCGGCCAAAACGTCGTTAAAGGCGGCGCCATTCTCGGTGATGTAGACCGCGGCAGGATGGTAGAGCGCATTCAGGTGGAGCAGAATCTCGCGCAGTCCATCCGGGTAGATCTCCCATCCCATCTCGGTAACGGGCGCGCCCGGCGTAGGCACCGTGCGAATGCGAAGGCCATCGCCCGCCGGCTGATTGGCGACTACCGTGCGCGAGTAGTAGTTCACACCCAGGAAGTCGGTGGGAAGCGATATTACGGCGGCCTCGTCCCCGGAAATCACGGGCAGCTCGGCGCCGAATGCCTCCCGGAGGGCGTCGGGGTACTCTCCCCGATAGATGGGATCCAGGAACCACCTGTTCATCCAGGCATCGTAGCGTGCCGCGGCTTCGAGGTCTTCGGAACGGCTGCTGGCGGGCTGCGCGGGCGACACATTCACGGTAATGCCGATCTCGGCATGCGGTGCCGCCTGTCGGCAGCGCTCCACGGCCAATCCGTGTGCCAACAGCAGCGTGTGCCCCGCTTGCAGACAGAGCGCCCGATCTTGCAGCCCAGGGGCATGCTCGCCGCTCTGGTAGCCGAGAAAGGCGACGCACCAGGGTTCGTTCAGTGTGATCCAGCGCGTTACGCGGTCGCCCAGCAGCCGAAATGCAGCCTCGGCATAGTCCGCGAAGCGAGAGGCGGTATCGCGGTTCGGCCATCCACCCTGGTCCTGAAGCGCCTGAGGAAGGTCCCAGTGATAGAGCGTCGGCACGGGAAGGATGTCAGCCTCGAGCAAGGCATCCGCCAGGCGGCTGTAGAAATCGGCGCCGGGTTGATTCAGGGGACCCGAGCCCAGCGGGAAGAGCCTGGGCCAGGCGATGGAGAACCTGTACGTTTTGAGACCCAGGTCGCGCATGAGTGCGACATCCTCGCGAAACCTGTGGTAGTGATCGCATGCGATGTCGCCCGTATCGCCGTTTGCCGTCTTGCCGGGAGTGTGGGAGAATCTGTCCCAGATGCTCTCGCCACGGCCGTCCGCGGTGGAGGCGCCTTCAATCTGATAGGAGGCGGTTGCGGCGCCCCACAGAAAGCTATCGGGAAAGCGAAGTAAGGTCATGGTGTCCTTCCAGGTTTCGGGCGTGCGAGAGCCCGGGTGGAATCTGGCGGCAGCGGCAAGACGAAGGTGCGCATGCAGGCCTTGTCGAACGCTCCGCGGAGGGATTCGCTGATGAGAGTGTACTTCCTGCGGCACGGTGTTGCCGAAGAGAGGTCCGCCGATGGTACGGATGCCAGCCGACGCCTGACGCGGCGCGGCGAAGAGGAGTCGGAAGCGCTGGGAAGATGGATGGCTCGATTGGGCATAGCGGTTGACGCCATCATTACCAGTCCGCTCGAGCGTGCGGCGCGGACGGCATCGCTGGTTGCGGCGCAGATGGGACTGACAGACAGGCTGCGTGCCGATGAACGCATTGCGCGCAGGCTGGATGTGCAGCTGCTCGCCATGTTGGCGGAAGAGGATCCAGAGAGCAAAAACCTGCTCATCGTGGGCCACGAGCCTACGATGAGCGGCACGATCTCGTCACTCATCGGAGGCGGATATATCGTGATGAAGAAAGGCGCCCTGGCGCTGGTAGAGGCGGAATGCCTGGAGCCTGGCGGCGGATCGTTGGTTTGGCTCGTAACTCCCAAGCTGATACCGAAACCATAGGGAGCAGATATCAGAATGACTTACACGCAGCTGCGCATGCGGCGCACCGGCCTCCAGATAGATCCGCCGCCGGCGCCTAATCTGCCTGAGGGATACGACCTTCACGAGGTCCTCCCCGAGGAGGAGAGCAGCCTGGCGGAGGCGTTGCAGAGTGCCTTCCCAGAGTATTCCTGGACACCCGAGGAGGTGGTAACCCGCCTGACCGGCGCGTCCGACGTGGAGGCAACGTTCGTCATCACCTGCGGCGGACGTGTGGCGGCGACTGCCTCCGCGCGGCATGTGCCGGAGCTCGGGGAAGGGGTGGGATACCTCCACTGGGTTGGCGCGCACTTCGACCACCAGGGGAAGCGACTTGGCCGGGCAGTCAGCCTGGCCGTGATGCACTACTTCCGCCAACAAGGCTGTACCGACATTGTGCTGGACACGGATGACTTCCGCATCCCCGCCATACGCACGTATCTTGGCCTCGGATTCGCGCCGGAGGCGGGTACACCTCCGGACCATGCCGCCCGATGGGAGCGCGTGTTCTGCGAGGTGAGGCGAAACCGCGCCGCTGGCGGATAGCCAGGAAGGCACTCCGCTCGCGGCCCGCGGGCGAATGTAAGGCCGCGGTGCGAACCCCTATTTTGCTCCGAGCGCCCAGTGACCGCCCCTCTTGAAGAGGGCGCGCCACGAAGGGTCCGCCAGCGTCTCGGGGTTGTGGCCGAGAGAGAGGTAGAACACCCTCCCGACACCCTCCTCACGCACCCAGCAGAGGGGGACCGGGCCATTGTCATCGAAGCTTCGGGTTTGGGCGAGGAGATGGAGATTCGCCGGGTCGTAGTCGGCGAACAGATAGAGCTCATCCACCACGGTGAATCCTTGGAGCCCCTCCGTAACGGAATGCCCGGAGTCCGTGATCTCCAGCGTGATGGGTAACTGCGGCGGGTGAGTGCGGAACTTGCCGCCGATAAGCCGCACGAACTCCGCGTCGTCCGTGAAGCTGTCCGCCGCGCAGTGAATGCCGACGAGCGCTCCGCCGCCGCGCACGAAGCGGACGATCGCGGACGGGTCGGCACCGAACCGCTCATTGCCCGTGGTGTAGAGGACGAGAAGCGGCCTGCCTGCGAGGCCATCATCCGTCAGCGAAGCGTAGTCTCCGGTGAACGCATCGCCGCCATCGGGATGGTAGATGCCCGTTACGTGCGCCTCTATCTGGAGCTCGTTGAGGGCGGACAGGATGTGCGGGGCGGCGGGCTCAAGGCGATGGTACGGCGCGGGGCATCCGCCCACGATAAGTGCGGGTAGTGTCAAAGCTGCCTCCTGGTAAGCCTGCATCTACGCAATCGTGCTGAGCTTCTGATGCCAGAGTTCTGCCTATGGGCCCGGCATCCCTATGCGGATTGCGGCGAAGTGCGGGCTCCGAGCCGGTTCAGCACACGCGCCTCCTCCGCGCGGTCGGCGGGAAGCACCAGAAGCGCTCCCGTGCGAGGCTGGCCTAAGAGCGAAGGCAGGAGCTCCTCTCCGCCAACCAGCAGAGCGGTGGAGAAGGCGTCTGCCTCGGCCGCCGAGGGTGAGACTACCGCGGCAAGGAGCGCGCCTGCTGTCGGCCGGCCGGTGCGCGGATCCAGCACGTGGCCATGATACCTTCCCTCGGTGTGGAAGCCCTTGCCGTGCGGCGCCGAGACGGAGAGCGCGTCATCGCGAAGGTGGACAACAGGCAGCTCCGCCGTGCAGCCAGGGGGCGGGCCGATCTGCACCCGCCAGGGCAGGCCATCGGGCGCGTTCCCCACGGCGCCGATCGTGCTCGTGCCGCCGTGAACCAGGCAGCCGGGCACCTCCCGTTCACGCGCCAGCTCGCACACGCGGTCCACCGCATAGCCCTTGCCGATCGCGCCGAGGTCGAGCTGAACGCCGGCACGTGCAAACCGCACTCCGTACGACTCGCTGTCGAGAATCACCATCTCCGGGCCGATGAGCTGCATGGCGGTTGCGAGTTCGGACTCATCGGCGGCATGCCCGGAAGCGCCGGCAAAGCCCCAGGCATTCACCAACGGCGCTACCGTAATGTCAAACGCGCCATCGGTGAGGACCGTCAGCCGAAGCGCATGGTGCAGCAGGCGGAAGAGGCGCGGATCGGTGTAGACCGTCTCCTTGGCCGCTCGCGAGTTCAACTCGTACAGATCGCTGGACTCGCGGTAGCGGCTGAGCATCTGTTCCGCGTTGGCCACCTCGACTTCCGCCTCTTCGGCCACGGTCTCGAGATAGAGTCGGTCGCGGCCCCAGAGGGCGATCTCGAAATAGGTCGCCATGGCGCTCCAGCGATAAACGAAGGTTTCCACCGACATGCGGGACTCCCTGCTGCTCCTCCATTATGGACGCCATGCCGCGACAGGTCGGCAGGAAGTGCGGTATAGGCCGAGAATGCTCTCGGCATGAGCGTCATGAGCAGTCGGGAACGCGTGGAGTGCGCGCTATGCCATCGCGATCCCGATCGCACACCTCTCTTCGAGTATGTCCTGCTTTCGCCGCTGGCGGATCTCTTTCTGGGTGAACCTTACCTGGGCGATCCCTCTCACTGGGAGAGGGCGGTACGGGAGTTAGGATGGCGGCAAGCGGTGCGCCGTAACGCCGAGCACCGGATTCGGCTCGCGGAGCTGCTGGGGCATGACCTGGTCTACGCTGTACCGGTGCCCGCGCCGCCGCCCAGAGATCCAGTGCGTTCTGTCAGCCCGGTAGATCAATCGCCGGCGCCAAGTGATCCGGTCGAGGCCGTGCGCCGTCGCAATGCATATGCCGACTCTGTTTCGCCCCAGCCAAACCCGGATACGCTGCTCATCTTCCGGGACTTGAAGGAGGTGATGGGCGAGCGCGGACTCGACCTGCCGCTCATTGCACCCGCGTATGCGCACGGAGTCTGGACCGACACGGACCTTCTGCAGACAATGGTCCTTGCGCCGGACATTGCCCGGGAACACTTCCGCCAGGCCACTCGCCGATCCATGGCTCTCGTGGAGTGCTATGCGGAGATTGGCGCGGACCTGGTAGGCGTTGGCGGGGACTTCGCGGGGAATCGGCCAGTTATCTCGCCCGCGCAGTATCGGCAGTTCATCCTGCCGGAAGTGCGCGAGGTTACCCGGCTCTGCCACGGCCGCGGCATGCGGGCCATCAACGCGAGTGATGGCGATCTCTGGCCCGTGCTCGATGATTTCCTGCTTGGCACCGGCGTGGATGGATACCTGGAGATTGACTGGGGCGCGGGCATGGACCTGGGCAGGCTCAAGGCGCGTTACGGAGCGGCCATCTGCTTCTTCGGAAATCTCGACTGCGGCAGTGTGCTGAGCTTCGGCTCCACCGACGATGTGCGCAAGCATGTGCTGGACTGCCTGGAGGCGGGCATGGGAAGCGGGGGACATGTGCTCTGCGCAAGCAACGCAATCACCGCCAGTGTGCCGCGAGAAAACTATCTGGTCGCCGTTGAGACCTACCGGTGGAGGTTCGGCCTGCCGCCTCTGCGCCTCTGAAAGGCTGAGATAGGCCGCGGTTAATGAAAGAGGGCGTTATCGCGGTTGAGATAGCCGCGCAGCCTCACGACCGCCTGGGTGTGAAGCTGGTAGACGCGTGACTCGGAGATATCGAGGATGCGCCCGATTTCCTTGAAGGTGAGGCCTTCGAAGTAGTAGAGGCCGATTACCAGCCGCTCGCGGTCCGGCAGCCGGTCTATGGCATTGGCCAGGCAGCGCTTGCGCTCTTTCAGCTCGACCTCGGTTACTGGGCCGTCGCCTTCATCGCGCACCACGTCGGAGAGGTGGAGTCTCTCGCCGCCATCGGAGCCCACAAGCGCCTCATCCAG
>CAZGLN010000061.1:0-16663 GCA_964526545.1 uncultured Chthonomonadales bacterium
GTCGATGTCGGTTCCGATCACTTCGTGCTGCCGTTCAGCGAACTGGCACCGCTGGGCGGGATGGGCGCCGTGGTGGCGGAGCGCGGCATGACTCCGGGCGGCGGCGCTCCCGAGGCAGCAGGCGCGCCCTGTCCCGCTTCGGAGGGCATCTTTACGCCGCCGCCCACCACCCCGCGCTGGATGATGCGCTCAATCTCGGCGGGGTCGCCTCCCAGGCGGCTCATGCCCCAGTAGATGGCAAGCGCGGCTAGGAGCACGGCGGCGGCGATGGCCGCAATGGCGGCCGGCAGGGGAACTTCCTTCTTCAAGCTGCGTCTCTCGCTGCCAGGTATCGGTTTGCCTGGCGTGGGGTATCGGTTGGGTGCGTCCGCAAAGGACCGGGGGAGGGCCGCCCGCGCATGAGCGGCCCTCCCTGCAGCCTCGAGGCTAGCGCGGCATCTGGCCCATCTGCGGGATGGGAGCCGTGCCCGTGGGCTTGGGCATGACGCCGGGCGGCGGCCCGCCCATCGGGGCGCCAACTCCCGGTGCGGTGCCCGGCTGGCCGCCTGGCGCTCCGCCGGCAACCCCGGCCTGGATGGTCTTCTCGATATCGGCCGCATTGCGCGAGCCGCCGGAAGTGCCCCGAACGTAGACGAACACCACCAGGGCCAGCACCACCAGGACCGCAACGACAACGATTACGGGCGAGACGTTCTGTTTCATGACACTTGCCCCTTACGGATAGGCGCCCGCCCTTCCTGGATCGGGAGTGCAGCCCACATCCTGCAGCGTGGCGTCACTGCAGCGCGGCCAGTGCATGTCGTAGCCCTGCCCGGGCCACCAAGGCGCGCGGAGGATGCTGGCATCCACGGGGTGGGTCTTGGCGTGCCCATCCATGAAGGAGAGCGAGATCTTCGCGCTGGGGGCCCAGCCCGTGCCGCCGTTCAGCCAGCGGAGCGGTTCCAGGCGGTTGTCGTGCCAGATGAAGAGGTCGTCCCACAGGTAGGTCTGCGCGGGGAAGTTGAACGAAGCCTCGCGCCAGACCACGCCCGCCGTGCCGCAGCAATCAATGTAACCCTGCAGGAAGCCGTAGCCAAGGTAGTGGCGGTAGTGGTAGGAGCCCGCCCGCTGGCCGATGCGGTGATCCGAGAAGGCGTTCGAGTCGCTCATGCAGATGAAGAGCTGATCGTTCTTGATGTACGGACTGAGCTGAGCAAGAATCGAGTACTGCTTGATGTAGTCCCTCTGCGCGGCGTTGCCGATGCCCGCATGGAGCTGGTAGAGCTCGCCCCACGCGTCGCCGACGGCATTCGCCGCCTGCAGGTTGGGCACGGGGAAGGACTGGTCGTAGTCGGCCCGATACATGATATCGGCCAGGGCCAACTGCTTGATGTTGGAGATACACGTCGTCGCGCGGGCCTGCTCGCGTGCGCGCGCGAAGACCGGGAACAGGATGGCTGCAAGAATGGCGATAATCGCAATGACCACCAGCAGCTCGATGAGAGTGAACGCCTTGAGCCGTCGCATGGTGTTGCTCCTTTCCCCTCCTCCGAGTGTCCTGGAGCGCGAGGCGCCTCGGCGGTGCCTTCAGCGCTCTGTCTAACTTCACTATATAACCGTTTGATGCATTCGTCAAACAATCCTTCGCCGCATCCCTTCTGTATCCTTCATTGGTTTTTCACTCTCTAGGCGTTGCCGCGGCAGGAGGGTGTGGCTTCGCTTTCGGTGGCCCGTGAAGCCGGCGTTGAGGCCGCCTGTGCCATAATGCGCGCACCCAAACCATGAGGAAGCAAGCGCATGGAGACTTCGTGGGCGGGAGTCTTTCCCGCCGTTACCACTCAGTTTCATGAAGACCAGTCGCTGAATCTGCCCGCGCTGGAGCGGCACCTGGACGCCCTCATCGCGAGCGGGGTCTCCGGCCTGGTGCTGTGCGGATCGCTTGGCGAGAATACCGCGCTTTTGCCGGAAGAGAAGCGGGAGGTGCTGCGCGCGGGCGTGCGGGCGAGCGCGGGTCGGGTGCCCGTGGTGGCCGGCGTGGCGGAGTGCAGCACGCGCGCGGCGTGCCAGTACGTACAGGATGCCGAGAGGCTCGGCGTGGATGGCCTGATGGTGCTGCCCGCCATGGTTTACAAGGCGGATCGGCGCGAGACCATCCAGCACTTCCGCACCGTTGCAGCCGCCACGGACCTGCCGATCATCGTCTACAACAATCCCATCGCCTACCACGTGGATATCACGCCGGAGATGCTGGCGGAGCTCGCGGACTGCCCCACGCTGGTCGCCGTGAAGGAGTCATCTGGCGATGTGCGGCGTATCACGGACATCCTGAACCTGATCGGCGAGAGGTATGTGCTCTTCACCGGCGTGGACGATCTCGCGTTGGAGAGCGTGCTGCTGGGGGTGCGGGGCTGGATTGCGGGCGTGGGCCTGGCTTTCCCGCGTGAGAACCAGCGGCTGTGGGAGTTGGCCACGGCGGGAAGGTGGGAGGAGGCACGCGCGCTCTACCGCTGGTATATGCCGCTGCTCCACCTGGATGTGCACGTAAAGTTCGTGCAGTACATCAAGCTCGCCATCCAGGAGTGCGGACTGGGCGCGGAGTGGGTGCGCGCGCCGCGGCTTCCGCTGGCGGGCGAGGAGCGCGAACGCGTGCTCGGCATCATCCGGCGAGGCATCGAGACGCGCCCCGCCCTCTAGCGGCCGCGGCAGCGGAGGCGAGGGCAGGTATGATAGGTGTGCGCCGAAACGCGGCGCATCCCATTGGAACGCGGCCACATGACAGACCAACACGCCGAGAAGGCCTACTACGTTACCACGCCTATCTACTATGTGAACGACCGACCGCATATCGGTTCGGCGCTCACCACGCTCTGCTGCGACATGGCGGCGCGCTACCAGCGGCTGCGGGGCAGGAGAGCATGGTTCCTCACCGGCACCGACGAGAATGCCACGAAGGTGGTGGAAGCGGCGAAGACCAAGGGTCTCGAGGTGGCGGAGATGGTGGAGCGGCTGGCCTCCGATTTCCGAACGACCTGGGACGCCCTGCACATCGCCTACGACGATTTCATCCGCACCACGGAGCCGCGCCACATCCGCGCCGTGGAGGAGGTCTTCACGCGGCTTCAGGAGCGCGGCTACATCTACGAGGACCTCTACGAGGGCTGGTACTCGGTTAGCGACGAGACCTTCTTCCGCGACTCCGACGTGCGCGACGGGGTGGCGATCGAGACCGGCAAGCCGGTAGTGCGCGTGCAGGAACGCAACTACTTCTTCCGGCTCTCGGCCTTCGGCGATCGGCTGCTGGAGCACATCGAGGCGAATCCAGGCTTCCTGCAGCCGGAGTTCCGCAAGAATGAGGTCGTAAGCTTCATCCGTCAGGGCCTGCGCGATATGTGCATCACGCGCAACTACACTGGATGGGGCATTCGCGCGCCGGGCGCGCCGGACAAGGCGATCTACGTCTGGTTCGATGCGCTCATAAACTATTTGGCCGCGACGGGCTGGCCGGACGACGAGGCGAACTACCGGCGGCTGTGGCCCGCCGACGTGCATATGATGGGCAAGGAGATATTCGTCCGCTTCCATGCCACGCTCTGGCCGGCGATGCTCATGGGTCTGGACTTGCCACTGCCCCGCACCGTGGTGGCGCACGGCTGGTGGGTGGCGCCGGGCGGCGAGAAGCTGGGCAAATCCACGGGAGGTCTGCCGCACCCGGTGGAGTACGCCGCGGAGCTGCAAGCCGCCTCCGGTGCCGAGCCGGCTATCGCCGTGGATGCGCTCCGCTACCTGCTGCTGCGTGAGATGGTGTTCCATGGCGATACGGAGTTCTCACGCACGAGCTTCCTGCGCCGCTACAACGCGGACCTGGCAAACGACCTCGGCAATCTCACTAACCGCACCGTAACCATGGTCGCCCGGTATTTCGAGTGGCGCGTGCCCGCGGGCGCACCCTCCGCCGAAATAGGCGAAGCGGCGAGCGCTGCCTTGCGCGATTATGAGGCCGCGATGGAGGAGTTCCGCTTCCACTCCGCCCTGGAGGCCGTGTGGCGGCTCATTTCGCGCACCAACCGCTTCATACAAGAGCGCAAGCCGTGGGAACTGGCCCGCGACGGCCGCACGGCAGAGCTGGCGGATACATTGGTAACCTGCCTAGAGGCCGTGCGCGTGGCGGCAGTGATGGTGGCTCCCGCCATGCCCGCCGCCTCGGACGCCCTGCGCCGCCAGATTGGCGACGAGCGTCCGCCCGACAAGGTAGCGTGGAGCGAGGCCGCCGCCTGGGGGGCGGTTCCCGCCGGCACGCGCCTCGCGGATCCGTTCCCGCTCTTTCCGCGCATTGCCGAGGAGGCCGCCGCGGCGGCCGTGCCACCCAAAACACCCAAGGAGAGACCTTCCGTGCAAGAGCGCCCCGCTTCGGAACAGCCTGCCGTGCCCGCGCAGGAGCAGATCAGCATCGAGGACTTCCTGCGTATTCAGCTCCGGGTGGGCACCGTGACTGCCGCCGAACGCGTGCCGAACGCGGATAAGCTGCTGAAGCTCACCGTAGACCTCGGCGATGAGACTCGCACTATCGTCGCGGGCATCGCCGAGATGTACGAGCCGGACGAGGTCGCCGGCAAGCAGGTAGTGATCGTGGCGAACCTGGCACCGCGCAAGATGCGGGGGATCGAGAGCCAGGGGATGCTGCTGGCCGCGGATGTGGAAGGGCAGGCCATCCTGCTGCATCCGGAGACGGCCGTGCCGCCGGGCGCGCGGGTGCGCTAGGTCAGCCCTACAGCGGATAGGCCCAGTAGCGCAGCAGCAGCCAGCAGAAGATCACGCCCAGCGCGGAACAGGCCAGATTCACCACATCGTTGGTCATCCAGGCCCATCCCCGCGTGCGTACGGCCAGCTGGCCGCAGTGGCTCGGCTGCTCCACGGTTTCGCCGCACTTCGCGCAGACATAGCGCGCCTGCAAGCCCGCGCCGAGCACGCTATCCGCCAACGCGGCCATGAATCCGGCCCAGGCCACCGCAAGCATCTCGGCGGAATCCGGCGGCCAGAGCAGTTCCGGACTGCGCGCGGGCCACGCGCTCGCTCCAACGGCCGCCACGAAGAGCGCACCGAGGACCGACGCGACCAGGCCCACCAGAGAGACCGCGCCGGAGGCACCGGGCTTCACCGGCTTCCAATCCAGCAGATTGCGCGGCCGCTTGCCCATTCGTGCGCCGATCTCCGTGGCCCAGGTATCCGCATTCACCGCGGCGAGCGCGGCAAGACAGAGCAGGGTGATGCGCCGCGGTTCGGGCGAGAGAGCATAGGCGATGCAGAGCAGGGCGGGCACGCCGCCGTTGCAGAGCACCTGCACGGCATCGCGCCCTCCGGGTTCCGCCACGGACTTGCCGCCGCCGGGAAGCCGGGAAAGCAGGCTTCCGGAGAGGAAGAAGGCCAGCATGGCTGCCGTGTGGGGCCATTCGCCGAGGCCGAATACCAGCACGCCCACCACGAAGGCCGCCGCCGCGCCGGACGTGGTGAGCATGCGGAAGAGACGCGCGAGCAGGGCGATGGCCGTCGCGAGGGCCACCGCCAACAGCAGATGTGCGCCTTCCTGGCCGAGCAAGAGCCCGCAATCCCTCCTTCGACCTAGCTGACGTTCTTCTCGCCCTGGCGCCACGGCCGCGAAAGATACGGGCTGCCGCGCGCGACAAACCGCCACGGTCTCTCCACGGCCCGTGATATGCCTATTCGCGGAGTGGCAGCCACCTCCAGCGGCACGCCGTCGCCCGCGAAGAGCCGGAGCGGACCGGACTGGAGGTCGGCTCCGTTATGTTCCATCCCGATGCCGAACGCCCTGCAGAGGCAGCCGGGGCCGGCGCACAGCCTGGTCTCCGGCACGGGGCCCCGCCGTTCTCGCATGCTCTCTAGTCCAGCGAGCGGCTGGAGCGCCCGCAGCAGCACCGCCTCGCCCACGCCTTCCGGCTGCGTTACCACATTCGCGCAGAAGTGGATGCCGTGCGACCGGTAGACATAGAGCAGCCCGGGGCGTCCGAACATAGCGGCATTCGTCCTTCGAGGGCCGCGGTAGGCGTGGCTGGCCGGATCGTCGGGGCCGTAGGCCTCCGTCTCCACGATGCGTCCAATAAGCGGCTCACCCTCTTCGTTGCACGCCACCAGCAGTCGGCCGATGAGGTCCCGTGCTACCTCCACCGTAGGCCGCAGAAAGAAGGACTCCGTAAGCGGCGGCCCGAGCGCTCCTACTTCAGGTGCTTTGCAAACCATTCCAGGGTGCGCTGCCAGGCCAGTTTCGCGGCCTCCGCGCGGTAACTGGGGCGTGTATCGTTGTTGAAGGCATGGCCTGCGCCCGGATAGATATGGAACTCCGCGGTGCGGTTCCGCGCCTTCAGGGCGTCGCGGAGCGCCTCCACATCCGCCACGGGGATACCGGAGTCCTCCGCGCCGAAGTGGCCCATAAGCGGCACTTTCATCTCTTCGACCAGGTCAATGGGTCCGGCGGGCTGCGCCTCGGTCTTGGCTGGCTGGCGAATGCGCCCGTAGTAGGCCACGCCGGCGTTGAGGGTGGGCACCTTGGCGGCGGCGAGCATCACCATGCGCCCTCCCCAGCAGAATCCGACGGTGCCCACCTTGCCGTTGCAGTAGGGCTGTTTGCGCAGGTATTCGGCGCCGGCCGCGATATCGGCCATCACCTGCGAATCGGGAATCTTGCCCACAAACTGCATGAGCGACTGGAAGCCGCCCGCGCCGTCCGGCGGCGCGCCCTCGCGCGAGAAGAAGTCTATGCCCAGCCCCACGAACCCGGCCAGCGCCACGCGCGCGGTTACGTCCTTGATGTGCGCGTTCAGGCCGAAGATCTCTTGAATCACGATCACGGCGCCGCGCTTCCCCTCGCCGCGAGGGCGCGCGAGAAATGCTCCGATCTTCTGGCCGCCGCTCTCGAAAGTTATCTCCTGGGTGAGTATGGCGGGGTCTTTCAGGGCATCGCCTGTCTTGCTCTGTCCCAGCGGGACCGCGCCGAGGGCGGCGGCAGCCGCGGCGCCCGCTCCAGCGGATTTCACAAAGCGCCTGCGCGAGAGCTTGTCCAATTCCGGGTCGAGCGCGGGGTCCAGATCGTGTTCGGGCATAGGTTCTGCTCCTTCCGAGCCGTTGTGGACGCTCCGCCACGGGAAGCGGGCGGATGGGCCTCTGCAAGGCCATACGCGGAGTGAGCCCCCAACGGTGCCGCTGGCGGCTCGGCTATACATTACCCCGCCGGCCTACGATCCCTGCCACACGCACTGGCGGAAGAGATCGTCATAATAGCGGCCGGGCAGCGCGACGCTTACGGGGAAGGGGATTCTTCGCTCCGCGCAGCGCTCCCGCACCTCGCTCACAATGCGGTCGTCCTCGTATCGGCGCGAGATGTGGTAGAGACCCAGCCTCTCCACTCCGGCGGCCAGCGCCAGATCAAGCGCATCCTCCAGGCAGGTATGCGGGTGTCCGCGGATGGCCTCGGCGGCCTGCTCCTCGCGCTCCAGGAAGGTGCACTCATGCAGGAGCGTGCGGGTGCCGCGGTAGACATCCGGCGGCAGCGGGGTGGTGTCGCCGCTGATGGAGAGCAGGACATCCTCCACGGTATGGGTGATGTGGTCCTTGCCGTGGGCCAGCCGAAGTGCGTCGAGTTCCGACTGGGAGATCCCGCGGTACTCGGGCCGCACCTTGTCCACGGTGCGCACGATCTGGAAGCCCATGCTGAGCGACCGCGGTGGGTTCATCGGCGGGTAGTGGTCCGTGGCGAAGGTCCGCAGGAAGTGCCGCTCAGGCTGGATGGGCAGAGTCGAGTCTGGTCCAGTGGGCAGCCAGTTCACCTTTCCGGTGGTTCGCGAATCGAAGGCGCTCAGAAAGCCGGCGAGGGCGCGGCCGGCCCCGCTGGCCTCGGGATAGACAGCCGTCAAATCGCCGGCGCCGCCGCGCAGGTTGAGCAGCTGGAGCAGTCCCGCGCAGTGGTCGCGGTGGGTATGGGTAATGGCCACCAGGCGGATCTTGTGGATACGGCTGTCCAGCATGGCGGTGACTCCATCTCCGGCGTCAAAGAGCACGCGGTGGGTCTCGTCGAAGACCCATGTGGTGATGAGCGGAGTGGAGAAGATGGCGATCTGAGGGGCGTCCATGATGTGCTGAGGCGTGGCCGCCGCTATTGTAGCCTATGGCCGGGCGTTCGGGGAGGGCGCCGCCGCGGTTTCGGTGCGCCGCACCTGCTCCAGGAACTCAAGGCTCTTCAGGTCGCGCTCGCACCGGCAGCGGATGTGCCAGCGCATGCACCGGGCAATCTCCTGGCGGCTCCGCTCGGCCAGCTCCATCTGGATGAGTTCGGCGGCGGGCGCCTCGGCCAGCGCGCGCATCGCCTGGAGTGTCTCCGCCGAGACCGCGATGGAGTCGCCGACCTGATACCTGCACGCACCGCAGAGCGCTCCTCCCTGCGAGGGGCTGTAGGCGGCGCGCTCCTGCCCCAATTCACCCGCGCAGCGCGCGCAGAGGTCCAGCGCGGGCGCATAGCCCAGCACTGCCAACAGGCGCAGCTCAAAGGCGTGGACGATGGTATCCGGTGCGGTGCCGGCCCTATCCAGCAAGTGCAGGCCCGCCAGAAGCAGGTCGAACACGTCTGGTTGGGGCTGGCTCTGCTCGGTCAATCGGTCCACGAGTTCGCAGAAGTAGGAGGCCCTCGCCAGCAGCGAGAGGTCCTCGCGCAGGCCCGTGAAGGAGTCCTCCACTTCGCACTGCGTGAGGATGTCCAGGTTGCGGCCCGATGCCAACTGCATGGCCGCGTGGGTAAAGAGCTCGCTTGCGCCCGCGAGTTTGCCTCCAGGCCGCCGCGCGCCCTTGGCGACCGCGGAGACCTTGCCGTACTCGCGGGTGAGCACCGTGAGCAGGCGGTCCGCCTCGCCCAGGTTGATGCGCCGCAGCACGATGCCGGTGGCGTTGCGGGTGGGCATACTCGGCCGATCCCTGGGCCCTTCAGGGCTTTGTGGCGGCTTTGAGCGCGGTCGCCAACGCTTCCACGCGCGCGGGCGCCTCCGCCGTACCGTCGGCCGCCGCAATGACCTCCACGAGGGCGCTGCCCACAATCACGCCGTCCGCCAGGGCGCCCATTCGCCGCACGTGCTCCGGCCGCGAAATGCCGAAGCCAACCAGGGCTGGCGTATCGGTCGCCTTGCGCACCTCGGCCACAAGCGCGGCGAGGCCGGCATCCGCTTCGTGCTGCGTGCCGGTTACGCCCGTGCGCGAGACGCAGTAGACGAAGCCGGTGCTGACTGCGGCGACCGCCCTCACCCGCGCAGACGTGCTGGTGGGCGCCACCAGGAAGATGGTGTCCAGCCTCTCGCGGCGGGCATGGCCGATCCACTCTTCCGACTCCTCGGGTGTGAGGTCCACCAGGATGGTGCCGTCGGCTCCCGCCGCGTGGGCGTCACGCGCGAAGGCCTCCAGCCCATAGCGGAGGACGGGATTGTAGTAGGTCATCAGCACCAGCGGGGTGGAGGAGACTTTGCGGATGTCGCGCACAAGCTCCAAGGTGGCCCGTACAGTCATGCCGGCGGAGAGCGCGCGGTGGGCCGCCATCTGGATGCTGGGGCCATCGGCCAGCGGATCGCTAAAGGGCACTCCCAGCTCGATGGCATCCACCCCGGCCCGATCCAGCGCGCGGACGATCTCCACGGTGGCCGAAGGATTCGGGTCGCCCGCCATCACATAGCAGACCAGCGCCTTCTCGCTCGCGGCGCGGCACCGGGCGAGGCGCTCGGATAGGCGCGTCATTGCCTCCCTCCCTCCCATTGGTCTCGCAAGAGCGCGTATACGCGGGTGGAGCGCAGCGCTCCTGCGGCATCGCGCCGGTCGTGCCGCAAGGTGCCTTCCCACACGAATCCCGTCCGCTCGGCCACAGCGGCGCTCCGCGCATTCAGGTCGTCGCAGCGAAGGCAGAGACGTTCAAGTTGGAGCCACCGGAACGCAATGTCCTGCAGCGCGCGCACAGCTTCCGTTACAAGGCCCTGCCCGGCGCATTGTGCCCGCCGCCAGTAGCCGACCTCGGAGGAAGGAACCGCGGGCTCGAATCGGTGGAGCCCGCAGCCGCCTACCAGCAGGTCGTCCTCCTTGCGCTGCATGAGGAACTCAAAATCCGTGCGCGCCATGAACGCCGCGCGGGCCTCGCGGCAGTGCTTCTCGCTATCCTCGGGAGTAGGGAAGGGATGGGCCCAATCCATCCATGTCTGCAGCTCCAAGCGGGTCTCCTGGCAGGCCGTATGAAGCGCCGCGCCGTCACCCTCCGCCGGGCAGCGCAGGAGCAGCCGGCGGGTCTCGAAAGTAGTGGGAAGATCCTGCTGGAGGGGGCGGCGGTCTCTGTAAGGCGAAGGGAGCACCGCGCCGCCCTGCTCCGGGGTAGGTGCCGGCGCTCCGTCAGGCATCTTCCAGGCTCATTCCGAGGGCGCGGGCGGCGGTCTCCATGTCCTTATCGCCCCGGCCGGAGAGGTTCAGCACAACGGTCTGGCCTGGCGTGAACTCGTGGGCAATGCGCTGAAGGTGGGCCACCGCGTGAGCGGTCTCAAGCGCGGGTATCAGCCCCTCCATCTCAGCCAGCAGCCGAAAGCCGGCCAGGGCCTCCTCGTCCGTCACGGAGACGTACTCCGCCCGGCCGGTTTCGCGCAGGTAGCTGTGCTCCGGACCCACGCCGGGGTAGTCCAGGCCGGCGGAAATGGAGTGCGAGGGGGCAATCTGGCCGTCCTCATTCTGCAGCAGGTAGCTGAGCGAGCCGTGGAGCACGCCGGGTTTTCCGACCGTGAGCGTGGCGCAGTGCTGATCCGTATGCAGTCCGTGGCCGGCAGCTTCCACGCCGATCAGGCGCACCTCGGTATCTTCCAGGAAGGGTGCGAAGATGCCCATGGCGTTGGAGCCGCCGCCCACGCAGGCGATGACGGCGTTCGGCAGGCGGCCGGTGCGCTCCAGCACCTGCTCTCTCGTCTCCCGGCCGATGATCGCCTGGAAGTCGCGCACGATCATCGGGTAGGGATGCGGGCCGACCACCGAGCCGATGACGTAGTGCGTGGTGCGCACATTGGTAACCCAGTCGCGTATGGCCTCGCTGGTGGCATCCTTGAGGGTGCGGGTGCCGGAGCGGACGGTGATGACCCTGGCGCCCAGCAGCTTCATCCGGTAGACGTTGAGGGCCTGCCGGTGCACGTCCTCCTCGCCCATGTAGACTTCACACGCCAGACCGAAGCGCGCGCAGGCCGTGGCGGTGGCCACGCCGTGCTGGCCCGCGCCGGTCTCGGCGATGATGCGCTGCTTGCCCATCCGGCGCGCCAGCAGCACCTGGCCCAGGGCGTTGTTGATCTTGTGGGCGCCAGTGTGGCAGAGGTCCTCGCGCTTCAGCAGGATGGATGGTCCCCCGAGGCTCGCGCTCAATCGGTCCGCGCGGGTCAGCGGCGTGGGTCTGCCGACATACTCGCGCAGCGTTTCGCGCAGCTCCCGCTGGAACGCCTCGTCCTGGCATGTCCGTGCGTATTCCGCCTCGAGTTCGTCCAGCGCGGGGATAAGCGTCTCCGGCACGAATCTGCCCCCGAAGGGTCCAAAGTGGCCTCGGGCGTCGGGCAGATGTGAAACCGTGTGGGTCATATTCTCTCCAGAGGGCGGCACCTATCGCCGCGTGATGGTTACCTTTGGGCCGCCCTTGCGGTTGCCGCGGGGTCGCGGCGCCTCGTCGTCCGCGCCGGCCGGGGCCTCCGCCGGCTGATTGGTCCTTCGATAGGCTGAATAGCCCGTGCAGAGGCCCGCAAGCAGCAGCGACCACGCAATGAAGCGAAGCGTAGGCGAGGCCACGCCGCCACGGGCGTCGGCTGAGAGGACCACTTGTTCCGGGTTGGCCGGCTGGTAGAGGATGCGGGTCTCCTTGCCGGTCTCCAGGCTGTTAAAGAGGCCGCCATTCATCACCCGTATCTCCACCCGGTGGTTCTTGCGCATGCTGTCTTCAAAGATCAGCGTAACGTAGTTGGCGGCCGCGCCGCCCTCGCCCGGCCGCGTATCCTTCATGGCGATGGTCGCCGTGGTGGAGACGGCGCCCGCTCCCAGCGAGTCCTTGCTGCCTCCTGGCGCCAGGAAGAGCAGATAGAGCGAGACCGCCGCCAGGCCGATGGCGGCCAACCAGAGGTGCGCGGATTTCATCTCATAAGGCTCTCTCGGCGCGGCGCACGGCACGGATGAAGGCGCGCAGCAGCGCATGATCCTTGCGGCCGGGCTCCGCCTCCACGCCGCTGGAGACATCCACTGCGAAGGGCCGCACCTGCGCGATGGCGTCCGCTACGTTGTCGGGATCGAGGCCGCCCGCCAGCACTATCGGTTTGCCGAACCGAGCACGCGCCTCGGCCGCAAGCATCCAGTTGAAGGCCGTGCCGCTGCCGCCCAGCCGGTCCGGATCGTAACTATCCAGCACGTAGGCCGGTGCGCGGCTCCGGGAGGCGGCAATCTCCTCCAGAGTGCGCATGTCGCGCATGCGAAACGCCTGCAGCAGGCGGCGGCCTCCGGCAGCGACTGCCTTGCGGGGCAGGTCGTCTTCATAGTACTGCACCGTGTCGAAGGCCTCCGCCCATTCCAGATTCGCGTCGGAGAGCTTGCGGCAGACGTAGACCCTGCTGACAAACGGCGCATCCAGCTCCCGCGGGAGCCATGCGGTCTCCTTGCCGGCTCCCACATACCGCGGGGACTCCGGCACGAAAATGAAACCCAGGGCGTCCGCGCCGTAGTCCACGGCCGCCCTTGCGTCCTCCAGGTTGGTGATGCCGCAGATCTTTATGCGCGTCATATCGTGGCGCCGGTATCCGCGCTTGCGCCTCAGGCCTTGCCGAGAATCTCGCGCACCTTCGCGCCGATATCCTGCGCCCGCATGAAGGCCTCGCCGATGAGTACCGCGCGCACACCCACGGCGCGCAGTTTTTCAAGATCCGCGTGCGTGGATATGCCGCTTTCGCTGACTATCACGCGATCAGAGGGCACCTTCGGCGCCAGTTCCAGGGTAACGCGCAGGTGCGTGCGGAACACATGGAGGTCGCGGTTGTTTATCCCGATGATCTTGGCCGAGGAGCGGAGGGCCTCCTCCAGTTCCGCTGCCGTATGCACCTCGATGAGGCAGGCGAGACCCACCTCGTGCGCCACCTCCACCAACTCACGCACTTCCCCCTCGCGCAGCGCCGCCACAATCAGCAGGATGGCATCGGCGCCGGCCGCGCGCGATTCCAGCACTTGCCAGCGGTGGATGATGAAATCCTTGCGGAGGAGCGGCAGCGTGGTTACCTTGCGCACCTCGCGCAGGTACTGCATCCTTCCCTGAAAGTGGGGCTTATCCGTGAGTACCGAAATGCAGTGCGCGCCGTTCTCCTCGTAGATCCGCGCGATCTCCACCGGGTCGAAGTCCTCGCGGAGCACGCCCCGGGAAGGGGAGGCCTTCTTAATCTCGGCGATGAGCGCGGGAGGCTCGGCGCGAAGCAGGGCGCCGAGGAAGTCGCGCGTGGGCGGGAGGTCGGCAATCTGCTTCCAGAGTTCGGATTCCGGACACCGCTTGATATGTGCATCCACCTGGCTGCGGGTTTCAGCCAGGATCTCGTTAAGTACGCTCATGGTCTTCCTGCCGCCCCGCGGGCGGTGCGTCCCCGCTCAGGCCGTCTCTGTCTCGAACTGGCGGGTAAATGCAATGAGCTCCTTGAGGCAGTTGAGCGCCTTTCCGGAGGAGAGGAGGCGGTTGGCCAGCGCAACTCCGTCGCGCCAGGACTCCGCCATGCCTCCCAGTATCAACCCTGCGGCGGCGTTGGCCGCCACGATATCGCGCCGCGGGCCCAGCTCCCCCTGCAGCACGGAGATGATGATTCGCACATTCTCTTCTACGGTTGCGCCGCCCGCAATGTCTTGCAGGGTCGCGGGAACCACGTAGAACTCCGCTGGAATGCGCGTATCCGTACTGACGCGCCCGTTCTGAAGGGTGCTGATGCGCGTGGGGCCGATGGTGGAGATCTCGTCGAGGCCGTCCATGCCGTGGACTACCATGGCGCGCTCCGTGCCGAGGCGGCCGAGCGCCTCCGCCACCACGGGGCACAGCTCCGGGTCGAAAACACCCACCAGTTGGCAGTTGGCGCCCGCGGGATTGGTCATGGGGCCTACGATGTTGAAGGTTGTGCGAATGGCCAGCTCACGGCGGGTCTGCGCGGCGTGACTCATGGCGGGGTGGTGGCTGGGAGCATAGAGGAAACCGATGCCCACGCGATCCACGCACATACCAATCTGCTCTGGGGTGAGGTCCAGCCGCACCCCCAGCCCGGCCAGAACGTCCGCGCTGCCGCACCGTGAGGAGACGGCGCGGTTGCCATGCTTGGCAACGGGAATACCGGCGCTGGCCACCACGAAGGCGGCGGCGGTGGAGATGTTGAATGTGCCCGCGCCATCGCCGCCGGTGCCGCACACGTCCACAACCAGTCGCCGGCTGGTCTTCACGGGAATGGCGCGTTCCCGCATTGCGCGCGCGAATCCCGCCAGTTCATCGGCAGTCTCGCCCTTCGTGCGCAGCGCTCCGAGCAGCGCGCCCAACTGAGCGGGTGTCGGCTGCCCGTCCATCACCAGCCGCATCACATCGCCGGCCTCCTCTTCGCTCAGGTCCTGGCGGTTCGTGATCTTGTTGAGGGCGGAGGTTATCATGGTTGGTTAGGTTGTCCGTGTGGTTGGCGGCAGGGCGCAATGCCGGGCCCCCGACAGGGGGCGGCCCGGGAGACTATCTCACATCTTCCAGCACGGGCAGCGTTTCGGGCGCATCCGCGTTGAGGCTGTGCGCGCCGTCCTCGGTAACCGTGACGATGTTCTCGATTCTTACTCCAAATCGCTCAGGTATGTAGATGCCGGGCTCGATGCTGAAGCACATTCCGGGCCGCAGAGTGTGGGAATTGCCGCCCACAATATAGGGCGGCTCGTGGGTGGAGAGCCCGATTCCATGGCCGGTGCGATGGATGAAGCGGTCGCCATAGCCTGCGCGGGTTATCACCTGGCGGGCGGCGGAATCCACCTGCTCGCAGGCGGCGCCTGGCCGCGCGGCCTGTCTGGCGGCCATGTGGGCGGCATGGACAATCTCGTACACCTGCCGCGCGCCGGCGCCGGGCTCGCCGAAGGCGAGGGTGCGCGTGATATCCGATGCGTAGCCCTCCCAATGACAGCCGATATCTATCACCACCACGTTGCCAGGCTGCAGCGATGTCTCGCCGGTGTGATGATGAGGCAGCGCGCTGTTGGCTCCGAAGCAGACCAGGGCGAACGCCGGCTCGGTGCCATGCGCACGGTAACGCTCGGCAATCACGCTTTGAAACTGACGCTCCGTAATGCCGCGCCGAAGCGCCGAAAGGGATTCCGCATAGACCTGGTCGGTGATGGCGGCGGATCTCGCCAGGCTCTCCAGTTCGTCGCTGTCCTTGATCTCGCGCAGAGTCGCCATCAGGTCGCCGGCGGGTACAAAGCGGCTTCCAGAGGCGATACCCTGGATGGCCAGCAGATGCCCCGCCTGCAGCTCATCGTCCACCGCGATGGTGCCGGCCACGGCTTTCTGGGCGAAGAGCTCGGCCATCGCGCGCGTCCAGCCTGCCTCATCCGACCATCCGCGCACATCCGCGATGCCCGCGGGGTTGGCGCGGGCCTGTGCTGCGTTCATTTCAGGGACGAGGAACGCGGGATCGCTCAGCGCGGGCACGATGAGCGCGATGAGCCGCTCGTGGCCAGGCTCGCGCCACCCGCTAAGGTAGCGCATCTGGTCTGTTGGGCCGAAGACCGCCGCGCCGATGCCCAAGTCGCGGAGGACTTCCTGAACGCGGGAGATGCGCTGCGCATACGCAGGCATGTGCGGGCTCGCTGGCATGACGTGCGCACCGAGATTCGCTCCCGATGCGCCGCAACAAGCATACCACACGGGCCGCCCTCTCCGAGGACTCCCCGCTTACTCCCCATGCGTCAGGGCTGTGCGAAGTTCCTGAGGAGCGCCTTGCCCACCGAGGTCATGATGGATTCCGGGTGAAACTGCACGCCCTCCACCGGGAAATCCCGATGGCGCACACCCATGATCTCGCCCTCGGCGGTTTCGGCGGTGATCGCCAGGCAATCCGGCAGGGTCTCGCGGCGGATAACCAGGGAGTGGTAGCGGGTGGCATCGAAGGGGCTCGGCAGGCCGCGGAACACGCCCGCGCCCCAATGGTGAATGGCGCTCAGCTTGCCGTGGAGCACGCGATAGTTGCGCACCACCTCCCCGCCGAACGCCTGCCCGATGCTCTGATGGCCCAGGCAGACGCCAAGGATGGGAATCTGGGCATGGAAACGCTGGATGAGCGGCACCGAAATGCCGGCCTCGTTCGGTGTACAGGGGCCCGGCGAGATCACGATGCGCTCGGGAGCCAGCGCGGCCACCTCGTCCAGCGTGATCTGGTCGTTGCGCCGCACCAGCAGCTCCTGCCCCATCTCGCCCAGGTACTGCACCAGGTTGTAGGTGAAGCTATCGTAGTTATCTATGACGAGAATCATGGCGCGATTGTGCCGCACCCAACCGGTGGAGGGTGCTCTTGGCAGCCGCCCGGATTATACGCCATGCGGAACGGTATTGCGCTGGCGGCTACTCCACGGCGACAATCTGCACGCGCTTCACGACGAGGCC
>CAZGLN010000062.1:0-1440 GCA_964526545.1 uncultured Chthonomonadales bacterium
TACACTCTTTCCCTACACGAACGCTCTGCGGGGAAGTGCACGATGCCAACGCATGGCGGCTGGGCGGGATTGCCGGGCACGCAGGACTGTTCGGCACCGCGGCAGACCTGCTCACGTTCGGCTCCGCCATGTTGGGCATGGAGGTCGGAGGAGCACGTCTCCTCGGCCCTGCCGCCAGGCGGCTCGCCCAGTCAAACCAGCTCGATTGGCGGATCGGCGGCCACTCTATCGGCTGGTTCACGCATCCCAATCGCATGCTGCCCAGGGGCGATCTGCTTAGCCTGAGCGCCTTCGGCCATACGGGCTTCACCGGCACCATGCTCGTGTGCGATCCGGAGTACGGCCTGGTCGTAGTGCTGCTCACCAATCGCGTGCTGCTCTCACAGGACAACACCGGCATAAAGGGCGTGCGAAGAAGGGTGCTGAACGCAGTCGCCTCGGCCGTGCAGGATTAGCCGCCAGTGGTTCTAGGCGAGGCGCTCCACCGTGTCGCGCCATTCGCGTTCGCGAAGACGGTCGGCCCGGCCTTGCTCTCGCGCGGCAATCGCCTTGAGGTCGGCGCTCTGCTCGGGAGTGGGCACCTCGTTGGCCACGATCTTCTCGGCACGCACCACGCCGACTACGGCGAGGAGCCCGCTGACCAGAAGTACCGCGGCCGTGAACGATGGCTCGCGAAGCAGCGCCATGGAACCGTGCCCGCCCAGATAGATGGCGGCGGTAGCGAAATAGAAGCGTCTCGCCAGCACGCTGCCTGGACGCAGTGCCTCGGCGGCCCCGGCGAAGCCAGCGCAGAGCGCGAGAAGAAGCCACGCGTAAGGGATGAGGCGCTCCACGACGACGTAGTCTATCTGCGGCGGAATTATCACCGGGTTCGTCATGTCCCGCAACGCCAGCACGAAGATGCCGAAGCAGAGCGTTACGATCAGCCACCGGCGAAGGCGTTGGATGAGGATTGCGAAGATGAGGGCCACCATCGCGACGGGAAGTACGCCGGGCCGATGGTTGGCGAGGTCCGTGAGGTAAGGCTCAAGCGTGATGGCGAGATAAGCCAGCAGGAGCGGCGCTGTCAAACGCGCCGCGGGCCTGGTCCAAGGCGGCAGCTGTTCCCATCGAATGTTACGCAATGCCATGTTCTCGCCGCATGCGCAGGGGCACGGCAGAAAAAGCGCGCAGTAGCTAGACGCGCTCCCCTGTATGTGAGTATATGTAGGCCACTTCGGGATGTCAAGCAGAGGTAAATCGCGTGCGACCAATCATCATTCTGTTTGCGCTCGTCAGCGTTCTTGGGACCTCGAGCGCTCAGGCGCCTCCCGCCTCCCAGCCCTCGGCAGCGTCGGCCAAGGACGCGCGCTTTGCAATCTATACGGGCAATGAGGCACTCTCGTTCGAGGCAATGGCGGCTCGGCTGGCGGCGAGCGATGTCGTGTTCCTGGGAGAACT
>CAZGLN010000062.1:1450-14519 GCA_964526545.1 uncultured Chthonomonadales bacterium
CGACCACTCCCGCGGCCACGAACTCCAACTGCAGATACTGCAGGCGCTGCAGGCCCGCACCGGCCGACTTATCGTTGCCATGGAGATGTTTGAACGCGACGTGCAGCTTGTGCTCGATGAGTATCTGGCAGGACACATCACCGAAACGGCTTTTCAGCAGGCGGCGCGACCATGGCCGAACTACAGAGCGGATTACCGGCCGATAGTCGAGTGGTGTCGGGAGCAGTTCATCGCCGTGGTGGCCTCCAATGCGCCCCGTCGTTATGTGAACATGGTGAGCCGCCTGGGAGCCGACGCCCTGCTGAAACTGCCCAGGGCATCGCGACAGTGGCTGCCGGCACTGCCGCTCTCCATGGAGATGCCGGCGGACTATCGCGAAGCACTCCTGAAGCTCTTTCGTGCTCCGCACGGCCCGAGCGCCAACGGGCAGGCGATGCAAGGGATGCCCTCGCCCGAGCGGCTGGTTCAGGCTCAGGCTCTCTGGGATGCCGCCATGGCGGACTCGATGCTGAGCGCGCTGCGCCGTCGGCCAGGGGCGCTTGTGGCTCACTTAAACGGCGCCATGCACAGCGATCGGGGACACGGCATAGTGGCCCGCGTGCGGCAGGCAAGGCCCACATTGCGCATCGCGGTAGTAAGCATAAAGCCGGACGCGCGGTTCCCGGACGTGGACTTGCGCGCCTACGATGGCATGGCCGACTTCGTCATTATCACTCCGGCCGCGCCGAGGACCCCTGCGGTACAATAAGCGATCAAACCATACGTGAGTGAAGAGGTCCGCCATGCTGGGCACCGACCTGCTGATCAAAGAGGGCCTGAGCTTCGATGATGTGCTCCTTGTGCCTCAGGACACGGAGATCACCCCGAACGAAGTGGATACGCGCACGCTGATAGCGCGAGATATCGAATTACGGGTGCCCATACTCTCCTCGCCAATGGACCGGGTGACAGAGGCGAGGATGGCCATTGCCCTCGCGCGGGAGGGCGGCGTGGGCGTCATCCACCGAAACATGACGGTGGATCGGCAGGTGGCCGAGGTGGACAAAGTCAAGCGCTCGGAGCATGGCATTATCGTGGATCCCATCTCCCTCGCGCCGGACCGAACCATTGGCGACGCGCTTGCCCTCATGGAGCGATACCACATCTCCGGAGTGCCCGTTACGGATGAGCATGGCCACCTCGTCGGCATCCTTACCAACCGCGATATCCGGTTTGAGACGAACTACAATCGGCCCATCCGCGACCTGATGACGGGCCGCGACCGCCTCATTACCGCAACCGAGGGAACCACCCTGGAGCACGCCCAGGAGGTTCTGCAGCAGCACCGTATCGAGAAGCTGCCCATTGTGGACAAGGACTTCCGGCTGCTTGGCCTCATCACCATAAAGGACATCCAGAAGGTACGCGACTATCCGAACTCCACAAAGGACAGTCGCGGGAGGCTGCGCGTCGGCGCGGCGGTGGGACCCCTCCGCGACCCTGTGGGGCGCACGGCCGCGCTTGCCGAGGCCGGCGTGGATTTCATCGTTGTGGATGCGGCCCATGGCCACTCGCGCGGTGTCCTCAATGCGGTCCGTGCCATCAAGTCCGAGTTTCCAGACCTGCCGGTCATCGCTGGCAACGTGGCCACGGCGGAGGGCACTCGCGCGCTCATCGAGGCCGGCGCGGACGGAATTCGGGTAGGTCTTGGAGCGGGTTCCATCTGCACCACGCGCGTGGTGAGCGGGGTGGGGGTGCCTCAGCTCACCGCCATCGCGGATTGCTCGCGCGAGGCCATGAAGAGCGGCATTCCGGTAATAGCGGATGGCGGCATACGATTCTCGGGTGATGCCACCAAGGCGCTGGCCGCGGGCGCTTCGGCAATCATGGTGGGCAATCTGCTCGCCGGCACCGATGAAGCCCCAGGCGAGGTGATCCTCTACCAGGGTCGCGCGTACAAGGATTACCGCGGCATGGGATCGGAATCGGCCATGAAGGAGGGCTCCAGCGACAGGTATTCGCAGGACCCTGGCCGCAGGCTGGTACCGGAGGGTGTTGAGGGGCGCGTTCCCTACAAGGGACAAGTGGCGGATACGCTCCATCAATTGGTGGGCGGCATCCGCTCCGGCATGGGATACATCGGCGCACGCACCCTGCGAGACCTCCACGAACGCGCCACTTTCCTGCGTGTAACCGGCGCGAGCCTGCGCGAAAGCCACGTGCACGACGTATGGATCACCAAGGAACCGCCGAACTACTCCACGGAATACCTCGGCCAGGACGCAAGCCCCGAATAGGGCAGCCCTGCCGGACCGGCAGCGGCCTGGGCCCTCGCATCACCGCCATGTCTTCCTCGCTGACCGCCGCGGCCGCGCCATTCCGAATAGGCGCGATCCTCGTTGATCCTCCCGTCGTGCTTGCTCCCATGGCGGACGTAACCAATGGTCCTTTCCGGCGGCTCTGCAAGCGCATCGGGCAGCCGGGGCTGGTGTGCACCGAGCAGATCAGCACGCAGGCTATTCACTACGGTCACGCCAAGACCCTGCGCATGTTCGATTGGACGGATGAGGAGCAGCCTCTCTCTGTCCAGCTCTTCGGCGCGGATCCGGCGATCATGGCGGAAGCCGCGCGAGTAGTCGTGGATCGCGGCGCCCGCATCGTTGATATCAACATGGGCTGCTGGGTGCCGAAGGTGTGCCGCACGGGTGCGGGGGCGGCCCTGCTCCGCGACGTGGAGACGGCAGTGCGCGTGGTATCGGCAGTGGTGGAGGCCGTGCCCGTGCCCGTGACCGTGAAGATGCGGGCCGGCTGGACGGCGAGCGAGCTGACCGCCACTCCCATCGCGCGGGAGCTGGAGCAGCGCGGCGTCCAGGCGTTCACCTTGCATGCGCGTACGGCTCGACAGGGCTTTGAGGGCAGTGCAGACTGGCGCTGGATCGCGGAGATCCGGCAGGCCGTGGGTGTGCCGGTGATCGGCAATGGCGATGTGCGGACGCCGGAAGATGCCGCCCGCATGATGCGGGAGACAGGCTGTCATGGAGTGATGGTTGGCCGGGCGGCGATCGGCAATCCGTGGATACTTCGGGACATCGGCCTCCATCTGTCGGGGGCGCCCGCCGCGCCGGCCCCATCGCTTGCAGAGCGCGTGCAAGCCGCTATGGTGCACGTGAGCGACCTTGCCGAGGTGTATGGCGAGGTGTGTGCTGTGAAGCATCTGCGCGGCCAGCTTCCCGCCTATGTGCGGGGATTCGCCGGGGCCGCGCGGGCTCGCGAGGCGATTGTCCGCGCTACCCGAATCGCGGAGGTGCGGCACATTCTGGAGAGCGTGGGGGCAGATGCGCGCGAGGGCCGGCACGCACCTGGCGCCCCGGCCCTCTAGACGCGGGCAGGCTCGGGCCTATCCGACGCTCACCTCGATCTTCTTCGGAAGCGCCTTGGCCACTTTGGGCAGGTGAAGCTTCAGCACACCATGCTTGTACTCCGCCTTGATGTTGGCGGTGTCGTAGCTATCGGGCAAGGGCAGCTGCCGGATAGACAGGAGTGCCGGTGAGCCGATAGTCCGCGGTTGCCTCGATGGTCAACACATTGTCCTGCACCTTGAGCTGGATGCTCTCCTTGGAGACGCCCGGAAGATCCGCCAGGATCACGGCGCCCTCATCGCTCTCATAGATGTCCAGAGGCATCCTCATGCGCGGCTGCTGCGGCTGCTTCACCACGGCGCCGGTTTCCGTGTTCTGAAGTGTCATCGCTTCTCACTCCTTGTTCAAAGCTGTTTCAGCGGCCAGGGAAACGGCCTACTCAACATTCACCTGGATCTGGCGGGGTCGCGCGGACTCATGCTTGGGCAGCACGACGCGCAGAATGCCATCCGTGAACTTGGCCTCCACCTTGTCGGCATCCACGTTCACGGGCAGCTCCACCGTGCGGGTGAACTTGCCCGCCGATCGCTCGCTCACGAAGAACTGGTCCGGCTTGATGCCGCTCGGCGCGGGCTTCTCGCCGCTGATGGTCAGCGTGTTGTCGCGCACCGAGACATCCAGGGTGGACATGTCAATGCCCGGAGCGATGGCATCCACGTAGACGTTGTTGTTGTCCTCCGAGATGTTCATCCTCGGGTAGGCGCGCGCAAGGCGGCCCGGCAGAAACGCCGTCGGGAACCCAAGCCCTGGGCTGCCGACCAGAAGGTTGGTCAGCACGGGCTGCATGTCCCGCAGCATCTCCTCAATCTCGCGGAACGGATCCCAGACTCTCACTTCTACTCCCTCCTTGTTTGGTGTGCGCGGCGCAGACGCGCTGCGCCGCGCGATGATCAACAGAAGACCTACACTTGCGCCGCAGCGCGCGGCGCGGCCGACACAACAATCTCGTCGTTGCGCACGTCCACCGTGATAGTTGATCCGTCTGGCACTTCGCCTGCCAGCAGCGCCCGGCCGATGCGGGTCTCCAGTGTCCGCTGTACCAGACGCTTCAGCGGCCTTGCGCCGTAGACCGGATCGTAACCCGCCCGGGCAAGATGTGCCCTCGCGGCCTCGGTCAACACAATCTCAATGTCGCGGTCGCGCAGCCTCGTACGCAGAAGCGCGATCTGCAGATCCACGATGCGCTCGATCTCCTCCAGCGTGAGCGGCTTGAACAGCACGATGTCGTCCACGCGGTTGAGGAACTCCGGCCTGCAATGCGTCCGCAATTCCTCCATCACCCGCGCACGTGCTCTCTCGGTGATCTCGCCCCGATCCGTCACGCCGTTAAGCAGCGCATGCGACCCGATATTGCTCGTCATGATGATGATGGTGTTCTTGAAATCCACCGTTCGGCCCTGAGCGTCGGTCAGGCGGCCTTCATCGAGCAGCTGCAGCATGACGTTGCTCACGTCGTTGTGCGCCTTCTCGAACTCATCGAATAGGATCACGCAGTAGGGATGCCTGCGGACCGCTTCGGTGAGCTGGCCGCCCTCCTCGTAACCCACGTATCCAGGCGGCGCGCCGATGAGCCGCGAGACCGTGTGCCGCTCCATGTACTCGGACATGTCTATGCGGACGATGTTGTCCTCCGAGTCGAACAGCGCCTCGGCCAGCGCCCGCGCCAGCTCGGTCTTCCCCACACCCGTGGGCCCGAGGAAGATGAAGGAGCCGATGGGCCGCTTTGGATCCTTGATCCCCGAGCGTGCCCGGATGACGGCATCCGCAACCAGCTGGACCGCCTCATCCTGGCCGACCACGCGCCGGTGCAGCACCTCGTCCAGGTGCAGCAGCTTCTCGCGCTCGCCCTCAACCAGCCGGGTGACCGGGATATTGGTCCACCGCGAGACGATCTCGGCGATTTCGTCCTCGGTTACCTCCTCCCGCAGCAGCCTTGAGCCTCCGGAGAGGTTGGCGACCTTTTCCTCCTCCTCGGCAAGGCGGCGATCCAGCTCGGGCAGGCGGCCATGGCGCAGCTCGGCGGCGCGGTTCAGGTCGTAATTGCGCTCCGCAATCTCCAGGTCGCGCAGCACCTGCTCGCGCTCCTCGCGCAGGGCCTGCACGCGCTTGAGGGCCTCCTTCTCCGTCTGCCATTGAGCACGCAGGGCGTCGCCCTCGGCCTTAAGCTCGGCCAGCTCGCGGCGCAAGGCCTCCAGCCGTTCCTGGCTCGCCTTATCGCGCTCCTTGGTGAGCGCCTGCTCCTCGATCTCCAGCTGCATGATCCTGCGCGTTATCTCATCCAGCTCGGAGGGCATGCTGTCTATCTCGGAGCGGATCATCGCGCAGGCCTCGTCAACCAGGTCTATGGCCTTGTCGGGCAGAAACCGGTCCGAGACGTAGCGGTTCGAGAGCACTGCGGCGGCTACCAGGGCGTTATCCTGAATGCGCACGCCATGGTGCACCTCGAAGCGCTCCTTGAGGCCGCGCAGGATAGAGATGGTGTCCTCCACGGTGGGCGGCTCCACCATCACCGGCTGGAAGCGCCGCTCAAGCGCAGCGTCCTTCTCCACATGCTTGCGGTACTCGTCCAGCGTGGTGGCGCCGATGCAGTGGAGTTCGCCGCGTGCCAGCATGGGCTTCAGCATGTTGCCGGCATCCATCGAGCCCTCGGCCTTACCGGCGCCAACGATGGTATGCAGCTCATCTATGAAGAGCAGGATGCGCCCCTCGCTCTGCTTCACCTCGTTGAGGACGGCCTTGAGCCGCTCCTCGAACTCGCCGCGAAACTTGGACCCGGCGATCAGTGAGCCCATGTCCAGCGCAAAGAGGGACTTGTCCTTAAGGCCCTCCGGCACGTCTCCGCGCACGATGCGCTGCGCCAGACCCTCCACGATGGCCGTCTTTCCCACGCCTGGCTCGCCGATGAGCACAGGGTTGTTCTTGGTCTTGCGGAGCAGAATGCGGATAACGCGTCGAATCTCCGCATCGCGGCCGATGACCGGATCCAGTTTGCCGCGGCGAGCCTCCTCCACGAGGTCGCGCCCATACTTCTCGAGCGCCTCGTAGGCCTGCTCGGGGTTGGGACTGGTTACGCGCTGGTTGCCTCGCACGGCAGTGAGCGCTTCGAGGAAGGCCGGCCGCGTGATGCCGGCATCCGCCAGGATGCGGCCGGCGGCCGTGTCACGACCCTCATCAATGAAGGCGAGAGCGATATGCTCGACGCTTACGTAGTCGTCCTTGAGTCGGCGGGCCTCCTCCTCCGCGCGCACCAGCAGCTCGCCCAGCCGCTTGCTAATGTAGACCTTGCCGGGCTCCACGCCAGGTCCGGCCACGCGCGGGCGCCGCTTCAGTTCGGCCTCGAGGCTCTCCGCCAGCCTGTCGGTTGGAATGCCCATCTTGCTGATGAGCCGCGACAGCAGGCCGTCCTGCTGGTCCAGCAGCGCCTTCAGCAGGTGCTCTCCGTCAATCTCGGTATGTCCGTACTGCAGCGCAAGCGATTGCGCCGCTACTATTGCCTGTTGCGCCTTCTCGGTGAGGCGGTTGAAATCCATGGTAGGAATCCTCCGGGTTGTCCACCCATATATTCGCAAACGGCTCGGGATTTGTTCCCGCCTTTATAAAGCGACTTGAGTATATCTCACTAAAGTATCGCTGTCAAGAGCCTTGGGTTAGGAGATAACACGGGTTCTTCGCTCCGCGCCAGCGCGTCTACGGCACTTGCGGCAGCTTGGCAGATCGGCACGGAGGGGCAGGGAGGACTTCGGCAGGGCCGTATGGTATGAGCGGAACGCGAGGTGAGACATTGAGCAGGTGGACCGGCCGGTTAGGAAGCGCTCTGCTGCTTGCGGTGGTGTTGGTCTGGGCAGCGCGGGGCAGTGAGTTCGACGCAGCTCGATTGGCGGAGGGGCTGGGCCGGGCTCGCGACTATGCGGCGCAGATGTGGCCTCCGGACCTGACTATCCTTCCGAAAGCCGGCCATGCGCTCATTGTTACTCTGCAGATGGCGATCGTCGGAACGTTTCTCGGGTTCCTCTTCGCCGCGCCCGTCAGTTTCCTAGCCGCCCGCACCGCCGCGCTTCCCAGATGGTTCAGCACGGGCGTGAAGCTCGGGTTGAACCTTCTTCGCGCGATTCCGCCGCTCGTCTACGCGGTGCTTTTTGTGTACATGGTCGGCCTGGGGCCGTTTCCCGGCGCGCTGGGGATAGGCATCGCCTCCTTCGTGATGCTCGCGAAGCTATTCGCCGAGGCCCTGGAGAGTGTGCATCCCGCGCCTATCGAGGCCGTGAAGGCCGTGGGTGGAAGCCCTGCGCAGGTCTTCGTGTACGGCATGCTGCCGCAGGCATTTCCGCAGTTTCTCTCACACACGCTCTATGCGTGGGAGCA
This sequence comes from uncultured Chthonomonadales bacterium, assembly GCA_964526545.1. Classification (GTDB taxonomy): domain Bacteria; phylum Armatimonadota; class Chthonomonadetes; order Chthonomonadales; family CAJBBX01; genus CAZGLN01. Next base: position 9,211 of record CAZGLN010000062.1, read on the forward strand.
GAACATCGGCGCGGCGACCATCCTTGGGGTTGTGGGGGCCGGCGGGATCGGCTTCGAGCTGCTCAGCCAGATCAACTACTTCCAGTGGAACAAGGTCTGCACATACGTGCTGCTGCTCATCGTCCTGGTCTTTGCCGCGGATACCTTTAGCTACATGGTCCGCAAGCGGTTCATCTAGCCAGCGGGCAATTCGGGCCGACCGCGCAGCCTTAACAGCCCTATAACATTTGTCCATGAACATAGGGCGGTACTCCTCAGTCCCTCCGGAGCTGGCGTAATGATTCTCTGTTTGGCATTGCATGCGCTTGTTAACGGTTTTATGCTGGGCGGCGGAGCGCTCGAGGCGCCTGCCGGTCTGCTTCCCGCGAAAGTGGTCTATGGCGGCACCACCGTGCTGCCCAACGGCCGCTTCCTCACCCCAACGGGCCTGCGCTGGTACACCGCGGAGAACCTTTTCCAAGTCGTGCTTTCGCCAGACGGCAGCCGCCTGGCCGCGTTTCACAGTGGCGGAGTAACCGTGTTCGATGCCAGGGCGCGGGCCAAACCCGAGCGCCGGACTATCGCGCGGCGGCGCGTTGCGCCCGCCGGCGCCTTCACGCCGAACGGTGGCAAGCTGCTTATCAGCCTGGGCGATGAGGGGGCCATCGAGGTCCTCTCCGCCGAGACGTTGGAGACCGAAGCCAGGCTTGCCGCGAACGTGAACGGGACGACCGACAGCTATGTGAACGACATCGTTGTTTCGCCGGATGGGCGCTGGGCCTATGCGGTGGATGTTGCCAACCAGGATGTCCTGGTATTCGATCTCGAGGCCGGATCGCTGGTCAGCCGAGTGCGGGCCGGCCGACAACCCTACGCGCTCTGTCTGGACCCTGGTTCTCGCTCGCTCTTCGTTGCAAACATCGGCATCTTCGACTACTCGCTCATCCCCAAGCCGCGTGAAGGCGCGGGCAGTCCGCGCGGCATTTCGCGGCCCGCCTTCGCATTTCCAAGCAAGGAGGCGAAGGAAGGCGTGGTGTTCGAGGGTCGGAGGGTTCCAGGCCTGGGCAGCGAGTACGTGCCGGACGCCCAATCCGTCTATCGTTACAGCCTGCGCGACCCTGGCAAGCCGGTACTCGCTAACCGCGTGAAGGCCGGACTGCTCATCCATGCCCCCGCGGATGGCGGCAAAGCCGTGGGCGGCAGCGCACCGAACGCGCTCTTGCTGCACCAGGGACTGCTCTATGTGAGCAACGCCAACAACGACACCGTACAGGTCTTTCGCGCAGCCGATCTCTCTCTCGTACGCACCATCCGCCTCAGCCCCTCGCCGCTCGTCTGGGGACTGCGCGGTGTGATACCGGCCGGCATGGCCATCAACCGGGCCGGCACCCGCCTCTACGTGGCCGAGGGCGGCCTGAACTCCGTGGCCGTGATAGACCCACGGACGGGAGTTACCCTGGGCCGCATACCTACCGGATGGTTTCCAATCCAACTGCGGCTCTCACCAGACGAGAGAACCCTTTACGTAGGCACCCAGAAGGGACTTGGGCGCGGTCCGCGCGGACCGAAGCATGCGCGCACTCCGAACGACGAGAGATACGGCTTTCCGGACATGCCCGGCATGGTGGACGTGGTGCCCGTGCCCACCGATCAGAAGCTGGTCACGCTCACCCGCCAAGTACTGGTGAACAACGGACTGGTGGCCAGGCCGCTGGCGCGCGCGCCGCGCTCTCTTCCGCTCTCTCCGGTGCCGGGCGTGCCCAGCAGGGAGATCCGTCATGTCGTCTTCATCACCAAGGAGAATCACACGTTCGACGGCATCTTCGGCGGCCTGCGCGGGGCTAAGGGCGAGCCGGAGTACGCCGAGTTCGGCATGCAGGGATGGATTAAGGAGCGCGGCCGCGAGGAGCGCGTACCCATCATGCCCAACCACATCCGTCTGGCGGAGCAGTTTGCCATCTCCGAGAACTTCTACATGGAACCGCAGGCCAGCGGCGATGGACACCGTTGGCTGGTGGGTGTGTATCCCAGCCTCTGGACCACGCGTGTCTTCTACGCAGGGTGGTCGTTCCGGGCCTCGAACACCGCCAAGGGCCGGCTTGCCAGCTTTGAGTCGAACGGTTCGCAGATTCCGGAAGACTATCTGGAGAACGGCTCCATGTGGGAGCATCTGGAGCGAGGCGGCATCACCTTCCGCAACTACGGGGAGGGCTTCGAGTTCCCCGCGCAGGATGAGGGGCCCGGCACTTCCCGCACCGGATCCTTCCTGATTGTGAACCATCCCATCAACCGCGCGCTCTGGCAGAACACCTGCTGGGAGTATCCGGTCTACAACACCTACATACCGGATGTCGCCCGCGTGGAGTGGTTCAAGCGCGACCTGGAGAGAAACTTCCGAAGCAAGGGAAAGCCGATACCCCGGTACCTCAATATCACGTTGTGCAACGATCACGGAGCCTCTCCGCGACCGAAGGACGGCTATCCCTACGTGGCTAGCTACATGGCCGATAACGACCTGGCGCTGGGAAGGCTGGTCGAGTATCTATCGCACATGCCTGAGTGGAAGAACATGGCCATCTTCGTGACTCAGGACGACCCCGGCGCCGACAGCGACCATGTAGATAGACACCGTTCGTACGTCCTTCTCATCAGCCCGTACGCCAAGCGAGGATACATCAGCAAGGTGCATACCAGTATCATGAGCATCTTGAAGAGCATCTATCACCTGTTCGGGCTGGGTCCGAACAACATGTTCGATGCGCTTGCGACGGATCTCGGTGATCTCTTCGCATCGCGCCCAGACTTCACGCCGTACAAGTGCGTCCCCTCGGATCCGCGCGTATTCGACCCCGAGAAGACTATCAGTCCGGACGATCCCTCCTTCGATGCACTGCGCAAGATGGCGCCTGAGGTGCGCCTGGACGATCCGGACTTCATGGAGTGGCTGCGGGGCAGATACGATACAGAGCAGGGCGGCGCCGCCAAACCCGCGGGGCGATGAGGGAAACCCTCCAGGAATCCAAAGATGGTGGAAAGGGCGCTATCTGCCAGGTTTTGCGGCAGGGATCGCTCGTCCAGGATGCCTGGCGTGTCCCTCGAGGTACACGTGTGACCAACCTCTTCTGCGCCTTAGCAAATTCTTAGCCTATTCATAGCAGAGGGATAACAATCCGGGCGCACAATGAAACGCGTCACAGGTGGGTATTGCGCCCACGCGGAAGGCCGGGCGAGCCGACGTCGTTCGAGGGCTCGGGTGCTCATAAGGGCGAGAGGAGTGGACCGCGACCGCGCGCACGCGGATTTCCCTCCTCTCGCCGCTCTGCCGGAACCACGCCGCAATTGCGTGAGGACGGGGAGGGTTTCGCACCCCCGCCGATACCGCGTCGCTACGCTCGCAGGCTGGCTGCGGGTCTCAGCGCCGCGCAGGGAACTCTGCGATTAGCACGCGGGCGCGAAGTCCCTCAGAAACTGGGCTGTCTCCTCCGGTATGGCGGACGTGATGTATATTCCCGTTCCGAGTTCGAACCCCGCGGGAGTGCTCAGCCTGGGCAGAATCTCGATGTGCCAGTGGTAGTAGTCCATGCAGCTGTCGCGCAGAGGCGCGCTGTGAAGCACCAGGTTGTAGTCTGGGTCGTTGGCGGCCGCGCGAAGCATTTCGAGCGTCGTGCGAAGAACGTGAGCCAGGGGAGCGATCTCTTGTGCTTGCGCGCTTGCTACGAAGGAGGCCGCATGGCGTTTTGGTAAGATCATCAGCTCGAAGGGGAAGCGCGAAGCGAAGGGCGCGAAGACGAGGTAGTCCGCCGTATCCAGCACAACGCGCTTGCCCTCCTCTATCTCCCTGCGCGCTTGATAGCAGTACACACAGGCAACGCGGTCGTCGTAGAACCTGCGCGCTTCCTCAAGCTCCTCGCGCACGCAGGTAGGCACGATGGGAGTGGCGATGAGCTGGCAGTGTGGATGCACGAGCGACGTGCCCGCCGCCGGTCCGTGGTTGCGGAACACAGCGACGAAAGCATGCCGGTGATCCTGTGCGAGGGTGCGCAGCCGCTGCAGAATAGCCGTCAGGACCTTCTCCACCTGCTGTTGAGGCAGGCAGGAGAGGGTGGCATTGTGCAGCGGAGTCTCGATGACGACCTCGTGCGCGCCGAATCCCGAGATGGTTGTGTGCAGGTCCGGGCTTTCAACCACGAGCGGAATCGCCGGCGAGAGGGCGGCAAACTTGTTTGGAACTACGCGCACATCCCATCCGGGTTCGTTATGGGCGCCGGCATGACGGATTGCGAACACCTCGGGTGGCGTAGTACCCTCGTTGCCGAGGCAGAACGGGCACTTCTCGTCATGTTCCGGCAGAGCAGGCTTCTCGGCGCTCTTTACGTACTGCTGGGGCCGTTTGGCGCGCTCCGTGGCGACTATCACCCATCGCTTGGTGGCTATGTCTTGTCGCAGCTCCGACATCTGGCAGTCTCCTTACGGCAGGGATGCGCTGCTGCCACTCCTTCTCCACCGCCGCAGGCCTTCTTGGGCGGCGGAATAGCGTGTCGCTAAAAGGGACATCCGCTCACACTCCCTCGGCTCGGGAACCACACGTCTGCCTTTCGGCACGAACCGGAGTGCGTCCTGCCAATCCGCGGCGATACCCGTTGCAACGGCGGCGCACATCGCCGCACCGCGCGAGGTTACCGTGTCCGGTTCCGCAAGCACGTTGAGCTCGGCTTGTAGGGCCGCCGCAAGAACCTCGACGAGGAATCGAGACCGCGCGCCACCGCCGGCAGCCGCCAGGGTGCGGGGCTGCTGCTGCTCGCGGTAGAGCGAGTCCCATGCTGACTTGAGCGCGAGCGCTACGCCTTCATACGCGGCCCGAGCGAGCTCCGCCGGGGTGTGCGCCAAGCGCATGCCCACGAGCGCTCCACGCGCCTCCGGATCCCAGAAGGGCACGCGCTCGCCCTGGAGCTGCGGCAGGAACAACGGGCTGGCGGCGGCCTCAGGAAGAGCCTGCCGTGCGAGGCGCTCGAGCTCCTCGTGGGATACGCCCAGGAGGCCGGCCACCCAATCAATGGCGCTGCCCGCCGATTGCACGGTGCCGTAGCGAAAAAAGGACTCAGGTTGGGCCGCACGCCCCATGCAGATCTGTTTCTCCCTGCCTCGATGCCTAGCCAGGCTGGCAATCCAGGCCGTGGAGCCGAGATAGACGTAGCAGAGGCCCTCGTGCACCGCACCCGCTCCCGCGGTAGTGCACGCGCCGTCACCGCCGCCGAGCACCACGGGTGTGCCCTCCGGCAGGTAAAGGGATGCGGCCGCGGCGGGCGTGAGGCGGCCGACAATCTCCACGG
>CAZGLN010000062.1:14529-16563 GCA_964526545.1 uncultured Chthonomonadales bacterium
CGCCAGCGCGCGCGCCTTGTCGGCCTGGATGAAGGGCAGAACCTGCGGCAGCAGTCTCTTCGGCACTCCATAGGTCGTGCAGAGATCATCACTCCAGCTTTCCGCATCCAGGTCGAAGAGGCCGGTGAGGGAAGCATCGCTCGGGTCCGTCACGCCGAAGCGGTCCGTGAGCCTTCCTGCCAGCCAGTCCTTGGACTGCAGGCACCAACGCGCCGCTGCGATACTCTCCTCCTCATGCCGGGCGAGCCATGCGAGCTTCGCGGCGGAGAAGTAGGGCGCGAGGGGGTGTCCGGTGATTTCAAAGACTCGATCGCCAGGGGTTTGGGCCGCAAGGTTGTGGCATAGCTCCGCGGCGCGCAGATCGGAGTGGATGATTGCGGGGCGCACGGGTGTGCCGTCGGTGGTAACCAGCACGCAGCCGTTCATGTGGCCGCTAAGACCGATGGCCGCGAGCGATGCCACACCAGCCGGATGCGCCTGCTGGAGGCGGCGGCACGTCGCCTCGATCGCCTCCCACCACTCCGCGGGGTTCTGCTCGGCCCAACCTGGCCGGGGATGACGCGTAGGGTAAGGAGCGCTCTCGGCGCCGATAAGGTTGCCCTCCTCGCCGAAGAGCGAGGCCTTGGCCGCTGTGGTGCCGATGTCTAGCGCAAGAAGAGTGCCCATGAGCAGACCGCGTGAGAGACGTGCCTGGCGCCGCTGTGGCGATTGTTGAACCCGAATCACAGGTTACCCGCGAATGCGGCGGGTAACTTGGCGGTCGGCTCGAGGGAAAGGAAGAACAGGCCGCCAGCGTGAAGCAGCCGGCGGCCTGCAAGAGCTCTTAGAGATCTACTCGCGTTCTCTTCGCGTGGGCATGCGGGTGGTGCGGCCCTCCTTCTGCAGCAAGTTCTGAACCGCCTGCTGGTAGCCGGCGGGCGCCTGGCGCCCGGGACCGCGAGCAGCCGCTGCTTCAGGAGTTGCCCATTCGCGCGCAATCTTCGCTTCGGATTGTGCCGGACGCACGAAGGCAAAATACACCGCAATACCCACTGCGATTACGGCCAGGATCACCACAGGGAGGATCGGAACGTTAATGTTCCGCAACTTATCCATTGCGCGCCTTGCCTTACTCCACCGGCTGTGGAATCTGCTCCATGCTCCACCACTCGGACTTGATGGCGGATGGTTTCATCCACTTGGCGTGACCGTCGCACCAGCCGATGTTGAAGCCCTGCTGGTGGCGATGCGGCTCCCGGATCAGGCTGCTTCGATCCACCGCGCCCCCGCCCGTCATGAAGAGCTGTGCGATGGTTTCGCTGCCGTCAATCTCCAGGCTGCGGGCTTCATCCGGATACTGCTGGGCCAGCGCCTCGAGATCAGCCCACACGGTTAGGCCACTCTGGTAGATGCTGGAGTTGGCATCGTAGAACCAGATGGTGGAGGCTGGAGACCGGAGCTCCGCCAGCGAGGGGCTGTACTGGCCGGGACGGGTCTGACCGGTGCTCGTGCCATCGTTCCAGTTCCCGGGCGGTGTAGGCGCTCCCGGGTAGTCATCGTTGGACGAGTTGACGTTGATGCAGTAGGTGTAGTAGGGGCTGTCGCGCCTGTTCGGGCAGGTGTAGAGGTCGAGGCTCTTCACATAGGGGATGATCAGCTCGGGCCAGCACATCCAACGACGTCCCCAGAAGTAGTTGGAATACTCCGTCGGCGTGGTTGCTCCCACACGGCGGAAGGCGGGGCTCATCAGCGTCTCATCGTAATCCTGCACATACATCAGGGCGCCCATCACGATCTGCTTGGTGTTGGAGAGACACGATGTCTTTCGGGCGCTCTCGCGGGCCTGGGCAAATACCGGGAAAAGGATAGCCGCGAGAATTGCGATGATCGCGATTACAACTAGCAGCTCAATCAGCGTGAAACCCTTGCGTTGCTGCATGTCCATCTCCTCGAATTTGGGCTGTGTTCTTGCTGCGGTCGCCGATTGGCAACCAGTCTTTCTGTCTATTTCTTGCCCAATCGTTCGGATATGTTCGCTGGCTAGCTACCTCCTTT
>CAZGLN010000063.1:0-8489 GCA_964526545.1 uncultured Chthonomonadales bacterium
CGCTCGCCGATTACGAGGCGGCTCTCCGCGCCAATCCGTCGGTGGTCGCCGGGCCGGGGCTGGTGGACCGGGTGCTGACCGGCACGCCGCGCGCGTCCACGGTCGCCGGTCGGGCGCGCTGCCTGCGCCTGCAGCTGGCGGTGGCAGCCGCCGCCTATGACACGCTGGCGAAGAACCTGGACGGCTACGGTCTGCCCTCCGGGGAGTTATGGAGGCACTCCGTATCGTGCGGCGTGGCCGCGCAGGTCATTGCGCGCCGAACCCGTGCCGTGGCTACCGAGGAAGCCTTCACGGCCGGCCTGCTGCACGACGTGGGCAAGGTGATCCTGAGCATCTATGTGGCACAGCAGATGCAGGCCATTCTGGCGCTGGTCGAGCTGGAGGAGTGCCCGTTCTACGCGGCGGAACGAACCGTGCTCGGCTTCGACCACGCGGATGTGGGCAGCCGCGTTGCCGAGCGATGGAACCTGCCCGCGCCGCTCTGCCAGGCCATACGTGGGCACCACGAACCGCAAGCATGTGACCCGCTCGACGCCCTCACCGCCGTGGTGCATGTGGCCAACAGCGTGTGCCACAGGGAGGGCATCGGCCTGCGACTGCTTGGGCCGCAGGAGAGTGTGGCCGAGATCGCCCTTGAGCGCCTGAAGATGGACCGCGCATCCATAGACGACGTAGCCTCCGAGATGGCGGAGCACTTGCGCAAGAGCGATAACGTTGCGAACATGATGCGGGTGGCCTAGGCGCCGAACAGAGACGGGAGAGAAGCATGGGCGGAGTGACCGCCGGCCCAACCAATCCGCTAAGGGTACTGGTGATTGACGACTCCGCCCTGATGCGCTGCATGCTGGCGGATGCCCTGCAGGCGGAAGGGCTGCGCATAGCCGGCGTTGCGCGCGATGGCGAGGAGGGCCTCACCAGACTCCGCGAATTGGCTCCAGACGTGGTCCTGCTGGACGTGGAGATGCCGCGCAGGAACGGCGTGGAGTTCCTCTCCGAGGCCATGCGCACACATCCCGTGCGCGTGGTGGTGTTGTCCTCTCTCACCACGGCCGGCAGCGACCTGGCGGTGCAGTGTCTTGCACTTGGCGCATTCGCGTGCCTGGCCAAGCCGGACGGCACCGACGGGCACGGCATCCGCGGCATGGCTTCGGAGCTAGCGCGCACGATTCGGAATGCGGCTGCCGCGCGCCTTCTCCCAGCGGTGCTCCGACCTCCCGTGCGGCCCCGCCTCCCCATGGCGGCCTACGGTTGGCCAATCGGTCGCCCCAGCGGGCGGCCGGCGCGGGCGGTACTGGTGGTGGCGGCATCGGCCGGCGGTCCGGCGGCCCTGCAGCAGGTGGTAGCCGAGCTGCCGCCGGACCTGCCAGCGGGTGTGCTCATCGTTCAGCACCTGCCGATAGGGTTTACGGCCGCTTTGGCGGAGCGAATGGATGCAGCGGCCGCAATGCCCGTGCGCGAGGCAGTGGCGGGAGAGAGAGTGCGCGAGGGCCAAGCATATGTTGCACCCGCGGGCTGGCACATGGAAATAGACGTTGAGGGGTCTATCTTCCTCCATCAGCAGCCGCCGGTGTGGGGAGTTCGGCCCGCGGCGGATGTTACCCTGGTATCGTGCGCCGAACGGTTTGGATCGCGGGTCGTTGCATGTGTGCTGACCGGCATGGGGCGTGATGGAGCAGCGGGCGCCGGCCACGTGCGCCAGGCGGGAGGCGTGGTGCTCGCGCAGGATGAGGCGACCAGCGTGGTCTGGGGCATGCCTCGGGCAGTGTACGAGGCGGGCGCGGCATCCGCCCTGGTGCCGCTGGGAGCGATGGCTGGCGAGGCGGCACGATGGGTGCGTCAGGTGGCTGCGGGCGCCAGGACCGCGGCGTAGTACTTAGCGAGGGGAGCGGGCGAGTGGTGGAGGAGCGGGCATGGCTGACGGAGGCCGAACGAGCGGATTACGCCGCGTTTTGCCAGCGGGTACTCGAGCGCTCCGGCATCGATCTGCGCCTCTACAAACAGCCGCAGATGCACCGGAGGCTGCGGACTATGGTAGAGCAGGCGCACCTCACCTCGTTCATGGACTACTTCGCGCACATCGAGTCCGATCGGACCGCGTGGGCCGCGTTTCTCGACCGCATCACCATCAATGTTTCGGAGCTGTTTCGCAATCCGGAAATGTGGAATGATCTGCGTGAGCACGTGCTGCCAGGCCTGCTCTCGGATGGTCGAAGCCTTCGGGTTTGGAGCGCGGGCTGCTCGTATGGGGCGGAGCCCTACTCGATGCTGCTGGATATGCTGGCGCCGGGCGGCGCGCACTGGATACTCGCAACGGACATAGACAGGCTCATCCTGCGCCGTGCGAGGGAGGGGCGCTTCTCCGAGAGCGATGTGCGGAATATGACGCCGGAGATGCGCCGCCGCTATCTGGAGCCGCATGGGGAAGGGTACCAGGTCGTGAGTGAGATACGGCGCATGGTGAGCTTTCGAACGCACAACCTGCTGGCGGATCCGTTTGAAAAGGGATTCGATCTCATCTGCTGCCGTAACGTCGTGATCTACTTCGCTGAGCCCGCGAAGCGTGCGCTGTTTGAACGGCTGACCGAGTCGCTGAGACCGGGAGGTGTTCTCTTCGTCGGCGGCACGGAACGCGTGTTCAACGGGCGTGAATTGGGCTTAAAGAGCGGCCCGCCTTTCTTCTACTCTAAGGCCGCCTGAAAACAGGTTCTCACGGTGAGATCAGAACATCCAATCCAGACGCAAAGCGAGCGCGGCGGTCAGCTCGGTGACCCGAGGTCGGATGGCCTCTCAACTTGCAGGAAGCCTCGCGAGGGAGAGTGACGTGGCCAAGCGGATACTGATCACCGATGACGCTCTCTTTATGCGGGTTACCCTCCGCAACATCCTGAGTCGGCATGGCTACGAGATCTGTGGCGAGGCATCCACCGGCAAGGAAGCCGTTGCGCTCTACTCATCCGTCAAGCCCGATCTGGTTACGATGGACATCACGATGCCGGAGATGGATGGCATCACGGCCGTGCGGGAGATAAAGAGACTCGATCCGCAGGCGAAGATCATCATGTGCACGGCAATGGGCCAGAAGAACATGGTTCTAGAGGCCGTGGCCGCGGGTGCGCGGGACTTCATTGTGAAGCCGTTTCAGCCGGAGAAGGTCGTCGAATCAGTAAGAAAGCTGATAGGTTAGGCCACACCGATGAGCGTGCTTCGCGTCGAGTTCATCAATCCCTTCGTGCAGGCTTCGTTCGGCGTGCTGGAGCGCGTGCTCGAGACCGCTCCCGAAAAGGGGCAGCTCTCCATGCGCCCCTCCGTCTTTACCACGCAGCAGTGCAACGTGCTCATGGGGGTAACGGGAGCCGCTGAGGGCCAGGTGCTCTACGGCATGTCCCTTATGACGGCGGACCGCATTGCCTCGAAGATGATCGGCCAGCCGATTAAGACGTTCGACCAGATGGCCGCGAGCGCCATCGCCGAGCTGGGCAACATGGTAACAGGCAATGCCATGACCCTCCTGGCCGAGGCGGGGTTTGTGTGCGATATCTCGCCGCCCACCATCATCCGCGGCGGCAATGTGAAGATCAGCACCCTGAACATACCGGCGCTCGTGATTCCCATCTGCACCGAGATGGGTGAGATCGAGATGACCGTCAGCCTCCGATCGCGATAGGAGCAGTCCATGGAACCCCTCTGTTCCGCGTGTGCATCCTCGGTCAAATCGCTCCTGCGCGAGCCCGAGTCCGAGGCGGATGCGGCGCGGGCCATCCTCCTGCTGCGCAAGACGCTGGATGCCGAACGGGACCTCGCGCAGCAGCTGCTTCCCAAGCCCGAAGGGATCCTCGACATCCGGGCCTAGACGCACCCTCATGGAGGTGCGGCGCCCTCTCCGAGCGAAGTAGGCGACAACGCAACGGGAAGGAGCGGCCCCATCTCCACTCTTCCAGCGGATTTCGAGGTGCGTCTGCTCGAGGGCGCGCGCTCGCTCGGCCTCACCCTGGTTCCGGATCAGGCCCAGCTCCTGCGTGCCTATTCGGACCTGCTCATCACGTGGAACGCCCGGCTGAACCTCACGCGGATAAGCCCCGAGGATTTCATCACGCTCCACTATCTCGATTCACTCGCCGTGCTGACGGCGGTATCGCCCGCAAGGGGAGCTTGCCTGCTGGATGTGGGTACGGGAGCGGGCATTCCGGGACTGGTGCTGAAGGTAGCGCGGCCGGACTTGCGCGTAACCCTCCTGGATTCCACGCGCAAGAAGCTCGACTTCGTGCAGACCGCCGCGGAGACCCTCGGGCTTAGCGGCGTGGACTGCATCCACGGCCGCGCCGAGGATCTGGCAGGGGATTCGCGCCACGCCGGCCGCTACGATCTGGTTACGGCGCGCGCCGTGGCGCCGACAGAGAAGCTGGTGGGTTGGGTGATGCCCTTCGTCGCGGCAAAGGGCCGAGCCGTGCTTCTTAAGGGCGCCAGGGCGCATGCGGAGCTTGAGGCCGCGCAGAGCGCTATCAGACGCGCGGGCGCCAGGATCGAGAGTGTCAGGGAGGTGGAGTTGCCCGGCGGACCCGCGCGCAGCCTTGTGGTACTCGTGCCTTCTTCCGCTTCGGCAGTGCGCGGCAGAAGGCGGGGTCCCGGTGCTTCATGAGCAGACGAGGCGGGCGCCGCGCCTTGTCGCGCAGTGCCCGCCTCGCTGTCCTACCGGTTGATTGGAGCGCTACTGCAGGTCCCACAACTCGTCGGTGCTGAAATCCCCGTCGCGGTCAATATCGCCGAGCCGCTGAGTCTTCATCGTGGCGGCATCGTAGCCCGCACCGAAGATCCCGGAGCGATACTGGGGCCGGACGGCCTTTGCGTGGCCATCCACCCAGAGCACGTTGCCGGTATCGGTGTGCCTGCCGTGGAAGGTGGGCGTCGCGCGGCTTGGCGGATCCATGAACGTGTTGCCCTCAAGCCGCGGCGGGTTGGTACGCAGATTCCATCGCGCCGAATCCGCCATGAAAACAGTTTCGGCCGGGGTATTCACCGCCGCCAGGCTGACCGGCGAAACCACGAACGTCGTGGGGCCGAACTGCTGGAACGGGCAGAGGTAGAAGTAGTTGTAACCGTAGCCGGTGAGCCCCAGCGTAACGCGCAGATCGTTGCGGAACGAGGGACAAACCTGAATCTCGTGGTTCCGCATGTATGGATAGAGAAGTCCCTCGGTATCGTTGCGCTGCTGGGTGATGTTGTCAAAGCTTGCCCACCAGTAGAAGACCTTCATGCCGCTGACCGTGGCAATGGGCAGGATGGTCTCGTCGTAGTCCTGCGCGTACATTCCCGCGCCTATCCCGATCTGCCGGACGTTGGAGAGACAGCTTGTCTGGCGCGCCTTCTCCCTCGCCTGAGCGAAGACCGGGAAGAGAATCGCGGCCAATATGGCGATAATAGCGATCACCACGAGCAGTTCGATGAGGGTGAACGCCTTGTGTTGGGTGTGGCCTCTGGTCATCCTGTTCGTCCTTGATTTGGGTGAGGGGGAGCACTTCGGCTTGCCTGCTACCTATCATACCCTGAAAATGGGATATGGATGTCTTATTTTGCCCCGCATACCAAATAGACGCGAGCCGCCGGCGAGGCGTTGCCTTCTAGTATGCCTGCTGATGCGAAGAAGGTTCCTGAATCCTCGCGCGATTTGCAGGACCAGCCAGCAGTCGGCCGAAGTTGATGAGCAGTACTGGCACTATTTCCCGCGAATTCGCACACCGGCGGAGGGAGAGAACGATGGCGAATGTCTACCTGGGCATAAACCTGGAGTTTGTCCGGCACGACGACAAGCCCTTCGAATGGGCCGTGCGCAAGGCGGCCGAGATTGGCTATGCCTACGTGGAGCCGATGGTTCACTGGGGGCGTGAGCTGCTGAGCGAGGCCGGCTACTTCCACAGCGTCTCGATGTTGGATGACCCGCTGCGGGTGAAGCGCGCTTGCGTGGAGGCGGGCGTCAGGCTCTCCGGCCTCTCCTCTCACACGCCGCTCTGCCGTCCCGAGATAAGTGTGGAGTATCTGAAGCAGGCGATACGCTTCGCCGCCGAGTGCGGCGCACCCGTGGTCAACACGGATGAGGGGCCAAAGCAGCCCTGGACTACTGCGGAAGAGGACCATGTGCTCATGCGCTACGTGCTGAAGGAGGCCGCGGCCGTGGCAGAGGCGCGCGGCATTCTGCTGGGCATCGAGCCGCACCAGCAGTACAGCCGAACGCCCCAGGGGCTGGAGCGCATCGTCAATCTGGTCGAGTCGCCCGCGATCGGGGTCAACTTCGATACGGGTAACAGCTACCTTGCGGGCGAGGATCCCATTGCCTGGTTGGAAGCCGTGCTGCCGCGCCTTGTGCATCTGCATGCCAAGGATATCTCGGTACAGCAATCCGCCGAGGAGCGCGGCAAGGTTACAGGCACTCCCGTGGGCTGTGCCTGCGGCGAGGGCGTGGTGGATTGGCGGGCGGTCATAGCCCTCTGCCGCAAGGCGCCGCGTGACATTGTGCTGAGCGTGGAGTGCGGCACCATTCCGCAAGCAGAACGGAGCCTCGCCCATCTGCGCGCTCTGCTGGAGGAGTAGAGAGCGAGGAAGGAGCCAAAGCGATGGATTCTCGGGGAGGTTTCTCACGGCGGGAAGTACTTACCGCGGCGGCGAGTGCCGTGGCACCAACCCTTGCGTTCGGGCAGGTGCGCGGCCCGAGCGCTCCAAGCAACCAGACCCTAGTGGGGTGCATCGGGGTGGGAGGGCGCGGAAGCATGCTGCTGCAGGAGGCGGCGGCACAGGACCATGTGAAGATAACGGCTGTCTGCGACCCATTTCGCAACCGGCGCGAGCACTGGGCCAACTGGCTCAACACGCGCTACGGAGGCAAGGTGTGCACGCCCTACCGGGATCTCCGCGAGCTCCTCGCCCGGCAGGACCTCGATGCCGTTATCATCGCCACGCCCGATCACTGGCACGTGCCCGCCGCCCTGCTTGCCGTGCGCGCGGGCAAGGATGTGTATGTGGAGAAGCCGCTGGGCCTGAGCATGGAGGAGATTCAGGCCATGCGTGCCGCGGTGAACCGGCATCTGCGCGTCTTTCAGTACGGCACGCAGCAGCGCTCGCTGGCGCATGTGCGGCATGGCGCGGAGCTGGTGCGCAATGGGCGCATCGGGAAGGTGCTGGCGGTGGAGGTAACCGCGCCCAGCTACGGCTTCGAGGGCGGATCACTGGAGCCGATACCCGTGCCGGAGAACCTGGATTACGACCTCTGGCTTGGTCCTGCGCGCTACAGACCCTACACGAAGGACCGCTGCACCGAGTGGGGCGCTTACTGGTGCAGCGACAATGCACACGGATTCCTTGGAGGCTGGGGCTCTCACCCGCTCACGGACATGGTCTGGGCGTTGGGTGATGGACCTCAGGCCGTGCCCGTGGAGTTTCGCGGCACGGGCAAGTTCGGGACGGGCCTCTTCGACGCGCCCTACGACTGGAAAATCGAGGGCAGATTCGCCAACGGCGCCACCTTCCACTACGTGCCAGGCGGCGACCGCACCACGCTTATTGGCGAGCGAGGCAGAGTGCACATCTCGCGAGGGGGCCTCACTACGGAGCCGGCCTCGCTGGCCTCGGAGCGAATCGGTCCGGATGAGAAGCGGCTGCTGGTGAGCGATAACCACATGGGCAACTTCATCACCGCCGTGCGCACCAGGCAGCCCACCGTGGCACCCGTGGAGGCCGCCTTCCTGTCCGACTCCATCATCCAGCTGAGCATGATCGCTATCTGGACGGGCAGGACCATTCGCTGGGATCCCGCACGGGAGGCCATACGCGACGACTCCGGGGCCGCCCAACTGCTGGTGCGCGCTCTGCGGCCTCCCTGGCATCTCTGAACTCTATGGAGGTGACCCGAATGCGTGCATGGACCTTGCTGCCCGCGCTCGCGCTCCTTGTAACCGCCGCCAATCTCGCGCGCGGGCAAGACCCCTTTGTCGAGGCGCGCCGCTACACAGAGGGCTCGTCGCGGGCCGCGCTGGCGGAGATTGAGGCCAGGATCCGCACGGCGGGGACTTCCGACCGGGCTGAACTGGAGCGCGAACTGCTGGCTGTCTTAGAGGATGCCGCCGCCACGCCGGATGCGCGCGGTTGGGCATGCCGCATGCTGCGTATTATCGGCACGTCACGCTCCGTGCCGGGTCTCGCGGCGGCGCTCGGCGATTCGCGGGTGGCCCTCGATGCCGTCGGGGCTTTGCGCGGCATTCCCGGCTCATCCGCCGATGACGCACTCCGGCGGGCACTGGGCAAGGCCTCCGGCGCGCCGCAGCTCGCCATCATCGAGGCGCTGGGATCGCGCCGCGTGGAGGCAGCCGTTCCCGACCTTCTCCGTCTTGTCCGCACGGGACCGAGGCAAGTGACCGAGGCGGCACTGCATGCGCTGGGACAGGTGGGAACCCGTGCCGCCCTGCTCGGCCTGCGAGACTCGAAAGTTGCCAGGGAGTCGGCTG
>CAZGLN010000063.1:8518-16453 GCA_964526545.1 uncultured Chthonomonadales bacterium
CCGGCCCCCAGCCCCAGGCCCCACCAGCCGCCCGAGGCGAGCGCCCACTGGCCGGCAGTACCTTTCGGTCCCTGCTCAATGCGGGCTCATCGGCCGCGGTGCGCGCGGCGGCGCTGCGTGGACTCGTGCGCAGCCATCCCGCCGAGGGGCGCTCCGCCCTGTTGGCGGCCCTTGCCAGAGGGCCGGAAGCGCTGCGGCAAGCCGCCGCCGCGCTGATCTGGCGCGAACTGGACGGCTCCTCGCTCCCGGCCGTGCGCAATGCCTTCCCCACCTGGCCTGAGAGCGCCCGCGTGGCGGTGCTCGCCCAGGCCGACCGGGCGTGGGCCACGCCAATCGCCCGCGGGGCGATGCAGGATCGGTCCGCGAGGGTGCGTGAGGCTGCCTGCATGGCCCTCTCTCGCCTGGCGGATGTCTCCAGCGTGGGTGCTCTGCTGCGCGCCGCGGCGGGCAAGGGCGCGGAGCGCGCTGCGGCGGAGCGCGCCATCGCCACTATGCCGGGCGCGGAGGTGGAACGCCAGCTTCGGGCCGTTTCATTAGGCGGCAGGCCGGCGCTGGAGAGGGCGGCCGCGGCGCGGTGTCTCGCTGCACGCGGCGGGCCTTCCGTTGCGCCGTTTCTCCTTCGCCTCGCGTCGGCCGAGAGCCCGGAGGTGCGGGCAGCGGCACTTCAGGCGCTCGCACGACTCGCGGGAGACTCCGAGATTCCGGGGCTGCTGGCGATGACCGTTTCGGCGGCACGCCCCGCGGAGAGGGAACTTGCGGCACACGCCCTTGGCGAGGCGATGAGGCGCTGCCGAGACCCACGAGCGGCGCTAGGAGCGCTGCGCCAGGCATACTCCACGGCGGGCGCCGCACAGCGGGCGGCTCTTCTGCGAGCGGCCGCCCAGCGCGATATCCCCGAGTCGTTGGCGCTCCTGCGCGAGGCCGCGGAGGCGGCGGATGCCGTAGCCGCGGATGCGGCGGTGCAGCTTCTGGTGGAGTGGCCATCCACTTCCGTCATCCCGGATCTGCGGAGACTTGCTCGTGAGGCACGCTCGCGCACGCACCAGGTCCTGGCCCTTCGCGGACTCATTGCGCAGGCTGGGCAGCCTGGCGCCCTTCCCCGGGAATGGGCCATCGGCCTGCTGCGCGAGGCGATGGGCCTCGCAAAGGGCGCGGACGATCGGCGGAGGGTGCTCTCCGCGCTGATGCAGGTGCCGCACCTGGAAGGGTTGGCGCTCGCCCTGGAATCCGTCGCGGACCCGGAAGTGGAGGTGGAAGCGGCCACCGCGGTTTCGTTGTTGGCCCGCGCGCTACAGGTCCAGGATGCGCGTGCGGCCGGCGAGGCTCTCGCCAGGCTTCGCGCCGCTTGCAAGTCTCCCGAGGCGCGGCGCATCGCGGCGGAGACCACGGTAGCGCTGGTGGGCCTGGTGAACATCGCGCCCAGCGGTACGGCCGACAGCCCGGACGATCTGGAGAAGGACGGCGACGCGCACGGAGATCAGGCAGCCATTGACGGCAACCTAGCGACCTATTGGGACGAGGCGGATGGAGCCGCACTCTACAGGCTGCGCGTTACGTTTCCGGTGGAGAGGGCAATCCGCGCTATCAGCATCATCGGGTTCGGCCATCACTCCTACGCTCCGCGCGATTTCCGTGTGCTGTGCGATGGCAAGGAAGTTGCTGCCGTTTCCGGCGCGGAGTACCTGGACAACACCCTGGTGGTGCCTCTGCCGCCAACCACGTGCCGTCGCGTTGAGCTCGTGATCACCAGGAGTTACGGCGGGTCGCCGGCCATCCGGGAACTGGGCATCTACGAGGAAGCCGGCAGCGCGGCCGCAGAACGGCGCGTGCTGGTCTTCTCCCGGACGCTCGGCTACCGCCACGCCAATATCCCGCTGGGCATCGCCGCCATCCGCGCCCTTGGACAGGAGCACGGCTTCCAGGTGGATGCCACGGAGGAGAGCGAGGCATTCACTTCGGAGAATCTGGCGCGCTACCGCGCGGTCGTTCTGCTCAGTGTAACCGGCGATGTGCTTAACGAGGCGCAGCAAGAGGCACTCAAGGGCTATCTGGAGGGGGGCGGAGGCGTGGCCGCCATTCATGGGGCGATATTCGGGCCCTCGGCCATGGAGGAGAACTGGAAGTGGTACGAGGAGGCGTGCGGTGCGGCCTTCAAGAACCACTCAGGAATCGTTCCGGCGACCGTGCGCCGAGAAGATACGCGGCATCCCTCCACGCGTGAACTGCCCGACACCTGGCAACGCACCGACGAATGGTACAACTTCGCCTCCAATCCGCGTCCTCGCGTGCTGGTTCTGCTGACTCTCGACGAGGCGACCTACGCTGGGGGCGAAATGGGCACGGATCATCCCATCGCCTGGTGCCGTCGTGTTGGCGCCGGTCGGTTCTGGTATACAGCCATGGGCCACACGGACGAGAGCTTCTCCGAGTCGCTCTTCCTGCGGCACATCCTGGGCGGCATCCTCTGGGCCGCGGAGGGCTAGTGCCGCTCTTCTCCTATCTGGCGGACCGGCGCGGCTGCTGTTTGCGGGCGAAGTAGATATCCGCCTCGATCATGCGGCCATCGCGGAAGAAGTGGTGCACGAAGTAGAGATTGCCTTCGCGGTCTAGCGTGGGCTCGCCAGCGAACTGTGAAACGATGAGCTCCGGGGGCGAGAAGCGCCCGGCGACGATGCGTGACCGGTAGATGCCTGGCGCACCTCGCGTGGTGCGCAGGAACCAGAGCTCGCGACCGTCCGGGGTGATAAAAGGCCAGCCTTCATCCTCCGCGGAATTAACCGCGTCTATCGGCTCTGGATCTACCCATTCGCCCTTCACTAGCCGGGTGCGCCAGATATCGAGCTTGCCCTTGCCTTCGGGCCGTTCCGCATGAAAGTAGAGCGTGCGGCCGTCGGCGGTCAGGTGCACTTCGCCGATCTTCAGCTCCTTGTTCAGTCGCTGCCCCGCATTGCGCCAGTCAGTCCACACACCGTTCTTGCGGGAGGCTATCCACATATCCACGCCGCGGAAGTTGCCCTGCCGTGCGCTGCAGAACCAGAGCGTATCGCCCTGAACGCACGGCGCCCCGTCCAGGGCCAGTTGGCCCGGCTTCTGCAGCGCCAATCGCCTGGGTACGGTCCAGCCGTCCGCCGTCTTACGCGTCTCGTAGATACCGGTAACGCCATCCAGAAGCTGCTTCTGCGGCGGTACGCGCACATCCGGCGTGAAGAAGAACCAGAGCGTCTTGCCGTCAGCGGAGATGTAGGGAGCATCCTCCGCGCCGGCTGTGTTCACGGGAGCAGGAAGCGGAACCGGCTGATGCCATTCGGCTGAGTGCAGGATGGGCGGGTGGGCGTCCGTGCCGGGCAGAACCTTTTCGGCATCGGGAGGAATGGCGGAACCTCTGTCTCGGGGCACGGTCTGCGCAACCAGAGCGGCACACGCGGCGAGAGCCATCAGAAGCACCCAGGCGGAGCGCATGATCTCCCTCCCCTCGCAGGATCGTCGTGTTAAAGAACCGACCGCATTCGCGGTAGCCGAGCCTGCTCATCGGGACTACGAAGCGCCGCCTCCCCTGGGTTCGGCGTGCCGCCGCCGATTCTGCACACGGTTGGCTAGTGAAAGATACGGTACGTCGGTGTATCCAGGGCCAGTCCCACAAGCGCCCAGAGAGCGCCCGCGGTGTAATCGCCCAAAACAAGGCCGAGGAAGAAGGGCAGCGCTCGGCGGTACGTGCTGAGGCCGCCATAGCGCAGAATCAGCCACTTCAGCAGCCAGGCCACGAAGAAGGGGCACCAGAGCCAGAGAAGACCCGGGCCGATGCAGTACCCCAGCGGATGGAGCGGCCACCAGGTGAACCGCGTCCGGAGCCAGGCAAGCGCGCCAAGAAAGGTCGCCGAGAGGCCCACCGCCGACCACCGCCCGGGCTCTGAGCGAAAACCCGCGCCTACGCCGGTATCTATGAAGTTGTAGGTCTCCACGATGGTCCACATCGGGAAGCCTACGCACTTGCCCTGCGCTCCATGGCGGTGCAGTATGTCCAGCACGGCCCACATACCGGCGGCGGTTGCGAGCGCAAAGGCAGCCATCATGGGGAGCACCAGGCCGCGAAGGCGCATGCCGTGCTCCTGGCCGAGCCGGAGCGCCTCCAGTTGGCTGGGCATCACATGGCTTCTGTTCAGCCGCCAGTACCAGTGGCTGATTCCCGCCATCGCGATGTTGTTGGCGCCGAGCGAGCGCGAATCGAAGAGCCGCATGAGGCGCATGGGCTCAAGGTCCCACACCGTGTGCTGCCCGCCCGCCTCGGCGCGAACGCGCGTGATGCTGAGTGCCAGCAGGAAGTAGGTTCCCAGGGTAACCAGGCACCAGACGGGGCTCATGCCGGCGGCCCACCAGAAACCGAAGAAGACGGCCATGCCCGCAACGAGTCCCACCAGGGCCGTACGGTACGACATAGGCTCGTCGGGCTGACGATCGCCCGGGCTCCGCAGCGCGGTGCGCAGCACCCTCTTGAGATGACCCCGCGAGACCCAGAGCAGGTAGAAACCGAAGGCATACCACGCCCCGATGGCCTGCTCCGTGATGTAGGGGAAGTCCGGCACGTCGCCGTAGCCGAACTGATACCCCAGCACTATCTGCAGCTTCATGAAGAGGTAGAAGAACCAGCAGGAGAAAGAGACATCGAGAGGCACCAGAAAGGCGAGACCGATGGCGAAGGGATAGAAGGTAACCACGAAGGGATGGGTCAGATTCCAGGGCGGGGTAGGAAACTGCAGCCAGCGCGCCAGGGTCTGGAAGTGGGGCAGATTCGGGTACCAGTCATGAAGGCCGTTGATCAGGTCGAGCAGCATTGCCGCAGTGAACCCAATCCAGAGGGCGCGGCTGCGCAGCATGGAGCCGCGTACCGGCTCCTCGGTGAGCGCCAGAGGCAGCCGAACGATGGGGAAGGAGAGCCGCGTATCGTCCACCCAGGCCTTGCGGATGAGTACGTTCAGGCAGAGCATGCTCCAGCCGATGGCGAGGATGAAGAGAAACCACCACGCCAGCGGCGCGAGCCACATCAGGAGCACATCCCACCGGTAGAGCGAGGCGCGCCCCGTGAAGGCGCTTGTCAGCAGCTCCTTGTCCCAGGGAAACATCCACTTCGGCAGGAGCGGGAACAGACGCGATTCCCAGGCGTTCTGTGCGTTGGCGGCATAGGCGGGCCAGCCGATGAGCGCCATGAGATTGATGATGAAATCGTGCGTGGCGACCGTGCACGACATCACGAGCATGACGTAGATGACCACCAGCTCGGCCGGGCGCAGCGTGAGCGACGGATGGCGCGGCCGAAGGATGGCATTCAGGCCGACAAGCACCAGCAGGAAGAAGACCGGCGTAACGAAGAGCGGATTGAGGGTGAGGATGAGGTACCAGCGGAGCTCGGCGAAGAGGATCAGGTAGACGTTGAGCGGCACGAGCACGAGGCCGAGCGCGAAAGCACGAAAGCGAACTGGTGGCGCGACCATTCTGGCGGCGCCGGCGGGTGGGGTGATTCGTGGGCCGAGGGGATCCATCGCTTGCGACTTCGGGATGGCTGCGTCCGGCTCCTGCGGAGGCCTGGATTCCGCTTGCCTAACGGATGTGGGCCGACGGTTGGTAAGGGTTGGCGGTCAGGCGATTTGGGGGGGGCGTCACGGGCGCGGTCTGCCCGCCAGGTTCCACGCGCGGCTGCCCATGGCGAAGGCCTCCGCGTGGCGGCCGGCGCGCAGCAAACGCTCCGCCTGCGCCAGCGCGGCACGGAAGGCGCTTCCTCCTCCCAGCCGTGCCAGGGCGGCAAGCTCGGCCTGGAGCGTTTCGCCGGGGCGCGTGCGCAGGCGCATGAGCAGAAGCAGGTCCGTGGGAGTAACCACGCGCACATGCGGTGCGAGCCGCTCGCGACACCAGAGCACGGGCCACAGACCCCGCCTTGCCCCTCGCTCCCTTGCGGCGGCCTGGTCCACCTGCTCGGTGTAGGGGTCCTCGGGCGGGCCTGTGCGCTCGCGGGAAGGCTCCATGAAGTAGGACCAGCAATGCACCGTGATCCAGGTGAAGCGGTCCTCCGTCTCCGGCGGCCCCGCAGAGGGCAGAGCGTTCAGCCGCTCGGCGATAATCGCCGGTGAGCCATCTTGAGGCGTGTTGGTATGGCTCCAGAGCGCGAAGCGGGCGGAGACCACCGGAATAGGCGCTCCCTGGGCGTTTGGAAACCAGAGCACGCGGCCCGCTCCGGCGGTGTAGGGAGCGTACTGCACTGCCAGCACCCCTGCCAGGTTCGGCAGTTTTCGGGCATAGAGCGCGTAGGCGCGTCTGGCCTCCGCGCCGTCCCACCGGGCACAGTTGACGGCAAACGCCCGGGATCCCGCCAGCCGCATGTAGGGTGCGATTCGTTCCGCGTGCTGTCGCAGCCAGTCTGTGGGACCTGGCCGGCTTTTGCCGAAGAGGTCGGGATAGTAGTAGCCGCCGCCGTAGAGCACCAGGTCATCGTTCGGTGTGGCGGTAGACGCCAGGCGGCCCAGGGTGTAGGGTGAGAGCTGTGCCAGATCCGCCTGGCAGGCAGTCCAGCCCATGGGGAACCTCCCTCGGGCCGGCGACGCCCACCAGGAGTCCTCCTCGCCTCCCAGGAAGTTGCCCATCAGCCACTGCACGTTGTCGCCGTCGGTCATGACGAACGCCGCATAGTGCACGTCCTGCTCCCAGGGGAGCTCCCAAATCACGCGGCGGTTCGCAGCCTTGCGCCACGTGCGGGCGAGCGAGGGGGTAACCGGCTCCGTGGCGAGTATCGGCAGATTGGCGCACCAGTTGGTGGCTGTCTGGAAGTGTGCCCAGCGCGATGCGGGCTCCGTCTGCAGAAACTCATCGCCAAGGCCCCATCCGAGGATAGGCGAGCCCGGCTCAAGCCAGGCGAGCGCCCGCTCGTAGAGCGGTCCCGGTCTGCAGAGCACCATCGCGCCCATGGCGACCGCCTCCATGCGTATTGCCGCGACCTTGGGGTCTATCAGCGCGAGCACGCGTCTGCTGAAGGAGTGCTGGTACTCGGTGAAGCACTGCTCCTCGGTAAGGTTGCGCGCATCCAGCAGGCGGGTGAGGCCATGCCGTTGCGCCTCCTGCTCCAGCTCCTCGGAGACGGCCACTGCGTTGAGAGGCGCGCAGAGGCTGGTCGCCACATTCACGCTCACATCGGCCGGACCCTCCGCATGGAGCGGGCGGGCGCTTGTGTCGCGGCGGTAGAGGATGTAGCCGCGCAGCATGCCACGGGCGCGAAAGCGATCCGCGAGGCTCCAGACGGAGTGCGGGCCCGAAACCCTGGCGCCGGTTCGGCGGACCATGGACTCGTACAGCCGAACGTATTCGGGATGGCCGGCAGGCACCCAGATGACTTCACGCGGGCTGTTGCGCGGGTCCGGGCGCGCCGAGAGCCCGGCCAGAGTCTGCAGCAGCACGGCGTGATCGGGCGTGGGTACGCTGGCGACCGTGAGGACGACCTGTGGGCGCGGGAAGATGGGCCAGAAGCGATGCGGCTCGGTAAGGGCGGCAAATGCGACCACGGTACTCATCAGCATGCGGGCGGATACCTAGCAGGTCGTGGAACAGTGGATGGATGACACCAGATTCCAGGAGCGGCGCGCATGCACCTGCCGCGGGAAGGTCGCGCGGTATCCTCGCCACGGCATCGGCCGACGAGATCCGAAACGCGGTAGACCGGCTTGCTCAGACGGCTATGGGGATTGTGGGCCGCTTCTCGCGGCAGACTGCCCTGCCGCGCACGCTCACGAAGCGGGGGCTGCGACTGCCTCGCGCACCGTCACCTCCAACGATGGAGCGAGGCCCTGCTGTGTCTGGTCGAGTTCGGAACGCAGATGTTCCAGACGCGCGACGGCCGCGCGCACGGCTTCTACTCCTTCCGCCTGGGTGGCGCGCGCCTTCTCCATTCCGCGCTCC